>DMCN01000080.1 GCA_003445795.1 Gallionellaceae bacterium
CTACGAGGGTGGAACCTTTACGGTATCGAATTTAGGCATGTTCGGCGTCGACACCTTTGTGGCTATAATTAATCCGCCCCAATGTGCTATCTTGGCCGTCGGCCAGGTGGCCCCTCGCGCGGTTCCCCATGATGGCGCCATCGCGGCCCGGCCCATGATGACCATGACTCTTTCTTCCGACCACCGCGTTACCGATGGCGCGGTCGCGGCTAGATTTCTCCAGGAGGTGAAGGGTCTGTTGGAAAAGCCGGCCCCCTGATAGGCCCATCACCTTATGGCAAAGATCGCCGTCAGACATCTCACCAAGAGCTATAACAGCGGCAAGGTCATAGCCTTGGAGGACGTTAGTTTTGAGGTGCAACCCTACGAGAGTTTCTGCATCTTGGGGCCCAGCGGCTGCGGCAAGACGACGCTGCTGCGCCACATCGGCGGTGCACTCAAGCCGACCAGCGGGCATATCAAGGTGGACGGGCAGATACTGCATGAACTGGACCAGGAAGGTCTGTATGAGATGCGTCGCAAGATGGGCATGCTGTTCCAGTTCGGTGCGTTGTTCACCGACATGTCGGTGTATGACAACGTTGCATTCCAGATGCGCGAGCACACAGATCTGCCGGAGGAATTGATCCATGACCTGGTGATGATGAAGCTGCATGCCGTGGGCTTGCGCGGCACGCACGACCTGATGCCGTCCGAGCTGTCCGGCGGCATGGCGCGGCGCGTGGCGCTGGCGCGCACCGTGGCACTGGACCCGATGCTGATCATGTACGACGAGCCGTTCGCCGGCCTGGACCCGATCTCGCTGACGGTGGTGGGCGACCTGATCCGCCGGCTGAACGATGCGCTGGGTGCGACTTCGGTGATCGTGACGCATGATGTGCAGGAATCGCTGAAGATCGTCGATTACATCTATTTCGTCGCCGACGGCGTGATCGTGGCCGAAGGCACGCCGGACGAGATCCAGGCATCCGATAAATCGTTCGTGCGCCAGTTCGTGCACGGCGAGATGGACGGTCCGGTGCCGTTCCACTATCCCGGCGGGGATTACCGTACAGATCTGGGAGTAACTGCCTGATGCCTATCGTAAAGAGTCTGAGAGTCATCGGAAACCGCACCGTCAATGCAGTATGGCGCACGGGATACGCCACGCGTTTCTTCGTGATGACGCTGTTCTATTCCGGCCCCAGCTTCAAACGCTTCCGCCTGATCGTGAAAGAGATGTTCTCAAGCGGCGTGATGTCGCTGATCATCATCCTGGTGGCGGGCATGTTCGTCGGCATGGTGCTGGGTCTGCAGGGATACGAGACGCTGAAGCGCTACGGTTCCGAATCGGCGCTGGGTTCGCTGGTGGCGCTGAGCCTGGTGCGCGAACTGGGACCGGTGCTGGCGGCACTGCTGTTCGCCAGCCGTGCCGGATCGGCGATGACCGCCGAGATCGGCCTGATGAAAGCCACCGAGCAGATCGCCGCGATGGAGATGATGGCGGTCAACCCGATCGCGCGCGTCGTGGCGCCGCGTTTCTGGGCCGGGGTGATCTCCATGCCGTTGCTGGCGGCGATGTTCTCGGCGATGGGCGTGTTCGGCGGTTATGTGGTCGGCGTGGTGATCATCGGCGTGGACGAGGGTTCGTTCTGGTCGCAGATGCAGGCCTCTGTGGACTTCCAGCATGACGTGCTGAACGGCGTGATCAAGAGTTTCGTGTTCGGCCTGGCAGTCACTGCCATCGCCCTGTTCGAAGGTTACGATGCGCCGCCCACGGCGGAAGGCGTGTCGGGTGCGACGACGCGCACCGTGGTGCAGTCGTCGCTGGCGATATTGATGCTGGATTTCATTTTGACCGCATTCATGTTTCAAGGAGCTTAAGGTTATGGAACGTACGACATTGGATCTGTGGGTAGGCGCTTTCGTGGTGGCGGGTCTCGGCGCGCTGGTGGTGCTGGCGCTGAAGGTCGGGAACTTGAGCACTTATAACGTATCGGAGTCATACGTGCTGCAGGCGCACTTCACCAACGTGGGCGGTCTGAAGCCGACCGCCTCGGTGCGCAGCTCCGGCGTGCTGGTGGGGCGGGTGACCAGCATCGTGCTGGACACCGAGCGTTATGAAGCCAGGGTGACCATGAGCATCGACAAGCGCTACCAGTTCCCCAAGGACACCTTTGCCAACATCCTGACTTCCGGCCTGCTGGGCGAACAATACATCGGTCTGCTGCCGGGTGGCGACGACGTGATGCTGGCGAGCGGGGACGAATTCAAGAAGACGCAATCGGCGGTGGTGCTGGAAGACCTGATCGGCAAGTTCTTCACCTCGACTGCCGATGCGAAGTGATAACCGGAAAACATCTGACATGAAAAAGACTATCGCGTTGTTTTGTGGTGCCTGGCTGCTGTTGGCGGCGTCTGTTGCGCGCGCCGAACCGCCCGCGCCCGATGTGCTGATCAAGGAAACGGTGCGCGAGGTGCTCGACATCGTGCGCGCCGACAAGGAACTGCGCGCGGGCAACCAGAAGAAGATGCTGGAGCTGGTGGATGCCAAGGTGCTGCCGCATTTCAACTTCGAGCGCATGACCAAGCTGGCCGTGGGCAAGGGTTGGCGCGTCGCCACGCCCGAGCAGAAACAGGCCCTGCAGTCGGAGTTCCGCATACTGCTGGTGCGCACCTACACCAAGGCGTTCACTTCCTATCGCGACCAGATCATCGAAGTCAGGCCGGCCAAGCTGGACAGCGGCGCAACCGAAGTGACCATCAAGACCGAAATCATCAAGCCGGGGTCGCAGCAGCCGATCATGGTGGATTACGACATGGAAAAGACACCGACCGGCTGGAAGGTGTACGACCTGACCGTGGAGGGGGTGAGTCTGGTGACCAGTTATCGCGGCACCTTCGCCGACCAGATTCAGCAAGTCGGCATCGACGGCCTGATCAAGACGCTGGTCGACAAGAACAAGGCGGCGGCGGACAACGCTGCCGTGGCACAGAAAGCAGAGTCGAAATGATCCGGCGCGAAGGCGACCATCTGATCGTGTCCGGCCGTCTGACTATGGACAGCATAGGTGCATCGTTCAGCGACGCCATGCAACCGCTGGAAGGAAAGAACTGGACGATCGATCTGGCACAGGTCGAGGCGGCGGATTCCGCCGCGGTAAGTTTGTTGCTGGGCTGGCTGCGCAATGCGCAACGACATGATGCCAAGCTGAATCTGGTCAATATCCCCGACAACCTGCGCAGCCTCGCCGGCCTGTATGGCGTGGCCGATGCGCTGCCGTTGAACCACTCACCCCAATAAATGCCGCATCGTCGGCGAGAAGAACACCCATGCAAAAACTAGCTATCCAGGGCGGCAAACCATTGCGCGGTGAAGTGCGCATCTCCGGCGCCAAGAACGCGGCGCTACCCATCATGTGCGCGTCATTGTTGACCGCGGAGACCTTGCGCCTGACCAATCTGCCCGAGCTGCACGATGTCGGCACCATGCGCAAACTGCTGCAGCAGATGGGCGTGGTCGCGGAAGCAGCGACAGGCGAGATCACTTTCAAGGGCGACAAGATCGACAACTGGGAAGCGCCCTATGACATGGTGAAGACCATGCGCGCGGCCATCCTGGTGCTGGGTCCGCTGGTGGCACGCTTCGGTGATGCCAAGGTCTCCCTGCCCGGCGGCTGTGCCATCGGCTCGCGCCCGGTCGACCTGCACATCAAGGGCCTGCAGGCGATGGGTGCCGAGATCGCCATCGAACACGGCTACATCCACGCCAAGGCCAAGCGTCTTAAGGGCGCGCGCATCTTCTTCGACATCGTCAGTGTCACCGGCACCGAGAACCTGATGATGGCGGCAGCTTTGGCCGATGGCGTGACCACTTTGGAGAACGCCGCACGCGAGCCCGAGGTCGTCGATTTGGCCAATTGTCTGCGCGCCATGGGCGCCAAGATCAGCGGCGACGGCACCGACACCGTCACCGTCACCGGTGTGGACAAACTGCACGGCGCGACGCATCACATCATGCCGGACCGCATCGAGAGCGGCACCTTCCTCGTGGCGGCGGCGGCGACCGGCGGCAGCATCACCCTGCGCGAGACGCGTGCCGATATTCTGGAAACGGTGCTGGAGAAACTCACCGAAGCGGGTGCCAAGATCAAGGTCGCGGGCGACACCATCCATCTGGAAATGAGCGGACGCCCGAAAGCGGTCAACGTGCGCACCGCGCCGCATCCCGCTTTTCCCACCGACATGCAGGCGCAGTTCATGGCGCTCAACTGCATCGCGGAAGGCAGCGCGATGGTGGTCGAGACTATCTTCGAGAACCGCTTCATGCATGTGCAGGAACTGCGCCGTCTCGGCGCCATGATCGACGTGGAAGGCAACACCTCGGTGGTCAAGGGCGTGGATCATCTGGAAGGCGCGACCGTGATGGCGACCGACCTGCGTGCTTCCGCCTGTCTGGTCATAGCCGGGCTGGTGGCGCAGGGCGAAACTGTCATCGACCGCATCTACCACCTGGACCGTGGCTACGAGCATATCGAAAGCAAGCTGTCGCAGCTCGGTGCTAACATTCGCCGAATGAAATAAGAGAAAGTTGAAGAAATGATCACCATTGCCTTATCCAAAGGCCGCATCTTCGAAGAGACCGTGCCGCTGCTGAAAGCCGCAGGGATCACGCCGCTGGAAGACCCGGAATCTTCGCGCAAGCTCATCCTGCCGACCAACCGTGCCGATGTGCGCCTGATCATCGTGCGCGCTTCCGATGTGCCGACCTACGTGCAATACGGCGCGGCGGATATGGGCGTGGCGGGCAAGGATGTGCTCAACGAACACGGCGGCGAGGGCTTGTACCAGCCGCTGGACCTGAATATCGCCAAGTGCCGCATGATGGTCGCCGTGCGCAACGGCTTCGATTACGAGTCGGCGGTGAAGCAGGGCGCGCGTCTGCGCGTGGCGACCAAATATGTGAAGACCGCGCGCGAGCACTTCGCCTCCAAGGGCGTGCATGTCGACCTCATCAAGCTGTACGGTTCGATGGAGCTGGCGCCGCTGGTGGGCCTGTCCGATGCCATCGTCGATCTGGTGAGCAGCGGCGCCACCCTGAAAGCCAACGACCTCAAGGCAGTGGAAGAGATCGTGCAGATATCCTCGCGCTTGGTGGTGAACCAGGCCTCGCTGAAACTCAAGCGGGCGACCATACAACCCATGCTGGATGCTTTTGCCGGAGCCGTAAAGTGAACATCACGAGACTATCCACCCAACAGGCCGATTTCGATGCCAGGTTGAGCAAGTTGCTGGCCTTCGAAGAGACTGCCGACGAGAAGCTGGAAGCGACCGTTGCCGCCATCATCGCCGACGTCAAACTGCGCGGCGATGCTGCCGTGCTGGAATACACGCGCAAGTTCGACCGCCTGCCGCTGGCCGATGCTGCCGCGATGGAATTGCCCAAGTCGGAGCTGAAGGCGGCGTTCGATGGCCTGCCTGCCGACCAGAAGTCCGCGCTGGAAAAAGCCGCGCACCGGGTGACCGAATACCACAAGAAACAGATCCAGGTCTCCTGGAACTACCTCGACGAAGACGGCACCATGCTCGGCCAGCAGGTCACACCGCTGGACCGCGTCGGCCTGTATGTGCCCGGCGGCAAGGCGGCCTATCCTTCTTCCGTGTTGATGAACGCCCTGCCGGCCAAGGTGGCTGGCGTGGCCGAGCTCATCATGGTGGTGCCCACGCCGGACGGCGTGAAGAACCAGCTGGTGCTGGCGGCGGCGCACCTGTCCGGCGTGGATCGCGTGTTCACCATCGGCGGGGCGCAGGCGGTGGCGGCGCTGGCCTACGGTACGGCGAGCATCCCCAAGGTGGACAAGGTCGTCGGTCCCGGCAATGCCTATGTGGCTTCCGCCAAACGCCGCGTGTTCGGTGTCTGCGGCATCGACATGATCGCCGGCCCGTCCGAGATTCTCGTTATCTGCGACGGCAAGACCGATCCCGACTGGGTGGCGATGGACTTGTTCTCGCAGGCCGAGCACGACGAGCTGGCGCAGGCCATCCTGCTGTCGCCGGACGCGGCCTTTATCGATGCGGTCGCGGCCAGTGCCGACAAGCTGCTGGAACAGATGCCGCGCAAGGACATCATCAGGACCGCGCTGGAGAACCGCGGCGCGCTGATCCATGTGGCCGACCTGGACGAAGCCTGCCGCATCAGCAACCGCATCGCCCCGGAGCACCTGGAACTGTCCGTGGGCGACCCGCAGACCTGGCTGCACAAGCTCAAGCATGCCGGCGCCATCTTCATGGGGCGTTACACCTCCGAATCGCTGGGAGACTACTGCGCGGGCCCGAATCACGTGCTGCCGACCTCCGGAACGGCGCGTTTTTCCTCGCCGCTGGGGGTCTATGACTTCCAGAAACGCAGCAGCCTGATCCAGGTTTCCCCCCAGGGGGCCCAAAATCTGGGCGAAATAGCCTCGGTGCTGGCTTTTGGCGAGGGTTTGCAGGCTCACGCCCAGTCGGCCCTCTATAGAAAAGGGAAATGAAACTTTGGGTTGTGTCTTTGCGGGTGTTTATGTAGAATCCGCGCCTCTTTGAAAAATGGTTGGAGTGATTGTCATGGCACGCGTCTGTCAAGTAACCGGGAAGAAGCCCATGGTGGGCAACAACATCTCCCATGCAAACAATAAAACCAAGCGCCGCTTCTTGCCGAATCTGCAACGCCGCCGCTTGTGGGTTGAGTCTGAAAACCGTTGGGTGTCTTTGCGCCTGACCAATGCTGCACTGCGCACCATCGACAAGAACGGCATCGACGCTGTCCTGTTCGAAATGCGTGCCCGCGGCGAGAAGATCTAAAGGAGAATTACTGTGGCAAAAGGCGCACGCGAAAAGATCAAACTGGAATCCTCCGCTGGTACGGGGCATTTCTACACCACCAACAAGAACAAGCGTACTACCCCGGAAAAACTTGAATTCATGAAGTTTGACCCGGTGGCACGCAAGCACGTTGCATACAAGGAAACCAAGCTGAAGTGATTTCGGCTCCGGTGGAATTAAAAAAGCCCGCAGAGATGCGGGCTTTTTTATTGCGCCAGCAGTTTGGCGGAGACCGGTTTGGGATCGTCCAGCGAATCGAGGAAGCGCTGCTTGGTGGTATTCAGGAAGCTGTCGTCGCAGCTGCCCTGATATTCCAGCCAATGTACGGTGTTGTTGGTCAGCACAATACTGCCCGAGACGATGAGGCTGCCGGCGGATACCGCGAGTATCACGGCAAGGCAGGCTTCATCACGGCAATGCAGGCCGCCGCCATTGGCGGTGACCGTTTTGAGCGTCATGCTTTTGGTATAGGTGTCGCAGGAGGATGCGGCGACTTCGTCTTCAACCGGAACGACGACGCAGGCCGACAAGGCCAAAGCCAGCGAGACGGTCGCAAACGGTTTGCGGGTACTCATCTCGACTGGCTGCGCCGTGAGGATTATTTCTGGGCCCAGTCCTGCGCTTGCGCGTAATCGCCGAAGGCGCGGATGTCCGCATCCACGAACAGGCGCGACAGCCAGGCCTGCCAGGTGAGCCACTGGTCGTCGGTGACGACGGCGATCTTGCTGAAATCGTGGTTGTGTTCGCGGCTGAAGAACTTGATCTCTTCCCAGGCCACATCCGGGGTGTAGGACAGCATGCCGCGCAGATCGAACAGCAGGTTGATCTTGCCGCCGCCCTTGAGTTTGTACAGCGCGTGTTCCTCGAACTGCTTGAAATCGGTGATGGAGAATTCGCCCATGACGGCGATGTTGACCAGATTGCTCTTTTCTTCGATGGTGATCATTTGCTTATCCCAGTGTTGGTTGCACCCAGACGCAAGCTTAACATGCCGCTGGCGATGATGAGCGCGATGCCGAGCCAGGCGCTCAGGCTCAGCAGTTCCTGCCACAGCAACAGGCCGAACAGGGCCGAGAACACGATGGTGCTGTAGGCCAGACTGCCGACCACCAGCGTGTGGCCGGTGCGGTAGGCGCGGGTCATGGCGAGCTGCGCGAAAGTGGCGGAGGCGCCGAGCGCGACCAGCAACGGCAGGTCGGCCAGGGCGACCGGGTGCAGCGTGCCCGGCAACATCCAGATGCCGCTGGCAAAGGTGGCGATCAGGTTGAAATAGAACACCACGCGCATCCCCGGTTCGCCCAGTATCCCCAACTGGCGCACATTGAGCAGGGCGATGGCGGCGAGGAAGCCGGAGCCCAATCCCAGCAGACCGCTGGCGAACTGGTCCTGCTCGAGTGTGGGATGCAGCAACAGCACCACGCCGATGAAACCGACCGCCAGTGCACTGCTGAGCGGCATATGGAACTTCTCTTTCAGCACCAGCACGGTCAAGGCCGAGATGAACAGCGAGGAGGTGTAGTTGAGCGTGATGGCGGTGGCCAGCGGCAGCACGGTGATGCAGTGGAAGAACAACAACATGGCGATCGTGCCGGAAAGGCCGCGCCACAGGTGGCCCTGCCAGTGGCGGGTGGAGAGTTTCACTTTTGCACGGTGCAGCATCGCGTACACGATGAGCAGGCTGAAGAGCGAGCGGTAGAAGACCAGTTCGTCACTGGAGAAACGTTCAGCGCCGAGTTTGACCAGCACTCCCATGCAGGCGAACATCAATCCTGCAAACAGCATCCATAACGAGCCCACTCTGCTATTTCAGGTGCGGTCCGAGATTCCGCAGCAGCCACTCGTGGTAATGCAGCATGCCGTCTTCGGTCGGCGACTGGTAGGGGCCGACTTCCTCGACACCCTGTTTGTACAGGGCGCGGCGGCCCTCATGCATGCGCAGGCAGATGATGTCGTCCTCCACCGCCGTCTCGCGGTAGGCCTTCTTCTCGGCCTCGATGTATTCGCGCTCGAACAGCACGATGTCCTCGGGATAGTAGAACTCCACGATGTTGGCGCAATGATCCGCATCGCGCGGCACCACGGTGCTCACCACCAGCGTATTCGGATACCACTCGACCGTGATGTTGGGGTAGTAGGTCAGCCAGATCGCGCCGTACTTCGGCGTCGCGCCCTTGCTGTAGCGGTCGATCTGCTTGGCCCATTGTTCGTAGACCGGGCTGCCCGCCTTCTTGTGCAGGTCGTTGATGCCCACGGTCTGCACACTGAAGTTCTCGCCGAAGGTCCAGTTGAGATCGTCGCAATTCACCAGCTGGCCCAGTCCGGGATGGAAGGGCACGACGTGGTAGTCCTCCTGGTAGACCTCGATGAAGGTCTTCCAGTTGAAGTTGTATTCGTCGATCTCCACGCGGTCGAGCATGTAACCGGAGAAGTCGATCTCGTTGAACGCAGGCATGTTGGACAGGTCTTTTGCGATGTCGCGCTTGCCCGCGAACAGCAGACCGTTCCAGTTCTGCAGCGGCGTCTTGTTCAGGTGCAGGCAGGGATTCTGCGGGAAGTGCGGCGCGCCGATCAGCTCGCCGTCATTCTTGTAGGTCCAGCGGTGCAGTGGGCACACGATGTTCTTGGCTGTGCCGCGGCCTTCCAGCATGGTGGCCTGGCGGTGGCGGCAGATGTTGGACAGCAGCTCGACGCCGCTCTCGTTGCGCACCAGCATCTTGGCCTTGTTCATCCAGTCGATCACATGGTAATCGCCGAGATTCGGCACCATCAGTTCATGGCCGACATAGAGCGGGCCGGCGTCCAGCAGCACGCGCTGCTCGATCTCCAGCACTTTCGGATCGAAATACCA
The DNA here is from genome assembly GCA_003445795.1 of Gallionellaceae bacterium. GTDB lineage: Bacteria > Pseudomonadota > Gammaproteobacteria > Burkholderiales > Gallionellaceae > Sideroxyarcus. The sequence continues at coordinate 9,689 of DMCN01000080.1, forward strand.
GCGCAGCGGCGGCTGCGCGGAAACGGGATCGAATTGTTTGGTTTTTGCGATTTCGGACATACCCACGTCTTTCTGTGAATACCGTTTTTAGGGGCTGGGATTGTCCCCGAAATTAGATGGGGGGGCAATAAAAATTGGCCCTGTGTCTGTCGCTTGGGTAAAATGCGCCCCTTACGCAGATTTGGGTGCACATGGGAATCGAGATGGCGGCAAAACCCGGTAAAACACAGAGTTTCGAAGCGGCGCTGACCGAGTTGGAACAGGTGGTGGCGGACATGGAGTCTGGCAAACTGCCGCTGGAAGACTCGCTGGCCGCCTACAAGCGCGGTGCGGAACTGCTCTCGTTCTGCCGCTCCCGTCTGGATGATGCGCAACAGCAAGTGCGCGTGCTGGAAGAGGGCACGCTCAAGGATCTCGCCGCATCGGGCGATGCGAACAAAGATTGATGATGTCCGATTTTCCTTCCTGGGTATCCACCCATCAATCCCGTTTTGAAGATGTGTTGAAACGCCTGCTGCCGCAGGCTGATGTTACGCCGCAGCGCCTGCATGCCGCGATGCGTTACAGCGTGCTGGACGGCGGCAAGCGCGTGNNGCCTATTCGCTGGTGCACGACGACATGCCGTGCATGGACGACGACGTGCTGCGCCGCGGCAAGCCGACCTGCCATGTCGAATACGATGAGGCCACCGCGCTGCTGGTGGGCGATGCGCTGCAAAGCCTGGCATTCCAGTTGCTGTCCGAACATTCTCTCAGTGGCGATGCTGCCAAACAGTTGCAGATGGTGAAACTGCTGGCCGTAGCCTCCGGTTCGCGCGGCATGGCCGGCGGGCAGGCCATCGACCTCGCCAGCGTGGGCAAGCAACTTTCCTTGCCCGAGTTGGAGCAGATGCATATCCACAAGACCGGCGCGCTGATCCGCGCCGCCATCCTGCTGGGAGCGCACTGCGGTGATCTGGAGCAGTCACAACTCGACAAACTCGACCGCTACGGCAAGTGCATCGGTCTGGCATTCCAGGTGGTGGACGATGTGCTCGACAGCGAGGCTGACACCGCCACGCTGGGCAAGACCGCGGGCAAGGATGCTGACAACGACAAGCCCACCTATGTGACCCTGCTCGGCGTTCAGTCCGCGAAGAAGATGGCGGCGGAACTGCAGCAGGAAGCGATGGATAACCTGGTTGAATTCGGCGACAGGGCGCAACGTCTGCGCGAGCTGGCCGACTTCATCGTGATGAGAAAGTATTGATGTATCCGCTACTGCAAACCATAGATTCCCCCGACGACCTGCGCAAGCTGGAGCGCGACCGGTTGCCGCAACTTGCTGATGAGTTGCGCGCCTTCCTGGTCGAGTCGGTGAGCAAGACCGGCGGTCATCTCTCCTCCAATCTCGGCACCATCGAACTCACCGTCGCACTGCACTACATTTACAACACGCCGGATGACCGGCTGGTGTGGGATGTCGGTCACCAGACCTACGCGCACAAGATACTCACCGGTCGCCGCGAGGCGATGGGCGGTCTGCGCATGGCGGGCGGCATCTCCGGTTTTCCCAAGCGCAACGAGAGCGAATACGACGCCTTCGGCACCGGCCATTCCAGCACCTCGATCTCCGCCGCGCTCGGCATGGCCGTGGCTTCGCGGCTGGCCGGCAAGGACAACCGTTCCGTCGCCATCATCGGCGATGGCGCACTGACCGGCGGCATGGCATTCGAGGCGCTCAACAATGCGGGCGCCATGGATGCCAACCTGCTGGTGATCCTCAACGACAACGACATGTCGATCTCGCGCCCGGTCGGCGCACTTAACAACTACCTTGCCAAACTGATGTCGGGCCGCTTCTATGCCGCGATGCGCAAAGGCAGCGAGAAGATGCTCAAGGGCATGCCGCCGGTGCTGGAGTTCGCCAAGCGCGCCGAGGAACACATGAAAGGCATGGTCACGCCCGGCACGCTGTTCGAGGAGTTCGGCTTCAACTACATCGGCCCCATCGACGGACACGACCTCGATGTGCTGGTCGATACGCTGGGCAACATCCGCAAACTCGAAGGCCCGCAGTTCCTGCACATCGTCACGCAGAAGGGCAAGGGTTATGCGCTGGCGGAAGAAGACTGCGTGCTGTATCACGGTGTCGGCAAGTTCGATCCCGACCATGGCATCACCGCCAAGCCCGCCGGCAAGGTCAGCTACACCCAGCTGTTTGGCGACTGGCTGTGCGACATGGCCGCGCATGACGAACGCCTGGTCGGCATCACGCCAGCGATGTGCGAGGGCTCCGGCATGGTCGAGTTCGCCGAGAAATATCCGCAGCGCTATTTCGATGTAGGTATCGCCGAGCAGCATGCACTCACCTTCGCTGCGGGTCTGGCATGCGACGGCTTCAAGCCGGTGGTGGCGATCTACTCCACCTTCCTGCAACGCGCCTACGACCAGCTCATCCACGACGTCGCCATCCAGAACCTGCCGGTGGTGCTCGCCATCGACCGCGGCGGCTTGGTCGGTGCGGACGGTGCGACGCACGCGGGCTGTTTCGATCTTTCCTATCTGCGCTGTATCCCGAACATGACTGTGATGGCGCCCGCCGACGAGAACGAATGCCGGCAGATGCTTTCCACCGCGTTCAAGCTGGATACCCCCAGCGCGGTGCGCTATCCGCGCGGCACCGGACCGGGTGTGGCGGTGGAGAAGAGCCTGCACAGCCTGCTGGTCGGCAAGGGCGAGATCAGGCGCAACGGCCGCAAGGTCGCCATCCTGTCATTCGGCTCCATGCTGGCAGCCGCGCTGCAAGCCGCCGAGCAGCTCGATGCCACGGTCGCCAATATGCGCTTCGTCAAGCCGCTGGATGTGGAACTGGTGCTGCAGTTGGCACGCACTCACGATCTGCTGGTGACGGTGGAAGAGAACACCATACAGGGCGGGGCGGGTAGTGCCGTGGCAGAATGTCTGGCCAGGCATGGCATCTCTGTGGGTATGCTGCATCTGGGCTTGCCCGATGTGTTCGTTGAACAGGGCGATCCGGTGCAGATGCTGGCCGATTGCGGGCTGGATGCCAAGGGCATCGCCCGCAGCATACGAGAAAGAATATAAGGTCAATATTGCCCGACAAAAATAGTCGGACAATGGGTATAATCCAACCACAGACATCACTATAGAGACATCGATATGACTTCCGCCAAGCCCATCGCCGACGTGCAAAACAGTGCCGATACCCGCCAACTGGCGATCAACAAGGTCGGCATCAAGAGCATTCGCCACCCGATCCAGGTCAAGGACAAGAGTTTGGGCGTGCAGCACACCATCGCCACCTTCAATATGTACGTGCATTTGCCGCACAACTTCAAGGGCACGCACATGTCTCGCTTCGTGCAGATCCTGAACCAGCACGGGCGCGAGATTTCGGTGGAGTCGTTCGAGAGCATCCTGCGCGAGATGGTGGAGAAGCTGGAAGCGAAGTCCGGCTACATCGAGATGTCCTTCCCCTATTTCGTCAACAAGATCGCGCCGGTCTCCGGCGTGCAGAGCATGCTGGACTACGACGTGACCTTCATCGGCGAGGTGGTTGACGGCGCATACCGCTTCACCATGAAGGTGCTGATCCCGGTGACCAGCCTGTGCCCCTGCTCGAAAGAGATCTCCGACCGCGGTGCGCACAACCAGCGTTCGCATGTCACCCTCACTGTGCGTACCCGCAGTTCGGTGTGGATCGAGGAAGTGGTGCGCTTTGCCGAGGATCATGCATCGAGCGAACTGTACGGTCTGCTCAAGCGCCCGGACGAGAAATTCGTCACCGAGCGCGCCTACGACAATCCCAAGTTCGTCGAAGATATGGTGCGCGACGTGGCAGCAGTGCTGAATGCTGACGACCGTATCGAGGCTTATACCGTCGAGTCCGAGAACTTCGAATCCATCCATAACCATTCCGCATACGCACTGATCGAGCGCGACAAGACACAGGGCTAAGTGTTCAGGGGGGGCATGCCCCCTTGAAATTCCTTCCACCCATCCCCAAATCTCCTTGCGTCTTGATCAACCCCGCAACAGGAGAAAACGATGACCACTAGTACCACCGCCAGCCGCGAAACACTGGGCTTCCAGACCGAAGTCAAACAGCTGCTGCACCTGATGATCCACTCGCTGTATTCCAACCGCGAGATATTCCTGAGAGAACTCATTTCCAACGCGTCCGATGCCTGCGACAAGCTGCGCTTCGAGGCGCTGCACAACGACGCGCTGTACGAGAACCAGTCCGAGCTGAACATCCGAATCAGTTTCGACAAAGACGCGCGCACGCTCACCATCGCCGACAGCGGCATCGGCATGAGCCGCGACGAAGTGATCGCCAACCTCGGCACCATCGCCAAATCCGGCACGCGCGATTTCTTCAGCAAGCTCTCCGGCGACCAGCAGAAGGATGCCAACCTCATCGGCCAGTTCGGCGTGGGCTTCTATTCCGCCTTCATCGTCGCTGACAAGGTCTCCGTACTTACCCGTCGCGCGGGCGAGAAGGCCGACCAAGGCGTGCGCTGGGAATCGGACGGCGGCGGCGAGTTCTCCATCGAGATGGTCGACAGGGCAACGCGCGGCACCGAGATCACATTGCACTTGCGCGAAGGGCAGGATGACCTGCTGGCCGGATACAAACTGCGCGAAATCATCAAGAAATATTCCAACCACATCGTCCAGCCCATCCTGATGCAGAAGGAAGAATGGAAGGACGGCAAGTACGAGACGCTGGACGAAGACGAGACCGTCAACCAGGCTTCCGCATTGTGGGCGCGTTCCAAGAACGAGATCACCGAAGAACAGTACAAGGAATTCTACAAGCACGTAGGCCACGACTACGACGATCCGCTGGCCTGGTCGCATGCGCGTGTGGAAGGCAAGCAGGAATACACGCAATTGCTGTATATCCCGTCGCACGCTCCGTTCGACCTCTACGACCGCCAGGCACGCCACGGCATCAAGCTCTACGTGCGCCGTGTGTTCATCATGGACGATGCCGAGCAGCTGATGCCGCAATACATGCGCTTCGTGCGCGGTGTGGTGGATTCCGCCGATCTGCCGCTCAACGTCTCGCGCGAGATATTGCAGGAATCGAAAGACATCGAGGCCATCCGCAAGGGCTGCACCGGCAAGGTGTTGGGCCTGCTGTCCGACCTGGCCGAGAACGATAAAGAGAAGTATGCGAAGTTCTGGGGTGAGTTCGGTCAGGTGCTGAAAGAGGGCGTGGGCGAAGACTTCGTCAACAAGGACAAGATCGCCGCCCTGATGCGTTTCGCCACCACCAAGGCCGACACAGCCGAGCAGACCGTCTCGCTGAAGGAATACATCGCGCGCATGAAAGACGGTCAGGAAAAGATCTACTTCGTCACCGCCGACAGTTTCAACGCCGCGAAGAACAGCCCGCACCTCGAAGTGTTCCGCAAAAAAGGCATCGAAGTGCTGCTGCTGTCCGACCGCGTGGACGAGTGGGTGGTGAGCAATCTGCACGAATTCGAAAGCAAGCAACTCGTCTCCGTCGCCAAGGGCGGCCTCGATCTGGGCGCGCTGGAAGACGCCGCCGAGAAGCAGGAGCAAGAAAAGCAGGCCGATGAGTTCAAGGATCTGACCGACAAGATCAAGACCAGCCTTGCCGACAAGGTTAAGGAAGTGCGCGTCACCCACCGCCTCACCGATTCCCCGGCCTGCCTGGTCGCGGGCGAGCACGATATCAGCGGCAACCTTGCCCGCCTGATGAAAGCTGCCGGACAGAAAGCCCCTAATGCGCAGCCCATCCTCGAGATCAACCCTAGGCATCCGGTCGTGTTGCGTCTGCAGGACGAGAACGTACGTTTCGACGATTGGGCAGCGGTGTTGTTCGATCAGGCCCTGTTGGCAGAAGGCGGCCAGCTCGACGACCCGGCGGGCTTCGTCAAACGCATCAACCAGTTGATGCTGGAGATGGGGAAGTGAGCTTGAAGCCCATCGCCGTTTTTCGTCATTCTCCAACCGAAGGTGCAGGCCACTTTGCGCTGTTCCTCACCCAGCATTCCATTCCCTGGAAGATGGTCCACATCGACCAGGGCGAGGCTGTGCCGACGGATGCCGCTGCATTCGCGGGTCTGGTGTTCATGGGCGGGCCGATGAGCGTGAACGATGACTTGCCCTGGATCCCGCAAATGCTCGATCTGATCCGCGATGCCAGTGCCAAAGATATCCCGCTGCTCGGCCATTGTCTCGGCGGGCAGTTGATGTCGAAGGCATTGGGTGGCGTGGTGACGAAGAATCCGGTGAAAGAGCTGGGCTGGGGCAGGGTCGAGGTGGCGGACAACGAGGTGGCGAAGCAGTGGTTCGGCGATATCACGCAGTTCGACTCGTTCCACTGGCACGGCGAGACCTTCTCGTTGCCGCAGGGCGCGGTGCCGCTATTGAGCAGCGCATACTGCCCGAACCAGGCCTATGCCATCGGCAAGCATCTGGCGATGCAATGCCATGTTGAGATGACCGAGCAGATGATTCGCGACTGGTGCCGGGTCGGTGCGGAAGAGATCGCCTCCAATCTGGGCAGCCCGGCTGTGCAAACAGCGGAGGTTATGCTGGCGCAGATGCACGACAAGCTGCCGCCGCTTCATCTTGTGGCAGAGAAACTCTACTGGCAGTGGTTGCATGGTATTGCACCCCGAAAGAGTTAAAATGCGCCATGGCCTACGTCGTCGCTGAAAGCTGTATCCGCTGCAAATACACCGACTGTGTCGAGGTGTGTCCGGTGGACTGTTTTCGCGAAGGCGAGAACTTCCTGGTGATCGATCCGGATGAGTGTATCGACTGTGCCTTGTGCGTGCCGGAATGTCCGGCGGGTGCGATCTACGCGGCGGATGATGTGCCGGAAGATCAGAAGATGTACATCGCCCTGAATGCCGAGCTCGCCCGACTGTGGAAGCCCATCGTCGAGAAGAAAGACGCACCCGCCGATGCGGACGAGTGGCTGAACGTCAAAGACAAACTCCAGTATCTCAAACGGTGAGAGCGGTTCTTTTGGATGGAATGGCGAAAAAAATTCCGTTCGTGGTGAGCCTGTCGAACCATGAATGGCCCTTCGACAAGCTCAGGGCGAACGGCTCTGGGCTATACAGGTAAGTGCGTTTGAATTCTTCCAGTGAATATTTCGATCGCGTCGCGCAGCGTATCCTCGCCGCCCATCCCGCGCCCGATCTGCGCGGCATCACCGTTCTCCTGCCCAATATGCATGTTGCCCAGCCGCTGGCACAGGCGCTGATGCGCAGCGCGAAGCTGTCTGCATTGCTGCTGCCGCAGATGGTGACGCTGAACGAATGGGCGCAAAGCGTTCCGCTGCAAGCGTCGGTCTCCAGCGACAGCCAGCGCAGCGCCCTGCTCTACCAGCAACTGCGCAAGCTGCAATGGTTCGAGAATGCCGACCTGTGGAGCATGACGCAGGAACTGCTCAAACTGTTCGATGAACTTACCCACTCGTTGAGCGAACTGCCGGGCGATGCCGATTCATTCGCGGCCGCAGTGCAGAAAGCCTGGCAGGCAAGGCAGAACACCACGCTGCAACTGGAGGCGCGCCTCGTGTTCGAGTTGTGGCGCGCCATGCAGGTCGGAGCGGAACTGGATGCCGCGCGCGCCTACCAGCAGCGGTTGGCGAAACTGGCGGCCGGAGCGGGATGTCCTTTATATGTATTGCGTGCATCGGAATGGGATGCGGTCGAGCAACGTTTTCTCGATGAATATGAACAACACGCAGCGGTGAAGGTGTTCGATTTGCGCGAGATGGAAGCAAAGCCATCTGCGCCGCTATTCTTCGCCGCCACTTCGCTCGAACAGGAAGCAAGAGCCGCTGCCATGCAAGTACGGCACTGGCTGGCCGCAGGCAAGCGCGACATCGCCATCGTGGCGCAGGATCGCGTGGTGACGCGTCGCATGCGCGCCTTGTTGGAGCGTGCCGAGGTGCTGGTGGCGGACGAGACCGGCTGGACCTTCGCCACCATGTCGGTGAGCACCGTGCTCGACCGCTGGCTCACTGCGCTGCAAAGCGACTTCTATCACCACGACCTGCTCGACCTGCTCAAGTCGCCGTTCATCTTTGCGGACATGACGGCGGGTGAGCGCAAGTCGGCGGTGTATCAACTCGAACAACTGCTGCGCAAACAGGGCGTGGTCGCCGGGCTGGAGAAATTCCTGGCGCTTGCCGAATATGAAGTCACGTTACACCAACCGCTGGCGCGCCTGCGTCAGGCGGCGGCATTGCTGGAACAGAACAAGAAGAAAACTTTGGCCGAGTGGCTGGCCGCATTGCAGCAGAGCCTGAATATATTGAGTATTGACACCGGCTTGCAGCAGGACGAGGCGGGGCAGCAATTGCTGCGCGCGCTCGAAAACTGGCGGCAGGAACTGCACGGCGATGAAGGCCGTTACCGTTACGCCGAATGGCGGCGCTGGCTGGCGCAGCAACTGGACACCGAGACTTTTCGCGACAGCAGCATCGACAGTCCCGTGCGCTTCACCCATCTGGCGGCAACGCGCTGGCGCGCTTTCGATGCGGTGCTGCTGCTCGGCTGCGGTGCCGACCATCTGCCGAGCGCGGCAGACGGCGGGCGCTGGTTCAACGATGCGGTGCGCTCGGCATTGAATCTGCCCACGCGCAGCACCCATGCCACGCGCCAGAGACATGATCTGCTGGCGCTCTTGGCGATGAACGATGCCGTGCTGGTCACCTGGCAGAAGGACAAGGACGGCGAAGCGCGGTTGTTGAGTCCGTTCCTGCAGATAGTGCGCGATGAATATGAGCAGGCACATGGCATCAATCTGGCCGAGCGTGAGCTGCATGCCGTGCTTGCGGCGGAAGATGTGCATCAAATGGCGCTGCCGCAGTCGGTGCAGCCTGCACCGACTGCGGCGACCGAGGCAGTTCCTGAACGCATCTCCATCAGCGGCTATAACTCGCTGGTCGCCTGTCCCTACCAGTTTTATGTGCGTCACATCCTGCGCCTGAACGAACTCGACGAAGTGCAGGAGACCATCGAGAAGCGCGATTACGGCGAGCGCGTGCACGGCATCCTGCAACGCTTCCACGAACAGTTTCCGCAAGTGAGCGGGCGCGACATGGCGGAGATGGAAGCAGCCTTGCGCCGCATCAGCGAGGAAGTGTTCGCCGACCTGCTGGCGCAGGATTTCGCGGCGCGGGCCTGGTTGGCGCGCTGGTACAAATCCTTGCCTGCCTATCTGGAATGGCAGACCGAGAGCGAGGCCGAGGGTTGGCGCTATGCCGAATCCGAGAGTGCGTTCGATTGGCAACTGGAAGGCATCCGTCTGCGCGGACGTATCGACCGGCTGGATGTACGCGGCGAAGAGAAACTGGTGCTGGATTACAAGACACTGGATGCGCAAAAGTTATCCAACAAATTGAAAGAGCCGGGCGAGGACGTGCAACTCGCCTGTTACGCTTATGCGCATGAAGCAGCGGATGCCGCCTTCCTCAGCATCGAGAGCGGCAAAGTGAAACTGGTCGCACCCAAGGATGATGTGCCGTTGCTGGCACAGCTCAATGCAGAACGTCTGGTGCAGGTGATGGCTCGCATCCGCAACGGCGCGGGAATGCCCGCCAACGGCATCGATCAGGCATGCATGCACTGCGAGATTCGCGGAGTGTGTCGCAAGGGGGAATGGGTATGAGCAACCATATCGCCCTCGACCCCAAACACAGTGTCGTCGTCGAAGCCTGTGCCGGCAGCGGCAAGACCTGGCTGCTGGTATCGCGCATCGTGCGTTTGCTGCTGGACGGGGCGCAGCCTTCGCAGATTCTTGCCATCACTTTCACTCGCAAGGCGGCGCAGGAGATGCAGGCGCGTTTGCAGCAGTGGCTGCGTGATCTGGCGATGGGCGACGAAGCCTCGGTGCAACAGTTCTTCGCCGAACGCGGCATCGAACAACTGAACGACGAGCAGGTGGAGCGTGCGCGCAATCTTTACAGCAGCGTGCTGCTGGCACAACCCGGCATCACCATTAGTACCTTCCACGGCTGGTTCATGNNGAATTGCTGGAGCAGATGCGCAAGCAACCGGAAAGTCTCGAAGCACGGCATATGCAATGGCTGTTTGAGGATTGCGGCCTGTTCACCGCGCGCAAGTTGCTGTTCAACTTCCTCGGCAAACGCGCCGAGTGGTGGGCCTACACCCAGGGGCAGAAAGACGTGATGCCGTTCGCGCTGAATCATTTGCGCAAATATCTCGACGTCGATCTGGAGTTCGACCCCGTCGAGGATTGGGGTATGTGCGGCATCAGCGAAGAGTCGTTGTTTGCCTTCATGCACCATCTTGCCAACAAGGGTACCGAGGCACAGAAGGCGAATGCCTCCGAGTTGGAGCGCGCCTGGACGGATACCGATCCCGGGGAGCGCTTCAATGTGATATGGCCGCTGTTGTTCACGCAGAAGAACGAGCCGCGCAAGCTCAAGCCGACCAAGAATCAGGACGCGGGTATCTTCAATACTGCACTTTCCATGTTGCATGCCAACCTGCAAATGGTGCGAGACATTCTCGCCGAGCAGCAGGTCTATCGTCTGAACGAAGCCGTGCTGCATTGCGGCGTCGCCTTCCTTGAGCGCTATCAGGCACTCAAGGCGCAGAAGCAGCAGATGGATTTCTCCGACCT
>DMCN01000030.1:0-23201 GCA_003445795.1 Gallionellaceae bacterium
TCGAGCAACGCAGGGAACCCACGAAGTGGGCGGCACACCGGGGTCGCCTTTTCTTTGGCTACTTTCTTTTGGCGAAGCAAAAGAAAGTAGCTTGCTGTCGGGCAACCCCAGACGAAGTTGGTTTTGATTGAACATGCAGCACGCCGCTTCGCGGCGACCCTTCGACAGGCTCAGGACGAACGGTCTCAGGTGCTCAACACGAACAGCGCTATATAACTGTAATCAGAACGTCGCTTCGTGTATCTCCGGCATGCCGTCGGCGGCCCACTTGGTATACCCGCCCGCCATGTTCAGCACATTCTTGAAACCCATCATCTGCAATACGGCGGCGGCCATGGCGGAACGGCCGCTGGTCGCGCAATACACGACGACCTGACGGTCGCGGGCTGCTGTCAGCTCGGGCAGGTGCTTGGGATAGGCGGGATCGGCGGCGGCTTCGAGGATGCCGCGCGGCACCAGGTGGGCGCCCTTGATGTGACCGTTCTCGTATTCGCCGTGTTCGCGCACATCGATCAGTAGCAGGTCTTCCTTGCTGTTGAGCTTGTCGAGCAGTTCTTGCGGGGAGATCTCCTTGACGCAGGATTTGGCGGAACGGACGAAGTCCATCAGGCCCATGGGTTGTTCGGGTTTGAAGGTGTTGTACATGAGTAGTGCTCCTATATCAGTCTTGAAAAATTTGTGGCCGGCACCGGGATGTTCGGTCCACCGTATCGCGTAGTTGCAGAATCGATGCTGCCCGCGCGGTCAATTCAACGCAGGTTCGCCGCCCCTCGGGAACAGCACCCACATCTTCCCGCTCTGCTTCATGCTCCCCGCCCGGATCGCGGCGATCTCGCCGAATCCCCAGTAGAAGTCGGCACGCACTGCGCCCCTGATCGCGCCGCCGGTGTCCTGCGCGAACATCAGACGGTTGAGCGGTTCGGCGCTGTTGGGACGGGTGGTGGCGAGGAACACGGGCACACCGAGCGGGATGATGCGCGGGTCGACGGCGATGCTGTATTCCTCGGTGAGCGGAACACCCAGCGCACCGAGCGGTGCCGAGAGGTGGTCGGGCAGTTCGCGGAAGAAGACGTAGCTGGGGTTATGGCCCAGCAGGGTGAACAAGCGCTCGGGGTTCTTTTCTGCCCAGTTCTTGATGCCTTGCATGGAGGCCTGCTCGGGCTTGAGCTCACCCAGGTCGATGAGCTTCTTGCCGATGGAGGTGTAGGGATGACCGTTCTGGTCGGCGTAACCTATCTTTACGCGCGTGCCGTCTTCCAGCTCGATGCGGCCGGAGCCCTGGATCTGCAGAAAGAAGAGTTCGACTTCGTTCTCCGCCCAGAATAGTTCGCGCCCCTGCAGGACGTTCGCGTTGCCGGCATCGATCTCGGCGCGGTTGAAGTAAGGCACGACGCGCTTGCCCTGCAAACGGCCGCGCACGCGCTGGCCTCTGAACTGCGGATAGAGTTCGCCCATGTCCACTTCGAGCATGTCTTCGGGCGGTGCATAGATGGGATAGGGGCAGCGCTCGCTCTTCTTGCGGCAGCCTTTGATCAGCGGCTCGTAATAGCCGGTGACGAGTCCGGTGTCGGTGCCGTCCGGATTGAACACCTGATAGGGCGTGAACCAGGTCTCATAGAACGTGCGCTGCGCCATCAGGTCATCGCGGTCGACCTTTGCCGCCGCTGCGCAGATCGGCAGCCATACCGGCTTGAGCCTGAGCGCCTTGCAGCTTTGCAGCAGCGCGGGCCAGGAGGCGGAGAGGTCCTGCATGAGCCAGTCCGGCAACGCTTCCCATTGGCTGATCATGAAATCGGGCGCGGGTTTGCCGATGGGCGGTTTGATCTCTACGGGGGGTGGCGCCTGACAGGCCGCCAACGACAGACTCAACGACAACACCAGCCAGAACGATCTGCTCTTAATCATCTTCACCTTAATGCAACACGCGCGGCACGCTCAAAACGAACTGCGGGATGGCCACCGCGAACTCGCCGCCATCCACCACCTGCATCTGATAGGTTCCGGACATGGTGCCGACCTGCGTCGCCAGCACGGTGCCGCTGGNNTCGGTGATGATCCAGTGGCGGCTCAGCAACTGCACTGCATGTTCGCCCCCGTTGGTGAGCGTGATGGTGTAGGCGAACACGTGCCGGTTGTCGGCTTCGTCGGACTGGTCGGCGAGAAAGCGCACATTCACGGCGACCTGGATGCGGTAGAGGGAGTTGTCTTCCATCGCCGCATTTCACCGTATTTTGCGCGGCGTGACAAGCATTGTTTCCGGCGGGACGGACGGGATGTTGCGGACGATCAGCCGCGCAGCATCTCCAGACCTTTCATGATGCTCATGGCGAAGCCGGATGAGCGGACCTTCTCGGGAATCTCGACCTTGTGGGCAAGGGTCAGTTCCGGCGCCTTCTGGTAGGTAATATAGCGCTGCAGGGCGGAATGGATCTGCGCCTTCAGTGTCGACACATTGATCGGCTTGTGCAGGATGCGGAACACCTGCGCCTGGTTGATGAGGTCGATCACCAGTTCAGCATCCTTGGCCTTGGTGGCGATGATGGAAAGGATCTGCGGATATTCCTGCTTTAGCAGTTTTAGCATGGCCGCCACTTTCTCGTGGCTGGATTCCACATCTGCGATCACCACGGCGATCTCATGCCGCTTCATCACCTCCAGCGCCGCATCAGCCCCGTGGGCATAGACCACCGGACAGAGGCCGCCGATCAACTCGCGCACGACACGGAAGACTTCCTCGTCCTCGTCGATCACCAGCACGCCCGCCGTCATCTTCTCCGGCAGCGACACCGCCGCCGTCTTGGTATCGGCCAGCTCCAGCGCGATGGTGGAGGCTTCCGCCACGATGGTCTGCAGCGCCTGGTTGTCCCAGGGTTTGCTGATGAAACGATACACCTCGCCGTCGTTGATCGAACCGACGATGGCGGCAAGGTCGGAATATCCGGTCAGCAGGATGCGCACGCTGCGCGGCGAGATCTCGCGCGAACGGCGCAGCAGTTCCGAGCCCAGCATGATCGGCATGCGCTGGTCGCTGATGATGACGTGCATCTGGTAGCGAGTGATAAAATCGAGGGCCTTGTTGCCGTCCGTGGTGGTGAAGACATGGTAGCGGTGGCGGAACAGCGATTTCAGCGCGGTGAGGATGCGCTCTTCGTCGTCCACGATCAGCAGGCGCGCTTTCTTGATGCCGGTATCGATGAAGATGGGGCTGTCTTCGTCCATCTCGTCAGTTGCGCTCCCGTTGATCGAATTCCCGGCAAGTGGCGTCTGGCTGAGCATGCGCGCGGCATTTAGCAGCATGTCGGCGTTCGGAGCGGCGGTCGGTTGCGGTGTGGTCTCCCCCAGCGAAGCGTCGATCGCCTTCTTGAAGGCTGCCGAGAATTCGGCCGCGGTCTTGTATCTGTCGGCCGGATTTTTGGCCAGCACCCTGCCCAGCACCTGGTCGACTTCAGGCGAAAGCGCGGAATTCAGCGAGGACGGTTTGGCCGGTATCGCATTCAGCACCTGGTGCATGATGGCCGCCAGGCCGCCGACGAAGGGGCGTCTTCCGGTCAACAGTTCGTAGGCGATGACGCCGATGGAATACAGATCGGTGGTGCCGTCGATATGCTCTCCCCTGAACTGTTCCGGCGACATGAACGAGGGCGTGCCCACCAGGTCGCCGACCCGCGTCAGGGTCGTGGAGTCGATGCGGGCGATGCCGAAATCGTTGATCTTGACGCGCCCGTCGTTGTTGATCATGACGTTCGCCGACTTCATGTCGCGGTGTATCACGCCCTGGCCGTGGGCATAGCCGATGCCGTCCAGTGTCTGGGTGATGATCTGGCATATCTCGCGCAGGCCGAAACTGTCCTTGCGCTCCAGATGCTGCGCCAGCGTCTTGCCGTGCACCAGTTCCATGATGATGTAGGCCGCGTTCTCGTCCTCGATGAAGTCGTAGATCTGCACGATACGCGGATGCACCAGCCGCCCGACCGCCTGGGCCTCCTGGCGGAAACGACTCAGCACTGTCTCGCGCTCGCTGTCTTCCAGGGATTTCTTGTTGACGCCCTTGATCGCCACTTCGCGCGAGATGGCCGGGTCCCAACCCTTGTAGACGACACCCATACCGCCGGTACCGAGTTCACCCTGTATCTCGTATTTTCCGATCTTCTTCAACGGTTCGCTCATCTGTCAGACACCTTCCAGTTGTGCTTCCGGCGGCGGCGTCAGCGGCAGCCACACGGTGAACTTCGTGCCCATGCCGGGCTTGGATTCGACGCTGATCTTGCCGCCGTGCTGTTCGACGATCTTGTACGAGATCGAGAGTCCCAGCCCGGTGCCCTTGCCGATCTCCTTGGTGGTGAAGAAGGGGTCGAATATCCTCGACATCACCTCAGGCGGGATGCCCGCGCCGTCGTCCTGCACCTCGACCGCCACGCCCTCGCCGTCCACGCGCGAGGTCAGCGTGATGGTGCCTTTCTCGCCCGGCATCGCCTGCACCGCGTTGGTGATGAGATTGAGGAAGACCTGGTTGATCTGCGAAGGCGCACAGGTGATCTCGGGTATCTCGCCGAAATTCTTGTTCACGGTGACCGATTTGAGCTGGTGCTTGGCCAGCAACAGGGTGCTGTTGAGGCTGTCGTTCAGATTGGAGTGCGCGACCTTGCTGCGGTCAAGGCGGCTGAAGTTCTTCAGGTTGGCGACGATCTCCGACACCTGTCCGGTGCCGAACAGGCCGTCCTTGACCAGACTGCTGAGTTCTTCGATGACTCGCTGCTGCTTGAGTGTGCCGACCTGCGCGGAAGCCTGCTGGAAAGCGCGTGACAAGCCGTCCGGGTCGTTGCCCGCGCCCAGCAGCTCAAGCAGCTTTTCGGTGTGCTCCAGTGAGCTGCCGATCAGCGGGAGTTTCTCCGAGACCTGTCCGAGGCTGTTCTTCACGTAGGCCAGCGGCGTGTTGATCTCGTGCGCGACGCCCGCCACCATCTGGCCGAGCGAGGACATCTTTTCCGACTGGATCAGTTGCGATTCCGACTCCTTGAGGTGTTTCAAGGCATCCGACAGATCGCGGGTGCGCGCTTCGACACGGTGTTCCAGGGTCTGGTTGGCGACCTTGATCCTGACGCCGAAATACATCAGCAGGATCAGCAATGCCGCGGCGTAGTACATCAGATAGATGCGGTAGCGTTCTTTTTCCTGCAGGCTCGCTTCCAGCTCGTTGTTGAACGACAGCGTCAGGTTGATCAGGCGCGGACCGGTGCTCAGTCTTTCCAGCTCGGTGAAATGTCCGAGTTCTAGCGGTACCTGCGCCAACAGAGTCTGTGCCGCCTGTTCTATCCGCTTGATCTGTTCATTCGTTGCCGCCGCCGTTCCCAGTTGCGCGACCGCGGTTTGCATTTCATGGCGCTGCGCTTCCTGTCCGCGCAGGAAATATTGCGGCGCGGCTTCGTCAAGTTGATTCAGGGCCTGTGCGAGCGGGGCGGCAGGACGCTTCTGCGCGGAAGCCGCAGTCAGATCGGCGATGTCATTCTGCAATGCCAGCAGCACCATCTTGTTGCTGCGGTTCTCCTGGCGGAATTGGCGGAACAGGTCGGACTTGTGTATCAATGCGTTGCGCAGTTCGGTAAGGCCGGACCTGAGCGAGTTGCTGGAAGTGAGTTGCGCGAAACGGGTCACGTCGCGCAGCGCCTTGTCTCCCGCATCGTCGAGCGGCGACTCTTCCGGCTCGACACCGAGATCGACGCGCGCACGCTGCACTTCCCTGTCCCAGCGACTGTCGATCTCCTTCACCCCGTTCAGCAGGCCCATCACTTCGTTCTGCTCGCGCAGATCGACCGCCTCGGTCTTGTCGTAGAAGAACACCAGCGCCCCCAGCATGATGAGCGCAATGAGACCGGTCAGGATACTTTGCAGTATCTCGGACTTGCTCATATCGAGCTTGGTGTTGATCTTGCTGAACCTTATATTCACTAAACGTCTTCCCTGGCCGCTGTCCATATTTGATGTTCAGTCACGTTGCGGTGAAACCTTCGGCGAATCGCAGTGCTGACCACATTGTAGTGCCTGAACCTTTTGTACAACAGGGCGTTAAGGCCCTGCAGGGATAAAGAGGTCCGGTATTTCGCGGACGTGACTGTGCGCCTCCACAGGATTCGCCCTCGCGGATCAGCGCGCCGCTCGTCGGCGCCCCATCGTACTTTCCGGATTTTGTCTGCCTGTTTCGGCGGTTATTTCGAACACAGGCCTGTGCAGATGCATGCCTCTTGCGGACACTCTAACTCCCTCTGATGCCAATATTAGCCGTTCCCACTGAAAAATCCTATATGGATGAAGTACTAGTACTTCGCCAATATAGGCAGAAGGGTCTTTCCGGACCCGACCGGCACTTGGGCTTGAGCCGGAGACTTTCGGTTAGAATGTCGGGCCAACATTAATTTTGATAACAAGGATAAAGCCATGGATTACCAGATCGCCCCCTCGATTCTCTCCGCCAACTTTGCCAAGCTGGGCGAGGAAGTGGACAACGTGCTCGCCTCCGGCGCGGACATCGTGCACTTCGACGTGATGGACAACCATTACGTGCCCAACCTGACCATCGGCCCTCTGGTCTGCGAAGCGCTGCGCAAGCACGGTGTGACTGCCCCAATCGACGTGCATCTGATGGTCAAACCCGTGGACCGCATCATCCCCGACTTCGCCAAGGCAGGCGCGACCTACATCACCTTCCACCCGGAATCCTCCGAGCACATCGACCGCACCATCGGCCTGATCAAGGAAAGCGGCTGCAAGGCCGGTCTGGTGTTCAACCCCGCCACACCGCTGGATATTCTGGAATACACATTGCCCAAGCTGGACATGGTGTTGCTGATGTCGGTCAACCCCGGTTTCGGCGGCCAGAAGTTCATCCCCCATGTGCTGGACAAGGCGCGTGCAGTGCGCAAGATGATCGATGCCGGCAAGTACAACTGCCGCCTGGAGATCGACGGCGGCGTGGGTCCTGCAAACATCAAGGAAGTTGCCGAAGCCGGCATCGATACCTTCGTGGCCGGTTCGGCCGTGTTCGGCAAGAAGAACGACAAGGACAAGAACCACTACAACACCATCATCGGCGAACTGCGCGCGGAGCTGGCCAAGGCCAAGAAATAATGGGCTGCAAGCAGTTTCCGCTGGCCGTTTCGGCCATCGTGATTGACCTTGACGGCACGCTGCTGCATACCGCGCCGGAACTGGCCGAAGCAGCCAACCGCATGTTGCGCGACATGGGCCGACCGGCCGTGTCGCAAGACCTGCTGATGAGCTACATCGGCAACGGCATCTCCTGGCTGGTGAAGCGCGCGCTGACCGGCGACATGCATGCCGAGCCGGAGGCGGCTCTGTACGACAGGGCGCTGCCGATCTTCGAGAAGCATTACACCGAGCTGCTGCTGCAGAGCAAACCGTTCCCTCGCGTCGTGGAGGGACTGGATGCGCTGAAGGCGGTCGGGTTCAAACTGGGCTGCATCACCAACAAGGTGGCGCGCTACACCGAACCGCTGCTGAAAGGCATCGGCCTCGCGCATTATTTCGACATCGTGCTGTCCGGAGATTCACTGCCGGAGAAAAAACCGCATCCGCTGCCCTTGCTGCATTCGGCGCAGTTCTTCGGCGTGCCCATCGAGAAACTGCTGTTAATCGGTGATTCGCTCAGCGATGCCGTTGCCGCCCGTGCTGCCGGTTGCCCGGTGTTCTGCGTGCCTTATGGTTATAATCACGGCGAACCGGTGGACGGACTCGACCTGGATGCAGTGATCGCCGACCTGCCCGCCGCATTGAAACTGATCAAACGCGCCTGAACATGACACATAACGACCTCTCTTCGAAGACGACCTGCTGGCGATGGTGATCCCGCATCACCGGACCTTGCGTCCGCCCGTCGTCATCGAATCCAACTAGAGAGGTCATCATGCTGTCCCCCATCACCGAACAGGAATTCCAATCCCTTGCCAGGCAAGGCTATAACCGCATCCCGCTGGCCGTCGAGACCTTCGCCGATCTCGACACGCCGCTGTCGCTGTATCTCAAGCTGGCCAACAAGCCTTTCTCCTACCTGCTCGAATCGGTGCAGGGCGGCGAGCGCTTCGGCCGTTACTCCTTCATCGGCCTGCCCGCCGACACGCGCATCACGGTGCGCGGCAGGCAAGTCACGCTGACCGGCGCTGCGGGAGAGACCACCCAGGAAGTCGCCAACCCGCTCGACTACATCGAGGAATACCGCGCCCGCTTCAAGGTCGCGCCGCTCACCGGCCTGCCCCGTTTCACCGGCGGACTGGCCGGTTACTTCGGCTACGACACAGTGCGCTACATCGAACCGCGCCTCGCCAAAACGGAAAAGAAAGATGTCATCGGCACGCCCGATATTTTGTTGATGCTCACCGAACAACTCGCGGTCATCGACAACCTTTCCGGCAAGCTGACATTCATCGTATATGCCGATCCGTCGCACACCGATGCCTACCGCAACGCATTGCAACGCCTGGACGACCTGCAACGCGCGCTGCGCCAGCCGGTGCAGATCCCGGATGCGCCGCAGACACGCCGCCATGAAGCGAAATCCGAATTCGGCGAAGCCGCATTCAAGGCTGCCGTAGAGAGGTCCAAGCAGTACATCTTCGACGGCGACATCATGCAGGTGGTGCTGTCGCAGCGCATGTCGCAACCTTTCCCCGCTTCGCCGCTGTCGCTGTACCGCGCGCTGCGCAGCATCAACCCCTCGCCCTACATGTTCTATTACGACATGGGCGACCATCATGTGGTCGGTTCCTCACCCGAGATATTGGCGCGATTGGAAGGCGACACCGTCACCGTGCGCCCCATCGCCGGAACGCGCCCGCGCGGCAAGACAGCACAGAAGGATGCCGAGCTGGCGGAAGAACTGCTGGCCGACCCGAAAGAACTTGCCGAACACCTGATGCTGATCGACTTGGGCCGCAACGACATCGGCCGCGTGGCCGAACACGGTACGGTGAAGCTCACCGACAAGATGGTCATCGAGCGCTACTCGCATGTGATGCACATCGTCTCCAACGTCGAAGCCAAGCTGAAGGAAGGTCTCGGCGCCATGGACGTGCTCAAGGCCACCTTCCCGGCAGGCACGGTGAGCGGCGCGGCAAAAGTGCGTGCGATGGAGATCATCGACGAACTGGAACCATCCAAGCGTGGCATCTACGCGGGTGCGGTGGGCTATCTCGGTTTCAACGGCGACATGGATGTCGCCATCGCGCTGCGCACCGCCGTGGTGAAAGACAAGATTCTCTACGTACAGGCCGGTGCGGGCATCGTCGCCGACTCGGTGCCGGAAAGCGAATGGCTGGAGACGCAGAACAAGGCACGCGCGGTGTTGCGCGCGGCGGAGATGGTGCTGGACGGGCTCGACGCCCCGTCACACCGCTAGGAGGACACCATGCTATTGATGATAGACAACTACGATTCCTTCACCTACAACCTGGTGCAATATTTCGCCGAACTCGGCGCGGATGTGGTGGTGAAGCGCAACGACGAGATAACCGTGGATGACATCGCGAAGATGAACCCGCAGCACCTGGTCGTCTCGCCCGGCCCCTGCACGCCGAACGAGGCAGGCATCTCGGTCGCTGCGATCAAGACTTTCGCGGGCAAGATACCGCTGCTGGGCGTGTGCCTCGGCCACCAGAGCATCGGCCAGGCCTTCGGCGGCAAGATCATCCACGCCAAGACGCTGATGCACGGCAAGACCTCGCTCATCCATCACCACAGCAACAGCGTCTTCACCGGACTGCCCAGCCCGTTCACCGCCACGCGCTACCATTCGCTGGTGATCGAGCGCGAGACCATCCCCGACTGCCTGGAGATCACCGCCTGGACCGACGATGGCGAGATCATGGGCGTGCGCCACAAGACGCTGGCGGTGCACGGTGTGCAGTTCCACCCCGAGTCCATCCTCACCGAACACGGGCACGACATGCTGAAAAACTTCCTGGAGGGCAAACCATGAAACCGCAAGACGCACTCAAACGCATCATCGAGCACCGCGAGATATTCCACGACGAGATGGTCTCGCTGATGCGCCAGATCATGGGCGGCGAAGTCACCTCGGTGATGATCGCAGCCATCATCACCGGCCTGCGCGTGAAGAAAGAGACCATCGGCGAGATCGCGGGTGCGGCCAGCGTGATGCGCGAACTTTCCACCAAGGTGGACATCGCCGACGACGGCAAGCTGGTGGACACCTGCGGCACCGGCGGCGACGGCGCGCACACCTTCAACATCTCCACCGCCTCGGCCTTCGTCGCGGCGGCGGCGGGCGCAAAGATCGCCAAGCACGGCGGCCGCTCGGTGTCGTCGCAGTCGGGCAGTGCAGACGTGCTGGAAGCGCTGGGCATCAACATCAACCTCACGCCCGAGCAGGCGGCAAAGTGCATCAACGAAGTCGGTTTCGGTTTCATGTTCGCGCCCAACTATCACAGCGCGATGAAGCATGCCGCGCCGGTGCGCAAGGAACTGGGCGTGCGCACCCTGTTCAACATCCTCGGTCCGCTGACCAACCCGGCCGGCGCGAAGCAACAGTTGCTGGGCGTGTTCCACCCCGACCTGGTCGGCATCCAGGCGCGCGTACTGCAGCGTCTCGGCAGCAAACGCGTGATGGTGGTGCACGGCGCCGACGGACTGGACGAGATCACGCTCACCGGCGATACCATGGTGGCAGAACTGAAGGATGGCGAGGTGCGCGAATACACCGTGCACCCGAAACAGTTCGGTTTGAACACCGCCCCGCTGGAAGATATCCAGGCCGCCAACGTGCAAGCCTCGCGCGACATGATCCTCGACGTGCTCGACAACCAGCCCGGTCCCGCGCTGGACATCGTGCTGATGAACGCGGGCGCCTCGATCTACCTCGCCGGACTGGCCGACACGCTGGAAAACGGCGTAAAGAAAGCCGCCGAAGTCATCGCCAGCGGCGCAGCGAAGAACAAGCTCGCGCAGTTGGTTCAGGCAAGCAAGGCCTGACCACACCTCCGTGGTCTCCATCCAGCACCAATTCCCCCCTCTCGCCGGAGAGGACAGCGCCGACATCCAAAACTGGCTGGCGGCGCTGTCCGATGTGTACGCCCCTGCCGAGATCGAACTGATCCGCAAAGCCTGCGAATTCGCCGCACCGCTCTATCACGGCAAGACCGTGGTCACCGGCACGCCGCTGTTGCAACATGCACTCGGCTCGGCCTCCATCCTCATCGGTCTGAACATGGACCACGAGACCATCGCCGGCACCGCGCTGCATGCGGTGCCGGAGTTGCTCGAAGACTGGAACGGAGTGCTGACCGAGCGCTTCGGCCGCAACGTCACCGCGATGGTCGACGGCATCTCGCGCATGGAACAGATACGCCAGTTCAGCGAAGTGCGGTCTGCCGAGAAAGACCAGGAGGCGCAGGCGCAGCAGATCGAGAGTCTGCGCAAGATGCTGCTGGCGATGGTGGAAGATATTCGTGTTGTGCTGATCAAGCTCGCCGAACGCACGCAGACGCTGCGCACACTTTCCGGCGCGTCGCCAGAACAGCAGAAACAGGTGGCACAGGAGACGCACAACATCTTCGGCCCATTGGCCAACCGCCTCGGCGTGTGGCAGATCAAGTGGGAGCTGGAAGATCTCTCCATGCGCTATCTGGAGCCGGAGTTGTACAAAAAGATCGCCAAGCTGCTGGACGAACGCCGCGTCGACCGCGAGCGTTACATTGCCGACGTGCTGGAACAGCTGCAACAGGCGCTAGAGCGACACGGCATCAAGGGCGAGGTAACTGGCCGCCCGAAACACATCTACAGCATCATCAACAAGATGAAGCGCAAGCAGCTGGATTTCGACCAGCTCTACGACGTGCGCGCCGTGCGCATCCTCGTCGACAATATCGAGCAATGCTATGCCGCGCTCTCCATCGTGCATGAACTGTGGACGCCGATACAGAAAGAGTTCGACGACTACATCGCGCGCCCCAAACCCAACGGCTACCGTTCGCTACACACCGCCGTGCTCGGCCCGCGCGAACTCTCCGTAGAAGTGCAGATCCGCACGCAACAGATGCACCACGATTCCGAACTCGGCGTCGCCGCGCACTGGCGCTACAAGGAAAATAGAAAATCTGAAGGCGGCGTGGACGAGAAGATCGCCTGGCTGCGCCAGATCCTGGCGTGGAAAGCCGAACTGGCCGACAGCGGCGAGATGCAGGAGCAGTTCCGCAACGAATTGCTACAGGATCGCGTGTATGTGCTGACCCCGCAGGGCAAGGTCATCGACCTGCCCAAAGGCGCGACGCCGGTGGACTTCGCCTACGTGTTGCACACCGACCTCGGCCACCGCACGCGCGGTGCCAAGGTGGACGGCAGTATCGTGCCGCTCAACTACAAACTGCAGACCGGCCAGCGCGTGGAGATACTCACCATCAAAGTGGGGGCGCCCAGCCGCGACTGGCTGTCGCCGCAGCTCGGCTTCCTGAAGAGTTCGCGCGCCCGCGCCAAAGTGCGCCACTGGTTCTCCACCCAGAACCTCGACGCCAGCATCGCCGAAGGCCGCATCATCCTCGACCGCGAACTGCACCGCCTGGGCGTGACGGACATCAACCAGGAAAAGCTCGCCCAGCGCCTGCGCTTCAATAAACTGGATGAACTGCTCGCCGCCATCGGCCGCGACGAGGTCAAACAGAACCGCATCGCCACCGCCGTGCAGCAGGAAGCCCCGACCAAAGTTGTCATCCCCGCCAAGGTGGTCGCACAAAGACCCGCCGCACCGCGCACCTCATCCAGCGGCGTGCTCATCGAAGGCGTCGGCGGACTCACCGTGCGCATGGCCAAATGCTGCAAACCCGAGCCCCCCGACCGCATCGTCGGCTACACCACCCGCCTCGGCATCACCCTGCACCGCGTGGATTGCAGCTGCGTGCAGCGCATGCCGCAGGATAGGAAGGATAGGTTGTTGGAGGCGGGGTGGGCGGTGAAGAAGGTTTAGGTTTGCCAGCTACGCCGTTCGTCCTGAGTAGGCCGCAGGCCGTATCGAAGGATGAACGTCATTCCGGCGAAGGCCGGAATCCAGTTAAAACCAACACCGTCGGGGGTAGCCCGACAGCTAGTCACTTTTCTTGTCTTGCCAAGAAAAGTAACCCAAAGAAGTCGCCCCCGGTGCGCCGCCCCTTCGNNCGTTGCTCGACTGGTCAGGCCTCCGCATAAACTCGCACGACCCGCTGCGCGGTCACGTGCTCAAACATATGCGTCGGAAAGCCCCCGGCTGTCCTGCGCTACTCGGCGGCGCACAGGGGCAAGAAAGTCAAAAGCGAAAAGCAAACATGGCGGGCATTGCCCGCCATGTCATACATGCGGCGCAATATGGATTGCGCCCACGCACCCTGGTTACCGGAAAAATGATGAAGCCCAGAACACAAATGCAACTGGTGCCCAATACTCTATTGGCAACCATATGAACGTGTATTTTTTTCCATTTCTTGGAATGCGTCTGTTTAAGAATGAACCCATTGCCCAGACAGCCAACCCAGCACCGATACCACCAAGAAGCTTTGGCCATGCTGTTGCGGTGTAGTACCCATCACCGAAGATGGTATCAATACTCAAATTCACAAAAGCTGCAGCCACAAATGCAACAGGCAGAGTAAAAATCCCCCAATTGATACGCGATGGATTTTTATCTTGAGAAGCGACAGATGAGAGTGGGATTGGTGGCGCATATCTAGCAGGCCAACCACTGCGATCATTTGCACTACCAACCAACACGAAGGATTCATTCTCACAAAAGTCATCATTAACATCTATGCCACACATACTTTTGACTGTATTGCTTGCCACAAACTCAGACTTACCTGACATCACCTCAAGATGGCTTAAGGCTTTTCTTAAATCCTTTTCAAACTCACCTTCCCCGTATGTCCAATCCAACTCTTCGGTGCGAACGATAATGTTCGGCATACTTTCTGATTCAAGCCTGCTAATCCACTCTAAATAAGTGTCATGCCTGATATTTCCCAGGCCTTGTTTTATGAGATGAGAAAATTGCTTTAACCTTGCTATGCCCACCTGCCTATTAGCTAATAAATACGGGTACGCTCTTTCATCCTCAGAAAACCCATTGCGATCCGTTGGCGATATTTTTATATCGGACTCTCTAAAAATGATAAGCCAGTACAGTGGGATGCAATATTGTGTTTCATATTCTGTTCCGCAATTCTTAAAAAAAATATCCCACTCACCTTTTTTTGGAATCTCAGTTGCTGTGGTGCAGTATAAATAAACCCGGTTTCCCATTCTTCGGTCCTTTGCCAAACATTAAGTTGACCTCCCCCGGTTTTTCGTTTTCCGAGAGCAGGCGTTTATGCTTCCAGCTTGCATGGGGCACTAAGCATAGCGCATTGCACCGGATATTCGTATTCAAGACTGAGTGATGTCCGTTGGTTATTGCGAAACCTGAATGTGCCGGAGTGAAATTGTTTTGGTTATGCAGGGCAGCTTGCTGCCCTGCATCTGCCTTTGACTTTCGCTTTTCCTTCCCCTGTGCACCGCCGAGTAGCGCAGGACAGCCGGGGGCAGTCCGACGCATATGTTTGAGCACGTGACCGCGCAGCGGGTCGTGCGAGTTTATGCGGAGGCCCGGCTGTTCGAGCAACGCAGGGAACCCCGAAGGGGCGGCGCACCGGGGGCGCCTTCTTTGGGTTACCTTTCTTGGCAAGACAAGAAAGGTAACTAGCTGTCGGGCTACCCCCGACGGTGTTGGCTTTGAATTTGAAAACCAGCGGGCTTCGCCCATCCTTCGACAAGCTCAGGACGAACGGTCTCAGGTATCCACAGGCAGCACGCCGCTTCGCGGCGACCCTTCGACAGGCTCAGGGCGAACGGTTTCAGGTGATCATGCTTAGACAGACCTGTCCTGAGCAACGTCGAAGGGCTCAGCACGAACGGTTAAAGTTACTTCAACAAATCCATCACCGTCGAATACCTCAACCTAACCCCCAACTCCCTCTTCATCCTCCCATTCACCAACCTCCTCGATTCATTCACAAACGACAACAACGATTCCGGCAACACCCGCTGCGCTTCTGCGCGGCTGATGCGCGGCGGTCGCGGCAGGCGGTAAGCATCCGCCACGATATCGAAATAGTCGCCCATCTTCATCTCGCCATCGCCACTAGCGTGATACACGCGGTTCGGTTTGCCGCGTTGCAGCGCAGCGACGATGATGCGCGCGAGATCGTCGGCGTGGATGTGGTTGGTGTAGCCGTCTTCTGCCGCGTCGAGGGCGGGGGTGGAGGAGCGAATGCGTTCCAGTGGCAGGCGCTCGGCGGCATAGATGCCGGGCACGCGCAGGATGGTGGCGTGTACGCCGTTGCGTCTGGCCCAGCGACGTATCTGTTGCTCGGCATCGACGCGGCGTTGCGCTCTGGCGGTTCGCGGCCGGACAGGTCTGGTCTCGTCCACATAGGCACCGCCACTGTCACCATAGACGCCACTGGTGCTGATGTAGATGAGTCGTTTGGGCAATGTGCCTTGCGACAGCGCGGCAAGCAGGTGACGGGTGCGGTTGTCGCCAGTGCCGGTATTGGGCGGCGGGGCGAGATGCAGCACGACATCGGCCAGACCGGCAATTTTCGATAGCTGCTTGCGACTGTCGAGATCGCCGATGACGGGGGTGACGCCCTGCTCGCGCAACCCTGTGCTGCGTGTGGCATTGCGCACCAGCGCGTAGAGCCGGTAATGCCCTGCAAGCAACGGGATGGTGCGCCGCGCGATGTCGCCGCAGCCGATGATGAGCAAACGTTTCATTCCGGAATTATGCGTTAAAATCGCGGCCTTTATTTGACGGATGCGACCCATGAGCTTCAAGACCACCATACAGCCCAGCAACCACTCCTTCCCCATCAACAAGGAGGAGACCATCCTGGAAGCCGCGCTGGCGCATGGATTGACGTTGCCGTACAGCTGCCGCGACGGCGCTTGCGGGGCGTGCAAGGGCAAGGTGCTGAGCGGTGCGGTGGATCACGGCAAGGCGCAGGCCTTTGCGCTGAGCGAGGAGGAGAAGGCCGCCGGGATGGCGTTGTTCTGCTGCGCCAAGCCGTTCTCCGACCTGGTCATCGAAAGCCACGAGGTCACCACCGCTGAGGAGATCGTGGTGAAGACGCTGCCTTGCCGCGTGGAAAAGATGGTGAAGCTGACCGACGACATCATGGCGCTATTCCTTAAACTGCCCGCGAACGAACGCCTGCAATACCTCTCCGGCCAATATATCGACATCCTGCAAAAGGAAGGCAAGCCGCGCAGCTTCTCGCTGGCCAATGCGCCGCACAACGACGAGCTGCTGGAATTGCACGTGCGCAACATCCCCGGCGGCACCTTCACCCAGCATGTGTTCAACGGGATGAAGGAACGCGACATCCTGCGCATCAAGGGGCCGCTGGGCACCTTCTGCCTGCACGAGGATTCGCCCAAGCCCATCCTGTTCGTCGCCAGCGGCACCGGCTTCGCACCGGTGAAGGCGATCATCGAGCACGCGCTGCACATCGGCTTCAAGCGCGAGATGCATTTCTACTGGGGCGTGCGCCTGCAGGCCGACCTGTACATGCTGGACAAGGTGAAGGAGTGGGAGGCGCAGGGCATCAAGTTCACGCCCGTGGTCTCCGATGAAGCCTGGAATGGCCGCGCTGGTTTCGTGCACCAGGCGGTGCTGGACGACTTCAAGGATCTGTCGGGTTACGCGGTGTATGCCTGCGGCGCACCGGTGGTGGTGGAAGCAGCCCACCGCGAGTTCACCACCCAGTGCGGCTTGCCGAACGACGCGTTCTTCTCGGACGTGTTCACTTTCGTGCCGAAGGCCTGAAACTCTATTTCGTACTCTTGCCGGACCGGTTGGCCCAATAGATGAGATTGGGCTGCACCGCCTGGAAGCGCGCATCATCCCTTATCAACTCGCTCAGTTCGCCCGGCCCGGGGTCCTTGGCCAGGACCAGCAGATAGGTCTCTCCGCCCAGCGCATGGCTCTCCTTGATACCGTAACGCCCGAACAGATCGGCGATCGCGCTCTCCTGCGCCTCGGGGACTAGAGTAATCAAATATTCGTTGGGTACGCGCGCTTGGCGGTCAGCCACCCCATACTTGGATGCCGCAGGTTTTGCGACAGGAGAATCTGAGACCGGCGCACGGTGGCATGCCGAAACAGCCACCATCATGGCGCCGATCAACCACATCGAAAGGATGCGCATATCACGTCCCATCTCAATCTCCTGAAAAACCGCTGACTGCCGTTACCTGTGGCCAAACCACTGCCCGAACTCTAACAGTACTGTTCAAGTTGGAATATAGGCCAAAAGATATAGAACCATGCCTATACCTTTATGGATACGGCGGTAGATCACAGGGTTATTGAACCTGCGTGGCTTTCTGGAAATAAGCCAAGGCGTGTTCCTGCTTGCCCATCTTCTCGGCCAACTGCCCGAGCGCGGTGAAAGCTGCGCGGCTGGTCTTCAGGCTGAGGCTGGCATCGAGGTAGCTCTGGGCCTTGCCCCACAATTTCTGGTGCATGCAAAGTTTGCCCAGGGCGAGCATGAGTCCGGCATCGTCGGTGTGCTGGTTTAGCCAGCGTTCAGCCTGCTCGATCTGGGCGATGTTGTTGTCGCTGTGGCACTCGCCGAACAGGGTGACCAGTTCGCTGTCCCACTGCGCGTTGAGGCTTTCGGCCAGCAGGTGTTGCGCGCTTTCGCAATCGCCGAGCCTGCCGAAGGCCTGTGCCGCAACTGTGGCGATCTTGCTGCGCCGCTTGATGTCGTTCGGGATGGCTTTCCACAAGGCGCGCAGAGCCGGCAGGTCCGTCGCTTGGGTACCCAGCTTCTCCAGCCATGCCTGCTGGCGCATCTGCACGGCGACCACCTTGTCGATGGCATTGCGCTTCTCCAGTTGCGTCATCACTTCGAGCACGGCGTCCCAGTTGCGCGCTTGCTGCTGCGCTTTCAGTTCCAGGCCGAGTGCACCTACATGCTTGTGCATGCCGGTGTCGCTCAGCTCCTTCAGCGAGTTGAGCGCGGATTGGGGCTGCTTCTGGTCAAGCAGGAATTCGGCTTTTGCCATCAGGCGCATGGTGGATTCGCCCACGCTCTTGCCTTCGGCTTGCACCAGATAGGCATCGCGCTTGTCGAATTCGCGCTGCTCGTGCGCGGCGCGTGCCGCGACGATGGGATTCAGTCCGGAGTTCTCGCCCAGCTCCATGGCACGCACGGCTGCCTTCTCCGCTGCCGCAAAACGTCCCTCGAAATACGCCTTGAGCGCTTCCATCATCGCGGTGCGGCCCTTGCTGGCGGCACGCTCTTCGCGGAAGCTGCGTACATATTCGGGCAGGTTCAGCGTGACGAAAGTCATACGCACCAGCAGATAGCCAAGCACGAAGACGGCGAGCAGGACAAACACGAACAGCGTCAGCGACATCTCCATCTTGTAGGGCGGGAAGACGAATTGAACGTAGCCGGGATTGTGCGCGACCATGGTCACCGCTACGGCGGCGGCGAACAGGCCGACGAGCCAGAGCAGCCACTTCATCTCGCACCCCGCTCGTGCGAGGCACGATAGTTGCGCACCGCTTCCAGACTACCGCTGATGTCGGGCATCTCGATCACGATCCTGGAGGCGGCCAGTTTCTGCAACTCGTTCTGCGATCTCGCCCCTGCGGCGGACCTGGTGTCGAAATAACGCTTGAGCCATTCCTGCGAGGTCTTGAGATCGCGACGGAAACTCACTTCGTCGCGCGTCAGCAGTGCCATGCGCGCGGAGAGCAGGCGCAACTTCAGGTTCTCGCGCAGGAAGAATGCCTGTGTCGGTGACAGCAGCGGCAGTTCCTGCTGCTCGGTGTTCTCAATGCGCACCAGATGTTTGGTCTCCTGCCAGAATTCGCGCCAGAGACGTTCGAGCATCCCTTCCTTCGGATCGGCGGCCGGCACGGCTTCCTGCGTCTGGATGCGAACGTCCTGCGCCAGCGGCAGTTCGTCCACGGCGTTGATTATGCCGTCGAGCTTGAGGTTGATGGCGGGCACGTCGACATTGGGCAACGCGCGCAACCTGTCGATATCCTGATCGATGCGTTTGCGCAGGTTGGCGAAGGCGGGACGGTTAAGGTGTTGCAGACGGCTGTCGGCCTGCTGCATGGCGATGAGCGCAGCCTTGACGTTGGCGGAGAGTTGCAACTGCTGTCCGGCGATGAGCAGCATCTGCTCAACCTCGGCCAGCGCGGTCTGGTCGCGGCTGCTCGACATGTCCTGATACAGAGCTTCCAGTGCGGCGCGCTGGTTCTGCGTCTCGGCGTAACGGCTCTCGAGCAGGCTGAGCTTGCCGCCCATCTCGCGCACCAGTTCCTGGTTCTGCGCCACCAGCATCTGGCTGCCCTTGTTCGCCGCCTCCACCTCGGACAGGCGGCGCGCCACTTCCTGCTGCGTCTGGTCGAGCTGGTAATGCGAATCCAGCCATTGCCAAACGAACACCACCACCAGCACTGCCAGGGTCAGCTGGGTCAGCGTCACGTGGGCAAGCAGGTTGGACAGCGCGTTGCCGGGCGCGGGCGCTTCCGCTTGCGGCGCGGCTGCGGCTTGTTCGGTGGTGGCAGGCAGTTGTGTCTGGTCGTTCATCGGGTCAGCTCCGTTCTTTATTCGCCCATGCTACCAAACCGGCGATCAAACCGTCATCCCCGGATGCGGCGACGGTAATGTTGGTCCAGCCTTGCTGGCGGGCCAGTTCGGCGATGCGGGCATGCGGCACAAACAGCGGCATCGCGGCCAGCGCTGTCCTTGCGGCCTCCTGCAGAGAGGCCCACAGATGCACCAGCGCCTCGCTGCTGGTCACTGTGATGGCAGCGGGCTTGGCCGCGAGTAGTGCGACACCATCGACGGGATGCTTGCGGCGCAGATAACAGCTCACGTATTCCACCGTCGCGCCGCGCGCCTTGAGCGTGTCGCCCAGCAGTTCGCGCCCACTGTCGCCGCGCAGGATCATCACGCGCTTTCCCGCTATGTTCTGCAGCTCGGGCAGTGCAAGCAATCCTTCACTGTCGAAGCGCTCGGCCGGCACGATGACTCGTGTGACACCAAGTTCATGCAAGGCCTTGGCGCTGCCCTGTCCAACGGTGGCAACCTTCAACATTGCCGGCACGCCGCCTGCCGCTTCGATCGCAGCCATGCCGTAACGTACGGCGTTCGGACTGATAAAGATCGCAAGGTCGGCTTGCTTAAGAAGTGTGAGCTGCTGACGCAAAGCCTGCGCGTCCGGCACAGCCTCGATCTCCAGCAAGGGGAACAGCAGAGCCTTGCCACCCAGACATTCGATGTGTCGCAACAGTTCGACCGCTTGGTCACGCGGTCGCGTGACGACGATATTCAGTCCGGCAAGCGGCAGTTCAGCCATTCAGCGCGGCGAGGATCTCTCCTGCGCCCTGCTTGAGCAAGTCCTGCGCGACCTTGTCACCCAGTGCTTCGGGACTGGCGATGTCGCCGATGTGTTCGGCGCGCAACAGGCGCGTACCGTCCGGCGTGGCGACGAAGCCGCGCATGCGCAGCTTGCCGTTCTGCACTTCGGCAAAGCCGCCCAATGGCACCGAGCAGCTTCCTGCAAGGGCACGACTCATGGCGCGTTCGGCAAACACACAGGCGGCGGTGTCGGCATGATGCAGGGGCGCGAGGACCGCTTTCAGGTCGGCGCGGTCGGCACGCGTTTCGATGCCGAGAGCGCCCTGACCGACGGCAGGCAGGCTGTCTTCGCTGGAGATGACGGCGCGGATACGGTCGCCCAGTCCCAGACGTTTCAGCCCTGCGGCGGCAAGGATGATGGCGGCGTACTGGCCCTCGTCCAGCTTGCGCAGACGGGTCTGCACGTTGCCGCGCAGCGGTTCGATCTTGAGATGCGGGAAGCGCGCGCGCAGCTGGCTTTCGCGGCGCAGGCTGGAAGTGCCGACCACGCTGCCGGCAGGCAACGATTGCAGGTTATCGAACTTGTTGGAGACGAATGCGTCGCGCGGATCTTCGCGCTCGCCGATACAGGCCAGCACGAAACCGTCCGGCAGATTCATCGGCACGTCCTTGAGCGAGTGCACGGCGATATCGGCGCTGCCGTTCTCAAGTGCGGTCTCCAGTTCCTTGACGAACAGGCCTTTGCCGCCGATCTTGGATAAAGTCACATTGAGAATCTGGTCTCCCTGTGTGGTCATGCCCAGAATGCTGACCGAAGTTTGCGGGTATAATGCGCGCAGCCTGTCACGAATGTGTTCCGCTTGCCACATGGCCAATGCGCTCTCGCGCGAAGCGATCACCAGACGGGCTGGGGGAGTAAGTGAAGCCTGACTCATCGGGGTTTCCTAACGATAAATAATTTGCGGTTTATGCACGGCGCATTCTAACAGGTGCGCCGCGCTTTTGCGCCGCCGACATAGACGGAAACGGTATGAACCTGATCTCTGCACCTGCCGACATCTCCAGCAAAGACCAGCCGCTACGCGACGACGTGCGGCTGTTGGGCCGCATCCTTGGCGACACCTTGCGCGAGCAGGAAGGGGAGGATTATTTCCAGCTGGTCGAGAATGTGCGCCGTGCGGCGGTGCGTTTCCGCAAGACGCAGGACGAGCGCGACGGCGCAGCACTGGAACAGATCCTGGATGCGCTCTCGCCCACCGATGCGCTGGCCGTGGTGCGTTCCTTCAGTTATTTCTCGCAACTTTCGAACATCGCCGAGGACCTGCACCACAACCGCCGCCACCGCGCCCACCTGAAGACAGGCAACACGCACAAGGACGGCGCCCTGCTGCTGGCGCTGGACCGGCTCGAAGAGAAGAAGATCGACAGCAAGACCCTGCAGGCATTCCTCGACAGCGCGCTGGTCTCGCCGGTGCTGACCGCGCACCCGACCGAAGTGCAACGCAAGAGCATCCTCGATTGCCAGCTCATCATCTCCAGCCTGCTCTCCAACCGCGATCGCATGGACATGACGCCGGACGACCTCGCCGAGAACGAGGAGGCGCTGCACCGCTTCGTGCTGATCCTGTGGCAGACGCGCATGCTACGCACCGCCAAGCTGACCGTGCGCGACGAGATTCGCAACGGTCTGGAGTATTACCGTTACACCTTCCTGAACGAGCTCCCCAAGCTTTACGCCGGCCTCGAGAAACAGCTGGAGACGCGCTTCGACAAGCACATCAGGGTACCGCCGCTGTTGCGCGTGGGCAGCTGGATAGGCGGCGACCGCGACGGCAATCCCTATGTCACCCACGACGTGATGTCGGATGCGGTGCAATACCATTCATCGCTGGCGTTCGAACATTACCTGAACGAGACCCATGTGCTCGGCACGCGCCTGAGCCTGACCGACCGGCTGGTCGAGGTCACGCCGGAAATGCGCGCGCTGTCCGACGCCTCTCCGGACAGGGCCGCGCCGCGCGAAGACGAACCCTACCGGCGCGCGCTGATCCTGATCTATTCGCGCCTGTCGGCGACCGCAAAGCATCTCGGTCATGATCTGGCCACGCTGCGCCCGATCGACGTGCATGCGAAGCCCTACGCCACTGTGCAGGAGTTCATCGCCGATCTGGATGTGATGATCGACTCGCTGTACAAGCACGGCGCGGTCTATCTGGCACGCGGACGGCTGGCCAATCTGCGCCGCGCCGCCGAGGTGTTCGGTTTCTACCTCGCCCCGCTGGATATGCGCCAGCACAGCGCCCTCATCGAACATACTGTGAGCGAGCTGTTCGCCCACGGCACGGGCAAGGCGAACTACTCCGACCTCGGCGAGAGCGAGAAGCGGACTGTGCTGCTGCAGACGCTGCAGGAAGGCCGCATATTGATGACCGATATCGCGCGCTATTCCGATGTGCCGCAGGGCGAACTGCGCATCATGCAGGCGGCCGCGGAGATCCACCGCCGCTACGGCGCGGGCGCGCTGCCCAACCACATCATCTCCAAGACCGACGCGGTGAGCGACATGCTGGAGCTGGCACTGCTGCTACAGCAGGTCGGCCTGCTGCAGGGCAGCGACAGACTGCACGTCAACATCATCCCGTTGTTCGAGACCATCGAAGACCTGCGTGGCGGTGCCGCCATCATGGACGCGCTGTTCTCGCTGCCCTGGTACCGCGCGCTGCTGAAGAGCCGCAACGATACGCAGGAAGTGATGCTGGGTTACTCCGACAGCAACAAGGACGGCGG
>DMCN01000030.1:23250-27296 GCA_003445795.1 Gallionellaceae bacterium
CAGGGCGAGGTGATCGCCAGCAAATATTCCAATCCGGAGATCGGCCGCCGCAATCTGGAGACGCTGATCGCCGCGACCATGGAGGCAACCCTGCTGCACCACCACGGCGCCGACAGCACCATGCCGGAATACCACCGCATCATGGAAGCGCTGAGCCTGGACGCCTTCGCGGTGTACCGCAAGCTGGTGTACGAGACACCCGGATTCACCGATTATTTCTTCACCGCCACGCCGATCCGCGAGATCGCCGAACTCAACATCGGCAGCCGCCCTTCGTCACGCAAGGCCTCCGACAAGATCGAAGATCTGCGCGCCATCCCGTGGGTGTTCAGCTGGGGTCTTAACCGCATCATGTTGCCGGGCTGGCTGGGTTTCGGCAGCGCGGTGCAAAGGTTCATCGAACGCGAGGGCGAGGCCGGCTTGAAGCAGTTGCAGGCCATGTACAAGAACTGGGCGTTCTTCCGCGGCCTGATGTCGAACATGGACATGGTCTTGTCCAAGACCGACATGGGTATCGCCTCGCGCTATGCTGAGCTAGTTGACGATGTGGAGTTGCGCGAGCGCATCTTCGGCGCGATCAACCACGAGTGGGAGATCACCGTGGAGATGCTGCTCAAAGTGACCGGTTCCACATCGCTGTTGCAGGACAACCCGGCTTTCGCGCGCAGCCTGCTGACCCGCCTGCCTTACATCGATCCGCTCAACCACTTGCAGGTCGCACTGTTACAGCGCCACCGTGCGGGCGACAACGACGAAAAGGTGAAACGCGCGATCCACCTGACCATCAACGGCATCGCTACCGGCCTGCGCAACAGCGGCTGAGCCGTTTGCGCGGACAAAAAAATTGGGAGACCGAAGTCTCCCAAATTGCTTTGCCTCTACTCGCTATATCGTGTGATGCTTAAGCGCTGCTCCTCCCTGATGCGGCTTCCCACGACTCCCCTGCCCGTCGCAGACCGCTTTTTGCACAGCGCCTCACCCACTTTGCTTGGTAGTAGTTGTTATTGTTGTCATTCCAGATGCCCCCGGCAACAACCGTTGCCTGTCTTGCAGCATCCTGTTCCCCCCTGTTCTTGCAGCGCACCGGACTGATTGGCAGAACGTGCTACTGCACAAGACGGTCGAATAATACCTATGTCTTTGTAAAGGGAACGTCAACGAAATGTGAGGGAAAGGTGAATTGCGCGAAAATCGCACCGGAAACGATGATTCCTCCGGAATCTAGCCCTTGCCCTTCACGCTCGCCAGTTGCCGGCGGCTGATCGGCAGTCTTTCTTCGATCCCGTTCAGTTTCATCACCCAGCCGCTTTCCCCCTCCTCACCGCCCTTCTCGAATCCGGCGATGGCGCTCTTTGCCACCAGGCAGCTGCGGTGGGTGCGCACGAAACGCGTGGCGAACTCCTTTTCCAGCGCGGTGAGCGATTCCTCGATCAGGTATTCGCGCTCGACGGTACGCACGGTGACGTATTTCATCTCGGCGCGGAGATAGATCACTTTTTCGACAGGGATCAGCAACACCTTGCCGCGTTCGTGTGCCGACAGGAAACTGCGCGGCTCCGGAGTGAGTTCCTGCAAGACCTCAGTACGGATCGGTACGGAATCGCGCGCACGCGACAGCGCATCGAACAGGCGACCGAGGCGAATCGGCTTGAGCAGATAGTCGATGGCACGCTGCTCGAAAGCCTGGATGGCATAGGCATCGTAGGCGGTGGTGAAGATGATGACCGGCGGGTGCTCGAGCTTGTTGAGGTGGCGCGCGAGCTCGATGCCGTCCATCTGCGGCATGCGGATATCCATGAGGACGACCTCGGCCGGCCTCTCCGCCAGCTTGTCCAGCGCTTCCTGGCCGTTACCCGCCTCGCCCGTCAGTTGCAGCGGGAACTGCGCCTCGCAATCGGCGAGCAGCTCTTTCAGACGATTGCGCGCAGGCGCCTCGTCATCGACGATGAAGACGGTGAGCGGCATGGTGATGGTGTCGTTCATGCTGGCTGGCCTTTCACATAGGGAATGATGATGTGAACCTGGTAATGCTCGGCGTCGCGTTCGACCTGATACTGCGCTTCGACATCGAACAGCAGCGACAGCCGCTCGCGGATGTTGGACAGCGCCATCTTGTGTCCGTTGGGATGCAATGAAGCCTGGCCTTGGGCGGGGTTGCGCACTTCCAGATGCAGTTCGTCGCGCAATCGGTACAGCCGGACTTCGATGGTCCCGCCCTGCAGCTGGGGCTCGATACCGTGATAGACGGCATTTTCCAGCAGCGGCTGCAGAATCAGCGGCGGGATGAGCGCATCCGGCGGCATGTCCGCGATGTCCCAGTTCACTTTGAGGCGTTCGCCGAGGCGCAACTCTTCGATAGACAGATATTGCCGCGCCAGTGCTACCTCCTTGTCCAGCGCGACCAATTCGCGCGGCTCGACCATCGCCATGCGAAACAGGTCCGCCATATCTTCCAGCGCGGCCTCGGCACGCTTGGGATCACTGCGCACGATGCTCAGCACGGCGTTGATGGTGTTGAACAGGAAATGCGGGCGGATGCGCGCGCGCAGCACCTGCAGGCGTGCTTCATGCAGCGCGCGCGACAGCACCTGGCTGCGCCAGCGGAAATACATCAGCAGGACTGCGCTGACTGCGAGAGCGAGCAGCGAATGGCGCACTGCGCCGAAGCCGGCATCGGCGAAACCTGGCGGTTGGTACAGTTCGCCGCCGAAGCGATAGGTCGCCAGCGTCAACGCGACCGCCAGCGCGCTCACCGCCAGCGCGCCGAGCCGGTAAGGAATCCGCGCCAGCCACGGCTGCGCCAGCCACAGCAGCAGCAGGCTGGTCAGCAGCACCGGAGCGAGCAGCGTGGCGACCTGCATCATGCGTTGCGGCACCTCTCCCCATGCGCTCGCCTGCAACATCGCCAGCAGCAGGGCCAGACCGTTGCAGATCAGCAGGATGCGCAGGGTCA
The DNA here is from genome assembly GCA_003445795.1 of Gallionellaceae bacterium. Classification (GTDB taxonomy): domain Bacteria; phylum Pseudomonadota; class Gammaproteobacteria; order Burkholderiales; family Gallionellaceae; genus Sideroxyarcus. Next base: position 26,204 of record DMCN01000030.1, read on the forward strand.
CGCCGAGGTTGCGGAAGTTCGGCAACGCGTCGGGCAGGGGGTTTTGTTTTATACTGCGCGCCTTATTCATGGCGGGAATCCTCGGGTTTTCAGCCGCAATTCTGGACAACACATGGCTAGCATACAAGATAAAGATAGCTGGTCGGGGCGTTTCAACGAACCCGTGGCAGAACTGGTGAAGCGCTACACCGCATCGGTCGACTTCGACCGCAAACTGGCGCTGTTCGACATCCGCGGCTCGCTGGCGCACGCGCAGATGCTGGCCTCCTGCGGCATCATCGCCGCACAGGATCTCGAAGACATCCTCCGCGGCCTCGCGGTTATCGAGAACGAAGTCATCGATGGCACGTTCGAGTGGTCGCTGGACCTCGAGGACGTGCACCTGAACATCGAGAAGCGGCTGACCATGCTGGTCGGCGATGCGGGCAAGCGCCTGCACACCGGCCGTTCGCGCAATGACCAGGTGGCGACCGATGTGCGCCTGTACCTGCGCAGCGCGATCGACGACATGCTGGTTCTGATCGGGAACATGCAGGGCGCACTGCTCGACCTCGCCCAGCACCATACCCATACCATCATGCCCGGCTTCACCCACCTGCAGGTGGCGCAGCCGATCAGCTTCGCGCATCACCTGATGGCCTACTTCGAGATGCTGAAGCGCGACGCGGAACGTCTCGCGGATTGTCGCAAGCGAGTGAACCGCCTGCCCCTGGGCGCAGCCGCGCTGGCCGGCACCAGCTACCCGATCAAGCGCGAGATGGTCGCCGAGCTGCTGGGCTTCGAGGGCGTGTGCGAGAACTCGCTGGACGCGGTGTCGGACCGCGACTTCGCGATCGAATTCACCGCCTGCGCGTCGCTGATCATGACCCATCTGTCGCGTTTCTCGGAAGAGCTGATCCTGTGGATGAGTCCGCGCGTCGGCTTCATCGACATCGCCGACCGCTTCTGCACCGGCTCCTCCATCATGCCGCAGAAGAAGAACCCCGACGTGCCGGAACTGGTGCGCGGCAAGACCGGGCGCGTCAACGGCCATCTGGTCGCGCTGCTCACGCTGATGAAAGGCCAGCCGCTGGCCTACAACAAGGACAACCAG
>DMCN01000079.1 GCA_003445795.1 Gallionellaceae bacterium
TTTGCTGCTGCGATACAGGTAGCTGCCGCCGCTGCCGTTGTCGTCGACGCTGCCCATTTGGCTGGTGATGGTGACGATGAGCTTGAGTTGGCTGCGCGCGATCTGTTTGACGAACGATTCGACCATCTTGAGCGGGGCCATNNTCCGCAGCCGGATAGATGCCTGCATTGTTGATGAGCAGGTCTATCGACTCATTGGTAAGTGCGCGCGCCAGTTGCCCGATCTGCACATGGCTGGTGACGTCGAGGGCTTGAACCTGTATCAGGTCGGGATACTGTGCCGCCAGTCTGTTGAGCGCATCGGCCCTGCCGGGATCGCGGCAACAGGCCAGCACGCGCCAGCCAGCGGCGGCATATTGCCTGCAGAATTCCAGACCGATGCCGCGGTTGGCGCCGGTGATGAGTAGTGTGTTCATGGTTGGTCTCCAGGCTTCATTCGCGAGTTAACAATACAAAATAGACCTTCGCTTGCCAAGTTGTCGAAAGCGCATTTCGATCACACCGAACCGAAGCCCAGCATTTTGATGAGGCTGCGCTTCGCCACGACCATTGGGGGTCGAGTCTGCTCGCTGACGACTTTGTTACGCCCAGTCTCCTTGGCCAGGTATAAGGCTTCATCGGCCGTGACAAGCAGCTTGTGGGCGATGTCCAGGTCCGAACCTTCGGGTTCTGCGGCAGCCTGGGAAACGCCGATCGAGATGGTGACCCGCAGTTCGTTGCGCCCGTCGATGCGGAAGGGATGGGCGGCAATGGTGCAGCGGATGCGCTCGGCGATCTCGCAGGCATGGTGCTGCCCGGTCTGCGGCAACAGCACGACGAACTCTTCTCCGCCATAACGCGCCAGCACGTCGTTGCTGCGCAATTCCGATTTGATCAGGCTTGCCACCGTGCGCAACACTTCGTCACCCATGATGTGGCCGTAGGTGTCGTTGATGCGCTTGAATTTGTCGATGTCGAGGAACATGGCACACAGCGGAGTACGGTAGCGCCGCACGTTCGCGATCTCCTCCTGGCAGCGGGTCTCGAGATAGCGCCGGTTGAAGATGCCGGTGAGCGGATCGGTCAGGCCGATCAGGTTGAGGCGCTCATGGTTGAGCGCGTTTTCCAGACAGATCGAGAATATATTGGCGAGCCGCTCGACAAAGTCGGTGCTGCTGTCGGCAGAGAATCTATCGACGGTGCTGCTGGCCATGTTGAGGCTACCAACCTGTTCGCCCTGGCGCATCAGCGGCAGCAGCAGCATCGAACGGCAGGCAACGGGCCAGGGATCAAAAATGGCGCGTCCCATTTCGGCGTCGAAGAGGCCAAGATAGGGGGCAGGCTCGGCATCATGCAGCGGCAGCTTTTCCAGCAGCACCAGACCGGGGATTTCGGCACAGTCCGGTTGCGCTCTTTCCAGAATGCGCCTGATCTCGTATTCGGGATCGCATAGCACCAAGGTGACCACGTCGGTCTCGCAGGCCGTCTTGTAGTCTTCGAGTACCAAACGGATGAGATCGGGCAAAGTGCGCGTGGCGATCAGTTGTTTTTCAAACTGATCCAGCCGGCGCCACTTCTTTTCGTTCAGACGGGCCGCATCCATCAGCGCTTGAAGCTGGTCGCGAAGTTGCTGCAACTCGGATTGCGGTTGGTTGTTCATTCCCATCGATGCGATATTGGCGATGCATTCGAATTCGGGGCGTTGGTGTCAAATAATTACCCGACCAAACCCCGTCTCACACGACTTGCCGCTCCGAAGCCTAGCAGCAATGCCTCTGCCGTGCTACCTCACAAAATAGATTCTTGCATTCTTCGAGCTCACACTTGAGCGCAGATGCCCCCGCCCGGCTCCGGTTGGTTTTCGTTGACGTTACCGGGACGGACTCTGGATGCTCTGGATGAACTCGCGGATGTGTTCGAGTTCCATCGATTGCTGCTTCACATCCTTGTGCAGCAGGGAGTTCTCGTACAGCAGGAAGTCCTGCATGAACTTGATCTTGAGATGGGTCTTCACGCGCGCCGCGACGATGGGCGGGCTGATCGGTTTGTGGATGAAATCTGCGGCGCCCAGGGCGAAGCCACGTTCCTCGTCCTCCACGGCATTCTTGGCCGTGATGAAGATCACCGGGATGTGGGTTGTGGCGGGATTGTCTTTCAGACGGCGGCATACTTCGAAGCCGTCCATGCCGGGCATCATGACGTCCAGCAGAATCAGGTCGGGAGGCGCCTTGAACGCCGAGTCCAATGCCTCTTGCCCGTTGCGGGCAGCGTTGATCGTGTAATCCTTATCCAGCATCTTGGTCAGTAGCAACAGGTTGACTGGTGTGTCATCAACCAGCAGCAATACGGGGCGTTCTACAGATTCCACGGCGCTTCTCCCTGTCAGTTCGAACTGTGTGTCCACTTTAGCAATTAATTCAATGGGGCTTGGCTCGAAATGCTTTCTACGCCGCGATCGGCATCATCTGTTCCAGTTGGTCCTTGATCATGCTGCGTGCCTCGCGCAGTTCGTATTCGTCCTGCAATCCCATCCAGAATTGCACCGAGGTTCCAAACACTTTGGCAAGCCGCAATGCGGTGTCTGCCGTGATGCCGCGCTTGCCCAGTACGATTTCGTTGATGCGACGCGGCGGCACGCCGATGGAGTTGGCGAGTCTGGTTTGGCTGATCTCCATCGGGAGCAAAAACTCTTCGAGGAGAATTTCGCCGGGGTGAATGTTCTTTAATTTATCCATGACTATCTCCTTAATGGTAGTCAACAATCTCGACCGCATCAGGGCCGTTCTTCGTCCACACAAAACAGATTCGCCACTGGTCGTTGATACGGATGCTGTGTTGCCCTTTGCGATCATCTTTCAGTGCTTCGAGCCGATTGGCTGGCGGCATCTTCAGATCAGTGAGGGTTTGCGCTTTGTCCAGCATGAAGAGTTTGCGCAGTGCGATCTGCTGGATGTCGCGTGGAAGCCTGCGCGACACTTCGCCGCGCCATATCTTCTCAGTCTCCTTGGATGCGAATCCGATGAACATGCATCAGCATAACGCATGTCGTTATGGGGTGCAAGTTGCGGACTTATATATGGGACTTAGCCCCGAACTACTTGGTTTTGCGCCAGTCCCACGGCGGCACAGGCTCCGCCTCGCTCCAAAGCCCGCTCCGCCCCGCACTCGCCTGCTCTTCTGCCCGCGCATAGATCTCGCGGTCTGCGAAGAGTTGTTCCTTCGCATACTTCTTGTAATGCCAGGCCATGCCGGCTTTGATCTGCTCCAAGTTGGCATCGACGCCGTTGACGAGGATCTTGCCGACGGTGCGGCCATACCTGTCCGTCTTGGAGTACTCGACGGTGACGGTCTTGCCGTAGACGAGATCGGAAAGGTTGGCTTTGGAGCGGGCACCGAAGGCTTGCTTCTTTTCGGGGGCATCGATGCCCATCAGGCGTATCTTCCACTGGGTATTTGAGGCATCCAGTACTTTGACGGTGTCGCCATCGGTGACGCCGACGACGCGGCCTTGCAGGGTGTCTGCGCCGGACGGCGCGGCGAACAGGAGTGCGGCGAGCAGCGGTATGAAGCGGACACGACACGCGAAATCATTTGATGCAGGCCAAGCCCTGCCCGCAGGGGCAGTCCCTATATTTCGATCTTCCACACCTTATCTCCCCGGCGAAGCCAAGGTGTCGAGTTCGAAACATTTTTCTGCTCCCCCCGTACAACCCAGCTTGTTATGACAACTTATGGGGCGGAGATTAGCAGCAAAGGAGTGTGGATGCTATTGGCCTGCGCAAATGAAAATAAGGCAGGTTCGTTTCGAACCTGCCTTATTCAGCTGCTACAAATAAGTCTCTATGGTCAGTTGGCGGATGACTGCGACAAGGCTGCGATGAATGCCGAATCAGCCAAGGTCTTGTCGACCACTTCTCGCATGGTCTTTTCCAGAATGAGCCGCAGGTCTTCCACTGAGGCGAACACACCACGAGCCGTACCGGAATCGTTTATGTTCTTGGCTGAATATTTTTGGGTAAGCCGTATCTTCCCGGTGCTTTGTTCAGCCACTGTGACTTCAATCATGGCGGTCGCTTCTCTGTGTGCCATTTGTGTGCAATTGAGATCAAGGATGGTACCGGATATCTGCAGCGGTGCAGCCGCATCGATTGTCACACCCTTTGCCTTGAGCGCATCAATATAGGCAGTCTGTATGACGTTGGAAACAGGCTGTAATGATTCAAGCGTCTTGAGCGGGTTGCCGAAGCCGCCGCGCACCGCTCCAAGCCATGTAGGCGAATCATGCCGCTTGTCGGTGAAAACTCCGACAGAGACGGGCAAAACAGGAACTTCGTACTTGCCGGGCTTATCACCCGCCGACACCCCATATTTCAATCCAACACTGGTTGTGCTACAGCCAGTAAGGATCGCGAGACAAAGTACAACTGCCAACCGTTTCAACATGTCATCTCCTTAAATAAGTTTTCACTTTTGCGGATAAGGGGGCACAAGGCCGAACACGACGCTCCTTTCAGTTACCTACCGACTTTGTTTTGTACACCAGGTAGTTTGCATTCGGGTCATCTCTCAAGCGCATGCCAAGCAAAAATACGAGATCTCCGGAGTGTCGATTGAAATAGCAAGTCGGCGACATTGAATAGATATAGGTCTTGCCGGGCTCGAATATCACATCGTCCGGGGTGCCCATAAAGACGTTTCCGAAGTAGGTGGTTTGTATTGTCCAGCCAGGCATATCAGGGCTGATATCAGAACCTTTTGGAGGCATAGCTGTGCTGTCTGCTCTGCCGCAAATGCCAGTAACCTTGATCTTGTGGGTACCGGGCTTGATTTTGAAGATCGTGTTCTCTCCGGGGGCGGAGCTGAGAACCTTTGAATCGCCGATTTGTACGTTTCTGATCCATCTGTATTCCGGTGCCTTTTTCGGCACGATTTGCCCATCTTGAAGGTGCACGATATATACGACGGCCTCTGTGCTGCTGGCGACTACAGGCAGTGAGTATTTTTCATACGATTGCTGGTCATCTTTAGGAACCTGGACAAGCTTGGCGCTATTGCAGCCAGCGAGGAATAAAACAAGCAGCGCGATTCTCAGCATCACATTTCCTTTGGTAATTAGTAAAAAGCAGGTGGTAGTTCACATTGCCGTGCGGAGATTAGCAGCAATGCCCCTTCTCGCATATATACCAAAAGATATAGGCCTTCGCTTAGTCCTTATCATCATTTTTTGTCAGACTTGAAGCGCTTTTCTGCAACGCATTGATGCCAAAAGAAACGCCCTGTTGTACGGGGCGTTTCGTCGGTGCCTCCAGCCGGGAAACGAACCGGGCCAGCTTCGGCTTCTGCCTTGGGGGATAACTGCACCTAACCGGTTACAAGCGTGTAAAATCGCGCGCCCGCAGGAGGCTTCATTGGAAAACCCATACACAATTCTTGGCGTCGCACCGACCGCCTCGACCGAAGACATCAAGAAGGCATACCGCGCACTTGCCATGCGCCACCACCCGGACCGGAATCCCCACTCCAGCGCTGAAGTTCGCTTCAACGCCATCAAGAAGGCGTACGAGCTTCTTTCCGATCCGCAGAAGCGCGCCGAGTACAACTACAGCCTGAACAATCGCATCATCATCGACCCGGAGAATGAAGCGCAGAGTCTGTGGCGCTCACTGTTCAATCGTTGCGGGATCGAGCTTCCGCAACAAGACCGTTAATCAACTTGAAGACCCATATTATGAAAACCATCCATCCCGAATTCATGTACCAATCGCGCGAACTGGGCATCCAGATCGAGGACACGCTGGGTGAGCCGCCCGACAAAAGGAACTATGACCGCGTCATCGATGCGCTGATCGACGAATTCGCCAGCGGCTTTGAAGTCGGCGATGTGAATCTGCTGAGCTTCGCCCTGGCCAATCATCTGGTTTTTGATGATGTAGCGGGTCTGATGGCAGAAAGCGGCCAATATGACAACGGCGATGCCGCGAAAGTATTGAAGATGGTGTCATGCAGCAATGTCGCCTCGGGCGATGCGCTGGCCAACGTGTTTGAAACCGATCCGGAACTGGCGCGCAAGGCGATCATCACCGCTTTCCTGTTCAAGAATCCGAAGCGCTGGACGGACGAGGACCATTCTCTCGATGCACTGCAGGAAGAGGAAGACAAGGAAAACAACATCGAGGATGACGATGAGCAGGTCTCGCACGGAGAAAACATAGAGCATCTGTTCGATACGCGCGGAGACGAAAATGTCTGACAAGTCCAATCTTCCCGCGATCCGGCAACAAGTCACCGAGCTGGTTCTGGCCGGCTCGACCAAGCATGCGGAAGAAGCCATCAGCGAAACGGCCGAGAAGTTTGGCGATCTCGCTGTGGTCGAGGTGCTGAACACGCTGGAGCCGCATGTCGCTTCACTGCACCTGTCTGCCTTCGATGGCGGCAAGATGTCGCTGGCGACCATGCTCATCCCGCCCAAGGCCTGGGCCGAGAGTCTGGCCTACTTCGCCGCCACCTGGGACGAGGACTGGATCGAGGACGAGCCGGAAGTGCTGGCGGAATCGCTGTTCGCGCATATCCACGGCGTGGTGTTTTCCGCTGACGATGAAGAGCGCCGTGCGGAGCTGCTGCACGAGGCGCTGGCAACCGATTGGGGCACGACGGCTTTTGCCGTGCTGTTCTCGACGGCCGCCGAGGAGATCATCGAAATCGCCAATGAAATATACGCTCGCGGCGCGCATAACAGCGGCCCGACGACTTCCGATCACGACGTGATTCCGCTCGCG
>DMCN01000024.1 GCA_003445795.1 Gallionellaceae bacterium
ACAGTCAAGACGGTATCTTAGCTATACGTTAGGTTTGCTGATGCCGTTGAGCGCCATAGCCGAAGCCATCCTTCAGCCCATCGTCGAAGTGGTGCTGCAATTGTTCTGTTATGGAACGGCATGGCTACTCGTTCCGATATTTAGCCTTGGAAGGGTTTATGTCGAACCCACACCAATTCGAGAATTTGTTAAACCTGGCTTTGGGCGGCTGCAACGAAGTGACAAGGGACACTACGTGATGGAGGCTGAGTTGGCTTCACTAATTGGAATGCTCTTCTGGTTTGCAGTAGCAATTGCGGCCTATGCATACTTCACACAAACCTAACCTGTCATCCAAGCGGGACGCGCTGCGCGCGCCCCTTAATTTAACGTTGGGCATCAACTATTGATTTAGGAAGTTAAATTAATGAGCACAAATTTATTTGGAATTTTTTCAATAATTATTTTTACTGTATCTCTTTGGCGTAGTGCGGTATACGGTGAAACCACATCAAAGCCACTTTGGGTTGTTTTTGTAGTTCCAGCTTTAGCTAGTTTTGTAATTCTCTGCCTATGGAGTGGCGCGCACTCATCATCAGATTTTATTGTGGTTGGAGGGCCTTACACCATGATTTCAGTGGTGTTCGGTCTTTTCTGTTATCAAGTGGCTAACAAATCCCGAAAGAAATAGGAAATGGCGCGTGTATACGCATTGCCCAACCCAGCGTTCGAGCGGGACGCCGCAAAAGCGCGGCGCCCCTCAACTTTACGTTAGGCCGCTTATGCACTACCGCACACCAGAAGCGCTAAAGGTTGAAGTTGGATCAGTGAGCACGCGTCAGGAGTTGCACGATTTGCTTTTCGAGGCTTTTCGGTTTCCCGACTACTACGGCCAAAATTGGGATGCTTTCGATGAATGTATTCGCGATGTTAAGCTTCCGCCACACGTCGAGATCACTGGCTTGGAGTCGTTGCGAGTTCGTCTGCCGAGGGAGGCGGAGTTGTTGCAGCGTTGTGTTACTGAGTTCGCCGAGGAGAAACACCATGACATCACATTTCCAGCGGCCTAACCCTACGCTCAAGTTCGCTCCCTTTGGTCGCTGGGACGCGCCTTCGGCGTGGTCTAAGGGGTCAGGCTCGAAATAGTCCCAAAAACTGAATCACTCGGCTACTCTCCGATTCGGATCACCCTAATCATCGTCCTCTTCGCGGCCGTGTTCTCCGCTGCGTTTTCCATAACCACCTCGAATATCGTGTTCATCAGCGCTGCGATGGCATTCGACGCAGTTGTCGTAATCGCGGATGCCTTCCTCGATGTGCTCGCGCCGGATGCTCTCGGGCGAGTGCTCGTGGCAGCCGTAGCAGGTGTAGCGGCTGTAGTCGTTGCGCACATGGCAGGTGACGCAACTGGCGTCATGGTCGCGATCCAGGGCGAAGTACTCGCCGTGGTCGAAGGTCGCGGGAACCCATTTGTCCTGGTTGTGGCACTGGCTGCAATTGCCGGTGATCTTCTGGTGCAGCGAATCGGCGGGTGACTTGTGGCAGCTCTGGCATTGCGCGCGCGATCCCTTGTCGAGCAGGGCATGGTCGAAACGGCCTTGCTGGCGGAAGCGCTTCACGCCCGCATGGTCGCTATGGCAGGCGATGCAGTTCTGGCTGACCAGCTTCTGGTGGAAGGGCGTGGCAGCGAGCGGCTTGACGATGGGCTGGCCGGTCGAGGTGAGTTTGCCGATCTGTTCCGGCTTGTGGCAGGTCACGCAGCGCTCGGAGGTCGCGCCGCCGAATTTGCTGTGGCAGGCGAAGCAATCGGTTTCCAGTTGCTTGTGGCCGGGGATGAGCTTGCCCGGTCCGACCATCAGGTTGGGATAGACGAAGGCCAGCACGGCCAGCACGATCAGGTTGGCGGCGAGGATGATCTTGAGGGTGCGGCTCATATCCACCCCCAGAACAGAAAGATGCTGATGATGTGACCCAGCGACAACACGGCGAAGACGATGAAGATGGGGATGTGGACCTTGCGCCATTTGGTCATGGTGTCGAGGCTCACGGCATCCCAGAACACCGCCTGTTCCACTTCAGGCCGCGACAGGCCGCGCAACTGGAAATGCTCGCGCTGGCCCCGCACGTGCGCACGCGAACGGTCCAGCAGCAGTTTGCCGACCAGACCGCTGATCACGTTCACGCCCATGGCCACCGTCGCCAGCCAGGGCAGGATGGCGTTGAAGTGGATGCCGGCATGGATGAGCACCATCAACGAGCCCAGCCAGGCAGTGAACTCATGCAGGTTGAGCAGCGTCTTGGGATTGCCCGAGGTGATGTATTTGCGTTTGCGCAGCGAATAGACCAGCGAGCCGATGATCAGGATGGTTCCCGGTATGCCGAGATAGCGGCCGATCCAGACCAGGTTCAGCCGGTGCAGCAGATAGTCCCCGGCCAGTGTCGCGACGGCCAGCAGGCCGACCAGCACGGTGAAGGGCAGGATATGTTGGCGCCAGAGCGAAGTCGTCATTTACACCTCCAGGGTGACGCTGGTTTTCGGGATGCAGGTGCAGAGCAGGCAACTGCCCGGCTCCGGATCGAACTCGGGCGCTTGGCCATAGCTTACTTCACCGCTCGTGATCGTGGTCTGGCAACTGCCGCAACCGCCGGCGCGGCAACCGGAGTCGACCGCGATGCCGTTGGCTTCGGCGAATTCCAGCAGGCTGCCGGCATCGGGCTGCCATTGGAATCGTTTGCCGGAACGGGCGAAGGTCACCACGATGTCGCTCTTCATCGTCGCGGCTTGCTGCGGCACAGCGGCTTTGCGTTTGATCGATGCCGGACCGAAGGCCTCGAAGTGGATGTGCGCGTCGGGCACGCCCCAATCTTCCAGCGCCGGGACCAGACTTTCCATCAGCGGGGTGGGGCCGCAGATATAGAAGTGATAGGGTTTGAGCGGCAGCTCCGCGCGCAGCAGGCGCACGTCGATGCGGCTGGCGAAGTGATAGTCGCGTCCGGCCACTTCTTCCGGCAGCGGATCGCTGAAGCAGAAGCGCAGATGGAAGTTGGGGTACGCGGCGGCCAGTTGTTCGAGATGGGATTTCATCACCAGCTCGCGGCTGTTGCGTACGCCGTAGAACAGCCACACCTCGCGTCCGGGTTGTTCGTTCAGGCACCAGTTCAGCATGCTCAGCATCGGCGTGATACCGATGCCGCCGCCGATCAGCACCACCGGCGCATCGCTGCGGTCGATATGGAAATGTCCCGAGGGCGCGCGCACCTGCAGGCGGTTGCCGACGGCAATGTGATCATGCAGATGGTTGGATGAACGACCCGGCGGCACCTCGCAGTCCTTGGGCGGCACGGCGCGTTTGACCGAGATGCGGTAGCCGTCCGCGCGCGGCGCGTCCGACAGCGAATAGCAGCGGACGATCTGTTCGGTCGCTGCAGTGCCGGGTACATCGAGGCGGAAGGTCAGGAACTGGCCGGGCAGGAAGGCAGGCAGCGATTGAGCATCTTCCGGCACGAGATAGAACGAGCAGACGGACTGGGCGGCGTCTTCGATGACTTTGCGGTCGACCCGGAAAGTGCGGTAGCCCGACCAGGCCGACAGCGGCGCTTCTTCCGGCATGGCACTCGCTGCCACCGGCGAAACGGTCAGACCCGATTCCGTTGCGCTTTCACGCAGCGCCTGATAGCCCTGCCAATGGCGCCAGAAGCCGATACCGAAATAGATCGCCAGTTGCAGCACGATCCCCGACACGATCCAGAGCAGTAATGAAAGTGAGGTCATATTCCGCGGCCCTTGGGTTACTACCAGATGCCGGGAGTATGCGCGCGTTGTCTTAAATATTACTTAAGATTTGCCGGAGAGGCGGCGCAAGCGGGAAGGCCTAGTGTGTGCCTGCCTGCAGCATCACGCGCGAGATGACGTCGAATCCTTCCCGCACGAAGACGCCGAGCAGCGGTGCGAGGAACGGCAGCAGCAGCATCAGCGTGATGAAGCCGACCGCCAGCGTGATGGGGAAGCCGACCGCGAAGATGTTGAGCTGCGGTGCGCTGCGGGTGAGGATGCCGAGCGCCAGGTTGGTGATCAGCAATGCGCCGATCAGCGGTAGTGCGAGTTGCACCGCGTGGCTGAACATGGCGCCGCCCCATTCCACCAGGGTGCGGAACGCGCCGGCAGAGGGCGGGGTAGCGCTGATGGGAAAGGAGTGGAAGCTGTCCGCCAATGCGGCGAGCATGTACAGGTGCCCGTCCATGGCAAGAAAGGTGAGCGCGGCGATGATGCCGAGGAACTGCGCCAGCACGGGCAGATAGGAAGCGTTCTGCGGATCGTAGAAGGTGGCGAAACCCAGACCCATCTGCATGCCGGCCAGGTCGCCGGTCATTTCCACCGCGGTGAAGACGAGGCGGATGGCGAAACCCATGACCAGTCCGGCCATGATCTGCTGCACCAGTACGAGCAGCCCCTGCGCGGAAGCGGGGTCGAGATCGGTGGGGATGTCCAGCGTCGGCGCCACGATCACGGTGATGGCAAATGCCAGCGCGACCTTGATGCGCGCGGGAACTTGCCGGTTGCCGAGAATGGGGGCGCTGGCGATGAGCGCCAGAATGCGGGCGAGCGGAAAGATGAAGGCGGCGAACCAGGCAGTGAGTTGAGCGCTGGTGAAACTGATCACTTGGCTAACCCACCATGTACGGAATGCTGCTGAAAAGCCGTGTCATGTAGTCCAGCAGGATGCTCATCATCCACGGGCCGGAGATGATGAGCACGATGAACATGCCGATCAGCTTGGGGATGAACGACAGCGTCATCTCGTTGATCTGTGTCGCCGCCTGGAAGATGCTGACGACCAGGCCGATGATGAGGGCGGTGAGCAGCGGTGGGGCGGACACCATGAGCGTGATCTCCAGTGCCTGCTGCCCTATGGTCATGACTGATTCGGGAGTCATTCGATTCTCACGTATAGAAACTTTGTACCAAAGAACCGATGAGCAGGTTCCAGCCGTCTGCCAGCACGAACAGCATGATCTTGAACGGCAGCGAGATGATGGCGGGTGACAGCATCATCATACCCATGGACATCAGCACGCTCGCCACCACCATGTCGATGATGAGGAAGGGGATGAACACCACGAAGCCGATCTGGAACGCGGTCTTCAGCTCGCTGGTGACATAGGCGGGCACCAGTATCTTCAGCGGCACGTCTTCCGCGCTTTCCAGGGGCGGGCTTTCCGAGATGCGCACGAACAGGGCGAGGTCGGCTTCGCGCGTCTGCCGCAGCATGAAGGTCTTCAGTGGCGCGCTGCCTTTTTCGTACGCCTGTTCCAGCGTGATCTTGTTCTGGCTGAAAGGCAGGTAGGCATCGGTGTAGATCTTGTCGAACACCGGCGCCATCACGAAGAAGGTGAGGAACAGCGACAGGCCGATCAGCACCTGGTTCGGCGGCGACGACGGTGTGCCGATGGCGGAACGCAGCAGGCCCAGCACGATGATGATGCGGGTGAAGCCGGTCATCATCAGCAGGATGGCGGGCAGGAAAGTGAGCGACGAGATCAGGATCAGCGTCTGCAGACTCAGCGTGTAGGTCTGGCCGCCACCGGGGGCGGGGGTGCTGGTCAGTGCGAGCATGCCGGTCTCGGCGGCGAAGGCCGAAGCGCTCAGCGCGAACAACAGAGCTGCGGCGATGAGCTTCTTAACCGACATTGCGCTTCTCCATCATCTGCTTCAGCCACATCTGGAATTTGTTGTCGTCGCCGGTCTGTGCGTTGGAAGTCGACGGCAGGCTGCCTTTCGGCATGCTGTGCAGCGCGTTCACCTGTCCGGGAGCGAGNNGTGTCCGGGAGCGACGCCGACCACCAGCCAGGTGTCGTTCACTTCCACCAGCACGATGCGCTCGCGCTGTCCCACGGCGACGCCGCTGATGATCTTGAGCGCGTTACCCGCGCCTTGCAGCGGCTGGTTGATGCGCTTGAGCAGCCAGGCCACGACCACCACGGCAGCCAGCACCAGCAGCAGGCTGAAGATCACTTGCAGGATGCTGCCCGAGGTGAGCGCCGGAGCGGGCGGGGTGTAGGCCGGCCGCACTGCGTCGGCGGCGAAGGCAAGCGGAGAGATGGATGCTGCGACGAGGGCAGCAAGGAGGTGTCTAAGCATGGCGGCGGTCCGGTTACTTGTTGAGGCGGCGCAGACGCTCGGACGGCGTAATGATGTCGGTGAGGCGGATACCGAGCTTGTCGTTCACCACCACCACTTCGCCCTGCGCGATGAGGAAGCCGTTGATCAGCACGTCCAGCGGTTCGCCCGCCATGCCGGCCAGTTCGACCACCGAGCCCTGTGCCAGTTGCAGCAGGTTCTTGATCGGCATCTTGGTATGGCCCAGTTCCACGGTGAGTTGCACCGGGATGTCGAGGATCATGTCCAGGTCGTTGTGCGCGGTCGCACCACCGGCGCCGCCGAATTGCTCGAACACATGTGGTTGCGCTGCGGCAGCGGGTTCGGTGGAAGCCTGTTCCGCCATGGCGGCACCCCAATCGTCCGCACTGATCTGTTCTTTGGTCTCTTCAGCCATGATTTCTTCCTCCCGTTAGCGGCTCGTTACCACCTTCCGTAGCGAGCATCTTTTCAACCCGGAGCGCGTACTGTCCGTTGGACGCGCCGTATTTGCATTCCATCACCGGTACATTGTCGACCAGCACCTGGATGTTTTCTTCCACGTCCAGCGGGATGACATCGCCGACGCGCATCCTCAGCACATGCTCGAGATTGCTTTCGGCGTGGCCGAGTACGGCGGTGAGGTCGACCTCGGCCGACTGGATCTGTTTCGAGAGCATGTGCAGCCAGCGCTTGTCGGCGATCACATGGTCGCCCTGCATGGTGCTGTAGAGCAGTTCGCGGATCGGCTCGATCATCGCGTAGGGCATGCAGATGTGGATGGAGCCGCCGACGCCGGTGAACTCCACCTCGAAGGTCGTCACCACCACGACCTCGTTCGGCGTGGCGATGTTGGCGAACTGCGGGTTCACTTCCGAACGCTGGAATTCGAATTCCAGTTTCTGCACCGTCTCCCACGATTTGCCATAGGCCTGGAACACCACCTCCAGCAGTTTCTGGATGATGCGATGCTCGGTCTGGGTGAACTCGCGGCCCTCGACGCGGGTGTGGAAACGTCCGTCGCCGCCGAACAGGCTGTCGACCACCATGAACACCAGGTTGGGGTCGAAGATGAACAGGGCGTTGCCGCGCAGCGGTTTGACCTGCACCAGGTTGAGGTTGGCGGGCACCGGCAGATTGCGGATGAATTCGGAGAACTTCATCACCTTCACCGGGCCTACCGAGACTTCGGAGGAGCGGTGGATGAAGTTGTACAGCGCGATGCGGAACAAGCGCGCGAAACGCTCGTTGATGATCTCCATCGTGGGCATGCGCCCGCGCACGATGCGTTCCTGCGTCGCCATGTTATAGGGACGCACCCCTCCCTCCGGCGCATCCGACTTGCTTTCTTCGGCTTCGCCGGTGACGCCCCGCAACAGCGAGTCGACTTCGTCCTGGGAGAGGAATTCATTGCTCATGGCATCAGCTCATGGTCACTGGATGATGAATGAGGTGAACAACACGTCCACCACGCCTGTGGTCTTGGGTTTGTCGGCCGCAACGGCGTGTGCTGCTACCGGTGCGGAGGCTGCGCCGGAGGCGGCGGCTTCGTGTCCTGTTTCATGCGCGGGTGCGGCGGTGTGGGCGGCGGGGGCGGCGGGGGCAGTGCCCAGTCCCAGCACGGCATCGGTCTCGGCGATGATCTCGGCGATCAGTTTCTTCTTGCCTTCGGCAGTCTGCAATTCGGACGGATACTTGCCTGAGAGCAGGAACAGCAGCTTGCTGCGGATCTCCGGCATGGTGGCCTTGATCTTCTCTTCCAGTTCCGGTTGCAGGATCTTCAGCGTGATGCCGGCTTGCAGGTATTGGTCGCCTTCCTCGCGTTGCAGGTTGACGGTGAAATTCTCGCCCAGCGGGACGAATTTGGCTTCGAGATGGGGCTCTTCCTTCGCCGCTTCGGCATGTTCGCCCTCCGGCGCGCTGCCTTTGCTGAAGAACCAGCCCGCACCGCCGGCAATGCCCAACAGCAGCAGGACGATGATGATGATCAGCATCTTCTTGCTTTTGGGCGGTGCTGCTGCAGGGGCCTCGTCTTTGGCGGCTGGAGCGGCGGGTTTGGTTGGTTTCGTTGCCATCTGTGAAATTCCTCTCGGTCAGTTTGGATTATCGTGTTTTCCCTCGTCTGGCATCGGGGGAATAAGCGCGTAATCCGGCCCCAATTCCCCCGTCAGGCGAATGTGTCCACTATACCGTTATGCCGCGAGATTGGGGATACCCGGGCTGCATTGTTTCCCCCGGCAGCCGTATCGCGCAGTTCGTTGTCTGTGTTGCCGGCCGTGCGCTGGGCATCGGACTTGTTCTGTTCGCGCGGTGCCTGGTCGCTGACCGTGGCGTTGCCCAGCGTGATGCCGTTGTCGGCCAGCATGTCGCGCAAGCGCGGCAGGGCCTGTTCGATCGCTTCGCGCACCGCCGCATGCGGCGAGGTGAACAGGGCGGTGGCCTGGTCGCCGCTGACCTTGAGTACCACGTCCAGCGGGCCCAGTTGCGGCGGGTTGAGATGCAGTTCGGCGCTCTGGTCCATTTTGGAAGAAGCCAGCCAGGTGATCTTCTGGCTGAACTCGTCGCCCCAACGTGCCTGATTGACGGGTGTGCTGACCGTCAGAGTGGCGGCCTGCACGACCGGTGCGGCGATGCCGGCAGCATTCTGGATCGTGGCCATCGCCGCGGCATTCGGTTGCTGGGCGGCAACGGAAGCTGCTGCGGCGACAGTGGCGGCAGTGCTCGCTTCGCGGGCGACGGCAAGGGTTTCCGTGCTGGTCGCGGTGCGGGCGGCCGAGCTCGCCAGCGTGGCGGCGAAGGATTGTTCCCTGAGTTGCGGTTCGGCAGCGGCCTGCGGTGAGGCCTTGCTCGTGATCTCGGCTTGCTGGATTCCGGCAGCGCTGCCCGGTTTGCGTGCGGCGATATCGATCTTCGTCTGCAAGGCGGCGTCGGCATCGGTCTTGCCGCCCGCGGGGGCAGCGGCGACCGTGGCAGTCATGGCTTGCGGCAACAGTGCGGCCAGCATGTCGGCCGGCAAGGTGCTGGCGACTTCCGCCGCTGTCTTGTCGTCCTTTTTGATATCGGTCGTTTCGCCGGAGATCTGTGCGGCCAGGTCGGCGGCGAGCTTGTCGTCTTTTTTGGCGACTTTCACTTCCGGTGTGGCGATCTGGCGCGCCAGAACTTCGCCGAACGGTTGCGTGGTCGCGTCGGCGTTATCGTTGGCGTTGGCGGACTGTTTGCCGGGTGCGGCGGTCTGTGCGGTGCTGGCAGTGATGGGCAGATTGGTCATGGTGTCGCTCCTGTGATCATTTGTCGCCGTCTTTGGCCGCCGCGCGGTGGGCGGCAAAACGTCCGGTGAATTCGTCCTGCGTGCGTTGTTCGGATTTCGCCTCGAGCTTCTTCTCGGCGTCGAGGTGGCGCTGCGCCAGCGTGTCGAACGACTTCATCTTGCGCGTGGTGTCCATTAACTCGGTGCGTCCGGTCTGCACGCCGGCCTTGGTTTTTTCGATGGCCGCAGTCTGCTGTTTGACGGCCTGGTCGAGACGGTCGATGAAGTCCTGAAAGTTCCTCATGTCGGCCGGGGCCATCCCCTTCTTCGCCTCTTCCTGAAACTGCGACTGATAGTCCTTGCGGTATTGCAGCAGCGCGTCGAGCTTGGCCTGCGCGCTCTGGTGTTGCTGGTTGAGCAGGCCGAGTTTCTTGGTGGCGGCATCGTTGCGTTGTTGTGCCAGCTGGACCAGCGGCTGCAGTGTGAATGGCTTGATCATCTTTGTTCATCAACCTTCGTTCGGGAACAGTTCGGAGAACTTTCCCATACTGGCAGTATATGCCTCTGATTCGTACATTCCCTGTTTCAGGAAATGTTCCATGTGCGGATACAGCGCGATAGCCCTGTCGAGCAAAGGGTCGCTGCCCTGCACGTAGGCGCCGACGCTGATGAGGTCGTGGTTGCGCTGGTAGTGCGCATACAGATGCTTGAAACGTTGCACCTGCTGGAAATGCTCCGGGCTGACAAGATGGTTCATCGCGCGGCTGATCGAAGCCTCGATGTCGATGGCCGGGTAGTGGCCCTGTTCGGCGAGGCGGCGCGACAGCACGATGTGGCCGTCGAGGATGGCGCGTGCGGAATCGGCGATCGGGTCCTGCTGGTCGTCACCTTCGGTCAGTACGGTATAGAACGCAGTGATGGAACCGCCGCCTTCGGCGCCGTTGCCGGCGCGCTCCACCAGTTGCGGCAGCTTGGCGAACACAGAGGGCGGATAACCTTTGGTCGCGGGCGGCTCGCCGATGGCCAGGGCGATCTCACGCTGCGCCATGGCATAGCGGGTGAGCGAATCCATGATCAGCAGCACGTTCTTGCCCTGGTCGCGGAAATATTCGGCGATGGTGGTGGCGTAGGCGGCACCCTGCAGACGCATCAGCGGGCTGGTGTCGGCCGGGGCGGCGACCACCACCGAGCGCTTCATGCCTTCCTTGCCCAGAATATCGGTGATGAATTCCTTCACTTCGCGGCCACGTTCGCCGATCAGGCCGACCACGATCACGTCGGCGCTGGTGTAGCGCGCCATCATGCCGAGCAGCACGCTTTTGCCGACGCCGGAACCGGCGAACAGGCCCATACGCTGGCCGCGGCCGACGGTGAGCAGACTGTTGATCGCGCGCACGCCGACATCGAGCGCGTCCTTGATCGCGGCGCGGTCGAGTGGATTGATGGGGCGGCTTTGCAGCGGGGCAGTCTTGCCTTCCAGCAACGGGCCGAACTGGTCGAGCGGGCGGCCGGCGCCGTCGAGCACACGGCCGAGCAGGTGTTCGCCCACCGGCAGATGGCGCGCCAGATCGGAAGTGCGGCGGCGCGGCAGTTGCGGTTGGTCGAGGGTGGCGGGGGTGCGCAGCGGTTCGGCGGGTGTCACGCGCGCACCGGGCACCAGACCCTGCACATCGTTCTCCGGCATCAGGAACAGCCGGTCGCCGGCGAAGCCGACGACTTCCGCCTCGATGCGGTTGTTCGGCAATTCTATCCAGCAGGTGCTGCCCACCGCCATGCGCAGGCCGACCGCTTCCATCACCAGTCCGGTGACTTTGGTCAGGCGTCCGCTCACCAGCAAAGGGCTGCTCTGCGCGACCAGGTCGCGGTTCAGATGCAGCACGTTCTGCCAGGTCTGGTGATGGAGGTTCATTGGAAGACTTTCATTCCTGTATCAACCATTTTGTGTCCTGCCCCAGCGCGGCGACCACGCGGTCCCAACGCGACTCCAGCGTGGCGTCGATCTGGCTGTTGGCGGTCTCGATGCGCGCGCCGCCGCGTTCGATGCGGTCGTCCTCGAAAATCTTCCAGCCGGAATGGGTCAGTTGTTCGCCCATGCGCTCGCGCACCAGCGCGGCATCGTCCGGATGCAGCACCAGATGCGCGCCCTGGTTGAAATGCGGCAGCGTGCCGATGGCTTCGCGCACCACGCCGAGCAGCAGTTCCGGGTTCACCTTCAATGCCTGGTGCAGCATCTGCCGCGCGATATCCAGCGACAGCCCGAGCAGTTCCTGGGCGACCTGTTCGTCCGCCTGTTTCGACAGCGCGTCGATCAGTGCGGCCAGCCGCTGGTTCTCCTGCAAGGCCTTCTGCATGCCCTCGGCGTAGCCGTTGCGGTAGCCTTCATCGCGCGCCAGTTTCTCTATCTCCTCGAGTTGCGAAGCGGTGGGCAGCGCCACGCCACCCGTGCTCGCCAATGCGCCTGCCTCGAAGTTGGGCAGTTCCCAGCGTTGCCAGGCGGTGAGTTTCTCCGGCGCTGTGACGACATCAGACATACGCTTCCTCGCCCTTGCCGCCGATCACGACCTGTCCTTCGTCGGCCAGACGGCGCACGATCTTGAGGATCTCCTTCTGCTCGGCTTCCACGTCGCTGAGTTTGACCGGGCCCTTGGATTCCAGGTCTTCGCGCAGCATCTCGGCGGCGCGTTGCGACATGTTCTTGAATACCTTCTCGCGCAGTTCCTCGCTGGCGCCCTTGAGCGCGACGATGAGCGATTCGGACTGCACTTCGCGCAGCACCAGCTGGATGCCGCGGTCCTCGACCTCGAGCAGGTCCTCGAACACGAACATCTCGTCCATCATCTTCTGCGCAAGCTCGGCATCGTGGGTGCGCACCGATTCCAGCACGGCTTCCTGGTTGCCCATGTAGTTGAGGATC
>DMCN01000064.1 GCA_003445795.1 Gallionellaceae bacterium
GTTCGAGTCCTCTTCTGGGCACCATAATTCAACAAGATGGCTCGCGTAAGCGGGCCATTTTTGTTTTGTGCCCGGAACAAGCGAAGCACCTGCGTGCTTCGCGCCAGGACTCGAAAGGCATCCGGTGCAAGGGATGCCGGGGTCGCGCAAGCGTGACCGAGCCTCTTCTGGGCACCAATTATCAACAAGATGGTCCGCGCAAGCGGGCCATTTTTGTTTGTATCCATGCTTTTCAAGTATTTCAAATAAAAACACGCACCGCCTTGGCGATGCGTGCTCGTTTCTACCGTTTGAATCACCTGCTCAGACCTTGAACGGGTGACGCAAAACGATAGTTTCGTCGCGGTCCGGCCCGGTGGAAACCATATCCACCGGTACTTCGCAGATCTCGGCGATACGTTCCAGATACTTGCGGGCCTGCAGCGGCAGGTCTTCGTAACGCTTCACACCGACCGTGCTGTCGCTCCAGCCCGGCATGTCCTCATACACTGGTACGCAATCCACCAGTGACTCGGAACCGACCGGCAGGATATCGCTGAACTGGCCGTCGATGTTGTAGCCCACGCCGATACGCACCTTCTCCATGCCGTCCATCACGTCCAGTTTGGTCACGCACAGGCCGGACACTCCGTTGATCTGGATGGAACGTTTCAGTGCAGCAGCATCGAACCAGCCACAGCGGCGGGCGCGACCCGTGGTGGATCCGAATTCGTGTCCCTTCTCAGCCAGCATCTTGCCGATGGGATCCTGCTTCAGTTCGGCATCGTACAGCTCGGTCGGGAACGGACCGGAACCGACACGCGTGGTATAGGCCTTGGTGATACCCAGTACGTAATGCAGGCTCTGCGGGCCAATGCCGGCGCCGGCGCAGGCTGCGCCGGAGATGCAGTTGCTGGAAGTCACAAACGGATAAGTACCGTGATCGATGTCCAGCAGGGTGCCCTGTGCACCTTCAAACAGCAGATTCTGTCCGGCCTTGTTTGCCTCGTACAGCGCGCGCGGCACATCCAGCACCAGCGGCTTCAGGCGCTCGGCCAGCGCCAGCGTCTCATCCATGGTCTTGTTGAAATCGACGGCCTCGGCTTTGAAATAATTCTTCAGCACGAAGTTGTGATAGTCCAGCACTTCGCCCAGCTTCGCGGCGAAACGCTTGCGGTGGAACAGGTCCTGCAGACGGATTGCGCGGCGCGCCACCTTATCTTCGTAGGCCGGGCCAATGCCGCGTCCGGTGGTGCCGATCTTGCCCGCACCCTTGGCGATCTCGCGCGCCTGATCCAGCGCCACGTGATGCGGCAGGATCAGCGGGCAGGCTTCGGAGATGCGAAGGCGGTCATACACATGCACACCAGCGGTCTCCAGTTGGTCCATCTCCTTCAGCAGGGCGGATGGGGACAGCACCACACCGTTGCCGATGTAACACTTCACGTTATCGCGCAAAATGCCGGAGGGGATGAGGTGCAACACAGTCTTCTCGCCATTGATGACCAGCGTGTGGCCGGCGTTGTGACCGCCCTGGAAGCGCACCACACCCTGCGCATGGTCGGTCAGCCAGTCAACCACCTTGCCTTTGCCTTCATCGCCCCACTGGGTACCGATCACTACAACGTTCTTGGACATGTCTCTTTCCTGACCTTTTCAGTTTTCAATTCTTCAGCGCGACCACGCCCCAGTTGCCGTCGTGCAGCACCAGTTCGCGATCACAGTTCAGTTCCGGGTGATATTCGGCCTTGCCCAGCAGATCGACCACCACGATTTCGCCCTGCTCGCGCAGTTTGGCAATTGCCGCATCCAGCGAGGCGTCCTGGCGATAGGGAGCGTGGATCCCCTTGGCCTGGGCCTGCTTCGCCAGCAGACCGTGCAACTGGCGCAGATCCATGCTGAAACCGGTAGCCGGACGGGCACGGCCGAAGGCCTTGCCCACATCGTCGTAACGGCCTCCGACGGCGATGGCATCGTGGCTTCCCTCATGGTAAGCCGCGAACACCATGCCGCTGTGATAGTGGTAACCGCGCAGTTCGGCCAGGTCGATACCGATACCTCTGGCAGAGCCTTGCAGATGTGCTGCCGCCTGTGCCAGATCGTCCAGCGCCGCCTTCAGCTCAGGATAGTCCGGCAACACGGCACGTGCCTGCGCGATGACTTCGATGCCGCCATAGAGCTTGGGCAGGACCAATATCGCCGCCTGAGTCTGTGCCGGCAGACCCGCGACCAGCGTTTGCAGGGTCGGCACATCCTTGCTCTGCAAGGCGTTGAACAGCTCGCTTTCCAGCCCGGCGGGAACAGCTGCGCGTTGCATCAGACTGCGGAACACGGCGACATGGCCGAGATCGAGGTGCACGCCGGAGATGCCCAGCAAGGCCAGCGCTTGCAGCATCAGGCGCTGTACCTCCAGATCGCTTTCGATACCCGTATGGCCGTACAACTCGGCGCCGATCTGCAAGGGTTCGCGAGTGCGCATCAGGCCCGATGGCTGGGTGTGCAGCACGCTGCCGGCATAGCACAGGCGCGCAACGCCCTGGCGATTGAGCAGGTGGGCATCGATGCGCGCTACCTGCGGCGTGATATCAGCGCGCAAGGCCAAGGTGCGGCCGCTCAACTGGTCGACCAGCTTGAAACTGCGCAGATCCATGTCGACGCTATCGTTGATGAGCAGCGATTCGGCATATTCCAGCAAAGGGGGCGACACCAGTTGATAGCCGGAACGGCGCAACAATTCAAGCACATCGCGACGCATGCCTTCGATGCGCCATGCCTCGTCCGGCAGCATGTCTTGGATATTTTCCGGTAACAACCAATTCATCATTTCATCCAGTAAATCAGCAACAGCCCGCTCAACATCAGTGTCAATCCGATGAAGCGGGCCTGACCGTCCTGAAGCTGTGAAACCTTGAGCATCGTCTCGCGCCAGGAGGCGGGAAACAGGAACGGCATGATTCCCTCCAGCACCAACATCAACCCCAAAGCCGCCAGCCAGTAGTCGCCCATGCGATCCTATTTGCCGTCCCTGCCGGAGCCCTTCAGATACTTGAAGAACGGCGAACCGGCATCCAGCACCATGATATCGCTCTTGTTCTTGAAGCCCTGTTTGTAGACATCCAGACTGCGGTAGAAGGCGTAGAACTCGGGATTGCGGCCAAACGCGCCAGCATACAAGGCCGATGCCCTAGCATCGCCCTCACCCTTAATCTTCTGCGCATCGCGATAGGCTTGCGCCAGGGTCACTTCGCGCTGCCTGTCGGCATCAGCACGGATCTTTTCGCTCTCGGCATTACCCGTCGCGCGCAACTCGTTGGCGACACGTTTACGCTCGGCATCCATACGGCGATAGACAGACTCGCTGATCTCCACCGGGAAATCCACACGCTTCAGGCGCACGTCGAGCACTTCCACGCCGATCTTGCGCGCGTCAATGTCGGTCTTCTCCTGCACCACGCGCATCAGTTCGTCGCGCTTGCCGGAGACCACTTCATGGATGGTGAGTTTGCCGAACTCTTCGCGCATCGCGGAGTTCACCGTCTGCATCAGACGGGTCTGCGCGCGCGCCTCGTCGCCGCCCACGCTGATGTAATACTGCTTCACATCGACAATGCGCCATTTGACGAAGGAGTCCACCAGCATGTTCTTCTTTTCGGCTGTGATGATGCGTTCCGGCTCAGGTGCATCCATCGTCAGGATGCGGGAATCAAACAGCCGCACGTTCTGTACCAGCGGCAACTTGAACTTGAGTCCGGGAGTGGTCTCGACCCGTATCACTTCGCTCAACTGGAAGACGATGGCAACTTGGCGCTGGTCCACTACGAACAGACTCATGCTGGCCAGGATCAGAACGACGACCACGCCCACCAGAATATTGGTTGAATTCAGCTTCATTAGCGTGCCTCCCTTTCGCGACCGAACAAGGGTGCGCGCTGCACCACCTCGTTCGTGGGTGTCGATGTCAGTTGCTCCGTAGGCTTGGGCAATTCAGCTCCCGGGTTCGTGCTCTGGATCAGTTTATCCAAAGGCAGGTAAAGCAGATTGCCGCCGCCGCTCTTCTGGTCGACGATGACCTTGCTGGTGCTGGTCAGTATCTGCTGTTTCATGTCCTGATACATACGTTCGCGCGTCACTTGCGGCGCTTTCTCATACTCGATCAATATCTGCTTGAAGCGGCTCGCATCACCCTCGGCATTGGCGATCACGCTCTGTTTGTAACCGTCCGCTTCCTGCATCAGGCGTGCTGCCGCACCTTTGGCGCGCGGCACCACATCGTTGGCGTAAGCCTGGCCTTCGTTCTTCTGGCGCTCGCGATCCTGGCCTGCTTTCACGGCATCGTCGAACGCGGCCTGCACCTGTTCCGGCGGCTGCGCGTTCTGCATGGTGACCTTGCTCACAATGATGCCCGACTTGTAGCGGTCGAGGATGTCCTGGATCAGTTTGGTGGTGGATGCGGCGACCTGCTCGCGGCCTTCATACAGCACGTAGTCCATCTTGCTGCGGCCAACCACTTCGCGGATGGCCGTCTCGGCAGCCTGGCGCACGTTCTCGTCAGGATTGCGGTTATTGAACAGGTATTCGGCCGGATCCTTGAGGAAATATTGCACCGCGAACTGGATGTCGACGATGTTCTCGTCATCGGTCAGCATCAGCGACTCTTTCAGCATCTTGTTCTTCACGTTCTCGCGATAGCCAATCTCGGCGGTACGCACCTGGCTCAGGTTGACCACTTCCACAGTCTCTACCGGATACGGCAGGTGCCAGCGCGGGCCGGCTTCAGTGATCTCCACCTGCTTGCCGAAACGCAGCACAACACCGCGCTGGCTGGCATCGACGATATAGAAGCCGCTGGCAATCCAGACCAGTGCCACGATCAGCACGATCAGGCCGATTCCGCCGCCCATACCGCCGGAAGTGTTGCCGTCACCGCTCTTTGGCGCGCCGCCGCCGGACTTGCCGAACAGCGATTCAATCTTGCGATTCAAATTGCGCATCACCTCTTCCAGATCGGGGGGGCCGCCGCCGTTCTTGTTGCCCCATTGCGGATCATTCAATCCCATAGTCCGTTACCTTTTGGTCGATTCAATTATCATTCAGCGGATGCCATTCTTCCGCCTGCTTTTCCGAGGCCGGCACATCGCGCATCTCGGCGAGCGCGGCCCGTAATTCCGTCAAACCGGCGCCAGTCTTGGCACTCAGGTGAACGCTGGCGATTTTACCATATTCGTCGCGCTTGACGCCCGCTTCCAGGCCCTGCAGGTCGATCTTGTTGTAGACCACGATCTGCGGGATATGCTGAGCGCCGATCTCGGCCAACACCTTGTTCACTTCGGCCACCTGATCGTGCCGCTCGGGGCTGTTCACGTCCACCACATGCAGCAACAGGTCGGCCAGCGCGGTCTCTTCCAGCGTACTGCGAAAGGCTGCCACCAAGCCGTGCGGCAGATGGCGAATAAACCCTACCGTGTCAGAAAGCACAACCTGACGCGGGCTGTCACCTTCCAGAAATATCTTGCGTGCCGTGGTATCCAACGTGGCGAACAACTGGTTGGCGACATAAACGTTGGCGTTGGTTAACCGGTTGAATAAAGTGGATTTACCCGCGTTGGTATAACCCACGATGGAAACCGACATCACGTCGGAACGGTTGCGCGCCTTGCGCTGCAATTCGCGGTGCTTTTTCAGCTGCTTAAGCCGTTCATTGAGCAGGTGGACGCGCCTATCCAGCTTGCGCCGGTCCAGCTCCAGCTGCGTTTCGCCCGGACCGCGTGCGCCGACAGCGAACTTCTGCTGGCCCATGTCCATGTTCATGCCGACCAGGCGCGTGGAAAGGTATTTTAGCTGTGCCAACTCGACCTGGACCTTGCCTTCATGGCTCTGCGCCCGCAAAGCGAAGATATCCAGGATCAGCATGGTACGGTCGATCACCCGCGTCTGGATCTTGGCGGTGAGATTGCGCATCTGCGCCGGGGACAGATCGTGGTTGAAAATGACCAGCGGCGCTTCCAGTTCCTCGACCAGCGCGGCGATCTCGTCCACCTTGCCACTGCCAGCAAAGGTCGACGCGTCCGGACGCTGTCGCTTGCCCTCTACCAGCGCAAGCGTATGCACGCCGGCGCTTTCCGCCAGCAAACGTAATTCTTCCAGGCTTTCTGCGTAATCGGGCGCGCCGAAATCGAGACTGACCAATATCGCTGTATTGGCAACAGTCGTTGATTCAGACATCACTCAGCTTCGAAGGGGATGGTGACAGCGCGTGCGGGAACGATAGTGGAGATAGCGTGCTTGTAGACCATCTGGGTGACGGTGTTCTTCAGCAGTACCACGTATTGATCGAACGACTCGACCTGGCCTTGCAGCTTGATGCCGTTGACCAGATAGATGGCGACCTGCACATGTTCCTTACGCAATGCGTTCAGGAACGGGTCTTGTAGTTGTTGCCCTTTTGTACTCATGATGTCCGCTCTTGTTGTTCTTGGGGCGGACACTTTACTGGAAAAACAGGTATTGCGAAAGAGCGAGTTACCGATGGGGTCAGTCCTTGCGCCCCGCCCTGCGCCTGCCAGCCCAGGCGACTGTTTCCACGATCGCCGCGCCGGAGATCATGAAGAACAGAAATGCCGTCAACAGCAGAGTGACTAACAAACCGAGAATGAGCGCTTTCATTTCAACCTCCCACTGGAATGGGTGGAGATACACCAGTAAGTATATTTACGGCATATTGGGGCGATACTTGAGCCGCACAGAAGAATACGGAAAAGATCAACCGTACAGCCGGCGTCCCCGGATACGGGCGCGATGGGCTGCACGCAGTTCACTCTCGGTCATGACATGCTTCTTGTCGGCAAACGGGTTCTTGCCGGACTTGAATTCGATGCGCAGTGGTGTGCCCTGCAGCTTGAAAGCATCACAAAAGGTCTTTTCCAGATAGCGGCGATAGCTGTCCGGAATCTTGTCGAGCGCACTGCCGTGGATGACGATGAGCGGCGGATTACTGCCGCCTTGGTGGGCATAGCGCATCTTGGGACGGAATGCGCCGCGCGGCGGTTGCTGCTTCTGGATCGCTTCTTCCAGCACGCGGGTGAGTTGCGGTGTCGGCAACTTGGTCATCGCCGCCGCATAGGCCTGGTTCACCGATTTCAAAAGAGCATCCACACCCGTCCCGTTCAGGGCCGAGATGAAGTGATGTTTGGCAAAGCCAAGAAAATGCAATTTGCGCTCGATATCGCGTTTGGCCGTATCGCGTACATATTCGTCCAGCCCGTCCCATTTGTTCACCGCCAGCACCAGCGCGCGGCCGGCCTGCAGCACGAAGTCGGCCAGATGGGCATCCTGTTCGGTGATCTGGTCGCGTGCGTCCACCACCAGCACCACCACATTGGCATCCTCGATCGCCTGCAGTGTCTTTACCACCGAGAATTTCTCGATGGCCTCGTCGATCTTGCCGCGACGACGCACGCCGGCGGTGTCGATGATGGTGTACTGCTTGCCGCCGCGTTCGAAATCGATATAGATGGAGTCACGCGTGGTGCCCGGTTGATCGAAGGCGATCACGCGTTCTTCGCCCAAGATGGCGTTGACCAGCGTGGATTTGCCCACATTGGGACGGCCAACGATAGCCAGCTTGGGGTGATCTGATTTTTCCTCGACTTCCGGCTCCGCAGCGGGGAGTTCATCCAGCGCGACCTCAATCATCTCGGCGACGTTGTCGCCATGAGCGGACGAGATCGGAATGGGCGTGCCCAAGCCAAGTTCGTGAAAATCGGCCGTGACGCGTTCACTGCGCATGCCTTCGGCTTTGTTGACCAGCAGCAGCACGGGACGTCCGGTCTTACGCAGTTGCGTGGCGATGATCTTGTCGTGCGGCGTCAGGCCGTCGCGACCATCGACGATGAACAGCACCATATCGGCCTCATCCACCGCCTGGCGCGTCTGCTTGGCCATCTCGTGCAGGATGCCTTCCTTGGCGACCGGCTCCAGTCCGCCGGTATCGACCACCAGATAGGGACGCTCGCCCACCCGGCCGCGACCGTAATGGCGGTCGCGCGTCAGGCCCGGCTGATCGGCAACCAGCGCGTCACGGCTGCGCGTGAGGCGGTTGAACAATGTGGATTTGCCCACATTGGGACGGCCGACAAGTACGATGGTAGGTAGCATTATCGGATGGCGATCGAATAAAGTTCGCCGTCGCTGGTTTGCACCAAGGCGCCGTCGCCGAGCGTCATCGGCGCAATGTGGATCGCGCTGCCGTCGGTTTTGCGTCTGGCGACAAAGCTGCCGTCATCGCGTTTCAGCACATGCAGGTAGCCTTCGTAGTCGCCCAACACCAGATATTCGTCCAGCGGATAGACTGCCGTCCCGCCGCGCAACGACAACTGGCTGTTCTTCCACAGCGAAGCACCGCTGCTCTTGTCCAGCGCCAGCACGTTGCTGTCGGTGTCGGTCAGATACAGCATCTTCCCCCACAGGGCCAATCCCTTGTCGCTGGAGACATCGCGCGTCCACAATGCGCCCCCCTGCACCGCATCGAAGCAGGCAAGGCGCCCTTGGAACGCCACGGCGCAAACCTGTGCGTCGTCCGCCACCGGCAGACTGGTGATATCGCTGATGCGTTCCAGTTCGGTGTTGCCGCGCGGCTGCGAGACCGTGGACTCCCAAACCACCACCCCGTTCTTCAGGTTGATCGCCGCCAGCTTGCCGGCGGCAAAACCGGCATAGACTAGGCCATTGCGGATCAGTACTCCGGCATGGCTGCGCACGATCAGCGTGGGCGTTGCCCGCTCGTACAACCAGAGGCGGCTACCGTCCTTCGCGCTCAAGCCGGTGATACGCTGGTTGCCGGTACGCACCACCACCACGCCATCGGAAACCTTGGGCGGGCTCAATACATCGCTGGATACTTTGACTTGCCATTTCTGCTTGCCGCTGTCCTCATCGTAGGCGGCCAGTTCGCCCTTTTCGCCGCCGACCAGCACCAGACCGCCGCCGGAGCCGACGCCACCAGTGATGGCGAACCCGCTATCGATGCGCCAGGCCTGCTTGCCAGTGTTGCGGTCGAAACGATACACATCGCCATCCGCATTCGCGGCAAACACGGCTTCGCGTGTCACCGCCGGGAACAGCACGCTTTGTCCGGCATCACCAACATCGTTGTCCCAGCGTACTTCAATCTTGGCCTTGGCCTGGAAGTCGACCAGCTTGGCCGGCTCAATCTTTGGCTTGTCGCTGCTACAGGCAACCAAAGCCAAGGGCAGCAACGCGACGATAAGTTGGCGTTTCAATCTCATTTAGCCGCACCCAGACCGTCCAGTTTCAACTGGATCAGATTGCGATATACGCTCTTGGCATCGGTCTTGTCGAAAGCCTCCTGATAGGCGGCGCGCGCTTCCGCCACTTTGCCCTGTGCGCTCAACACATCGCCCTTGAGGTCGGCATACAAGCCCGTGAATGATTCTGGATGGGCGGCATCGAGTTGCTTCAGCGCTTCATCGTAGCTCTGCTCATCCAGCAGCACACTGGCCAATTTCAGGCGCGCTGTATCCTGCAGGCCGGACTCGCTGGCATGCTCGATCACCCACTGCAACTGCACTTTGGCATGTGCCGCATCGCGTGCCTGCAAGTTGGCCTGTGCCGCCAGCAATTGCGCGCGCGGCGCGTATGCGCTGCTGCCGTATCGGCTGACCAATGCATCCGCAGCATCGCTGATACGCTTGGCATCGTTGGTCGCGGCCTGCTTCATCACTTCGGCGTAGAGCTTGGCTGCCTCGGCCGACTGTCCAGACTGGTAGCTCTTCCAGTACTGCATCCCGGCGAAGCCGAGCAGTCCGACCACGATGGCGCCGACCACCCATTTGCCGTTCTCACTCCACCAGGCCTTCAGCGCATCGACTTGTTCCTGTTCCTGCAAATCCAGATTCGACATCTTCATTTCCTCACTTGATCAATTCAACTATTTTTTCCTGCAATGCATCCAGCGCAACGCGCTGCTGCTCTCCCTCGCCGCGCAAAGGCTTCAACATCACGGCCTGCGCCGCTACCTCGTCGTCACCGATAATGATGGCGCATGCCGCCGCGCTGCCATCCGCTTTCTTCATCTGCGACTTGAAACTGCCGCCACCGCAATGCAGCAACACCCGTATACCGCCATCACGNNGCAACAACGCCAGCAGGCGTTCCACGCCCATGGCAAAGCCCATCGCCGGTGCGGCCTTGCCGCCCATCTGCTCGATCAGACCGTCGTAACGGCCTCCGGCGCAGATGGTTCCCTGAGCTCCCAGCCGCGTCGTGACCCACTCGAACACGGTACGATTATAGTAGTCCAGTCCGCGCACCAGACGCGGGTTGATCTCAAACGCGATGCCGTGTTGCTTCAAAATCTCCTGCACCGCCTCGAAGTGCTGGATCGCATCTGTTTCCAGTTCGTCCATCAGCTTGGGCGCCGCACTCACCAGCTCTTGCATGGCAGGATTCTTGGTATCGAGTATCCGCAGCGGATTGCTGTACAGACGGCGTTGCGCATCGGCATCCAGCGCATCCTTGTGTTGCTCAAAATAAGCGATCAGCTTCTCGCGATGACGCTGGCGCGAAGCCGCATCGCCCAGTGTGTTGATCTGCAAAGCCACATCGCGAATACCCAGCTTCTTCCACAAGCGCGCACACATCACAATCTGCTCGGCATCAATGTCCGGCCCGGCAAAGCCCAACGCTTCCACGCCGACCTGGTGGAACTGGCGATAGCGCCCCTTCTGTGGTTTTTCATGACGGAACATCTGGCCTGCATACCACAGCCGCTGCGGCGCGTTATACAGCAGATTGTGCTGCAATGCCGCGCGCACGCAGGACGCCGTGCCTTCCGGACGCAGCGTGAGCTGGTCGCCGTTGAGACTGTCCTCGAAGCTGTACATCTCTTTTTCCACGATGTCGGTGACTTCGCCGATGGCGCGCTTGAACAGCGCGGTCGGCTCCAGCAGCGGCATGCGGATGTTGCGATAGCCGTAGCCTTCCAGCCACTCGCGCACCGTGTCCTCGAACCACAACCAAAGCCCAGCCTCGTCGGGCAGGATATCGTTCATTCCTTTTACTGCTTGCAGCGTCTCGCTCATTTCTTGACGTACTTTCTTGCCACATATTCATTGACGATTTGCGTGAACTCCTTGGCGATGTTGTCGCCGCGCAGGGTGGTCACTTTCTCGCCGTCCACATACACCGGCGCGGCAGGATTTTCGCCCGTGCCCGGCAGGCTGATGCCGATATTCGCCAGCTTGCTTTCCCCGGGTCCGTTGACGATGCAACCCATCACCGCGACCGTCATCTCTTCCACACCCACGTATTGCTCGCGCCATACCGGCATCTGCGCGCGCAGATAATTTTGGATATGCTGCGCCAGCTCCTGGAACACCGTGCTAGTGGTACGCCCGCAACCCGGACAGGCGATCACCATCGGTGTGAATGAGCGCAATCCCATGGTCTGCAATATCTCCTGCGCCACCACCACCTCTTCGGTACGCGCGCCGCCGGGCGCTGGCGTCAGCGAAACGCGGATGGTATCGCCTATGCCCTGTTGCAACAGCACCGCCAGCGCGGCTGTGGATGCCACGATCCCTTTCGAACCCATGCCAGCCTCGGTCAGCCCCAGATGCAGCGCATAATCGCAGCGTCTGGCCAACTCCTGATACACCGCGATCAGATCCTGTACCTCGCTCACCTTGCACGACAACACAATGCGTTCGCGCGGCAGCCCCAGTTCCTCGGCACGTTTCGCGCTGTCCAGCGCGGAGACGATCAGCGCTTCGCGTGTCACTTCGCGCACTTCCTTCGGCTGTGGCAGTTTCGCATTCTCGTCCATCATGCGCACAACGATGTCCTGGTCCAAGCTGCCCCAATTGACACCGATACGCACCGGCTTGTCATACTGTTTCGCAACCGCGATCATCATCGCGAACTGATCCTCGCCCTTGCGGTTCTTGCCGACATTGCCGGGATTGATGCGATATTTCGCCAGCGCCTGCGCACACTCGGGATATTCGGTGAGCAAACGATGGCCGTTGTAGTGGAAATCTCCGATCAGTGGTACTGCGCAACCCATCTCGTCCAGCATCTTGCGGATGCGTGGAACCTGGGCAGCGGCCTCGGAAGTATTGACAGTGATGCGCACCAGTTCGGATCCGGCACGCGCCAACTCGTAAACCTGACGCGCCGTGCCTTCTGCATCGGCCGTGTCGGTATTGGTCATCGACTGCNNCTCCGCCGCCGATGGCGACGCCGCCAACAAACACACGTTGCGTCTTGCGACGCTGTATCGGGGAATGGCTCACGCGCTTCACTCCACCTTCAGACGGGCAGTATTCATCCCCGCATATTCGGAGAGATCGATCTCTTTCCCTTTGTAATACATCTTGACGTTGCCCGGATTGCCGATGGATACGTCATAAGGCGCACGACGGGGACCGCCTATCCATTTTTCCGTGCCACCAAGATTACTCCTCGACAACAGGATATCCCCGTTGACGTCGATCACCTCTATCCAGGCGGCACCTGTGAACACGAAATGCAGCGGGCGGCGCTTCAGCATCTCAGGGGCTACGGGAGGCTTGGCGGTTGCAGTTGATGCCACAGAAGAGACGACAGGAATTACCGGCACTGGCGCAGTAACTGCGGTTGTTTGCGTCTTAGTCACCTTTTGCTCGACTTTGCGGGGTTCTGCGATCTTGGCGATCTCCGGCTCAGCAGATAAAGTCGGCGGTGCAACAACGGCTGAGGCCCCAGCATCCTGCATCGGCAATGGAACAGTTTCGACTACGACTTCGGATGGCTTCTGCGCGGACTCGCCATCGCTCAACCACACGAACAAGCCCAGCACCAAAGCCACACCCAACGCCCCGGCCAGCCACATCACATTGATGCGTCGCGATGCCAGTACACTCGGAAAAGAAACATCGACGATCTGCTGCTTGGTAATCTGTTGCGTCGAGGGTTCAGTCGGCAAGGCTGCGATCAGTTCCGCCTCATCCAGTTGCAAGACACGCGCATAACTGCGCACGAAACCGCGCAGGAACGTGGCCTTGGGCAGTCGTTCGTAATCATTGGCCTCCAGGGCCTCGACTTGCTTGGGTGCAAACTTGATCCGCTCAGCGATATCGTACACGCTCATCCCCTGCCCTTCGCGAGCCTCGCGCAGGGTCGTACCCACATTCAGTTGCGATACAGGTTCTTTCGCTTCGTCAGGAATATCCATCATTCGCCTTGCAATAAAAGTTGTGCCTCGCGGGAGTCAGGGTAATTCTTACGCAACTGCAACGCGTAACTGGCTTCCGAATTCCGATCGCGCATCTTGCGCTCGATACGAACAGCCAGCCAAAGCTGTTCCGCATTCAGCTCCCTTGAGCCTTGGGAAAAACGCAATAAGTAGGATTTTGCGCCGGCGAAGTCGCCACTGTTGTAACTCATTGTCGCCAATCCATACAAAGCTTCCTGCATGCCTGGACGAAGAATCAGGGCTCTTTGCAGATTGCTTTCTGCGTCTTTCAGCAACCCGGCTTTCATTGAGCACATTCCCAGGTTCACATAGGCCATCTCAGGCGTCGCATACAGCGGATTGCTCAATGCTTCCTGAAACTGCTTCAATGACTCTTGGACGCGGCCACGCTGGCAAAGAAACCAGCCGTAGTTGTTACGCGTCTCCGAGTTCGTGCTATCCAGACTCATGCTGCGGCGAAAATCCGCATCAGCCTGCTCATCCTCGCGCAATGCCATCCGAACCAAGGCCCGCACAGTGTAGGCTGGCGCGTAATCGGAATTCCCCTGCAAAGCCACTGCGATTTCCTGTAAAGCCACTGCATACTGGGCGCGTTCATAGTACGCAGCCGCCAGCTCGGTATGGATCCTGGCACTCGCCTGAGCACGCGTCACATCAACTTGCGGAGTCCCCGCTGAGCCCCCGCCGGAAGAAGCGCACGCCGTCAACAGAGCGACCACAAGCAACACGCAGATTCTCTTCATTGACTCGCCTCCTGCAATCGATGGGTTCGTTTCGTCTTGTCCTGCACCTGCCCGGCCAGTTGACCGCAGGCAGCCGCAATGTCGTCGCCGCGCACCTTGCGGATGGTGGTGACGATATCGGCCTGCATCAGCACGTCGCGGAATCGTTTCACCGCCTCCATGTCTGAACGCTGATACGGCGCTTGCGGGAACGGGTTGAACGGGATGAGATTGAACTTGCACGGCACGTCATGCACCAGGTTGATCAGTTCGCGCGCATGCTGCACGCCGTCATTCACACCTGCCAGCATCACATACTCGAAGGTGACGAAATCGCGCGGCGCCTTTTCCAGGTAACGCTGACAGGCCGCCATCAATTCCTTCAATGGATATTTCTGGTTGATCGGCACCAGCTCATTGCGCAACGCATCGTTCGGCGCGTGCAGCGAGATCGCCAATGCGACCGGGCATTCATCGCGCAAACGGTCCATCGCCGGCACCACGCCGGAAGTGGACACCGTCACGCGACGGCGCGACAGGCCGTAGGCATTGTCGTCCAGCATCAGGCGCAGAGCACTCACAGTGCTGTCGAAATTCAACAATGGCTCGCCCATGCCCATCAGCACCACGTTGGTGACCGGCCAGTTGCCGTCAGCGTTCTTGCCGAGCTCGTGATTCGCCCACCACACCTGACCGATGATCTCGGCGGTGGAGAGGTTGCGGTTGAAACCCTGTTTGCCGGTGGAACAGAATGCGCAATCGAGTGCGCACCCGGCCTGAGTCGACACGCACAGCGTGCCCCGGCCTTCTTCCGGGATGTACACGGTCTCGACCGCATTACCCGTCCCCACATCCAGCAGCCACTTGCGCGTACCGTCAGAGGCGGTCTCTTCGCGCATCACCGTGGGTGTCTGGACACAGGCGGTCTGTTTCAGCTTTTCGCGAAGAGAGATCGCCAGATCGCTCATCGCATCGAAATCGGACTCCCCGGCTTTGTAGATCCAGCGCAACACCTGCTTGGCGCGGAAGGGCTTTTCGCCCTGCTCCGCAAACCAGACAGTCAGTTGTTGCGCATCAAAGTCGAGGAGGTTTTGCATTAACGCGAGTGAACGTTCTTCGGGGCGAAGAAGTAATCGATCTCGATCTTGGCGTTTTCGGCGGAATCGGAACCGTGCACGGCATTGGCGTCGATGCTGTCGGCGAAATCGGCACGGATGGTGCCCTTCTCGGCCTTCTTCGGATCGGTCGCGCCCATCAGATCACGGTTCTTCTGGACAGCGCTTTCGCCTTCCAGCACCTGGATCATCACCGGACCGGAGATCATGAAGCCGACCAGGTCGTTGAAGAACGGACGTGCCTTGTGCACGGCGTAGAAACCTTCGGCTTCGGTGCGCGACAGATGGCGCATCTGGGATGCGACGATCTTCAGGCCGTTGCTCTCGAAACGGGAATAGATCTTGCCGATGACATTCTTCGCCACGGCATCGGGTTTGATGATTGAAAGGGTACGTTCGACAGCCATGCTTCTCTCCAAGTAGTGATTTGAAATCAGAAAATTCTGAGGGCGCGATTCTAGCAGGGTTTGCCCGCCCTGTCGCAGCCCGGAAGCCCATCCGGGCACGATCCCCGGCTCGGAATCGGTTGCCTGAAAGTCGGCCGCGATAGCGACTCCCAATACGCACACGAGTTTGTCACCGCAATACAGCAAAGGCAGGCGTTCCCGCTGCCATGGCGGCACCTGCTGCTCCTGCAGCAGGTTCTTCAGGCTGCGCGTGGACGCCCCATTGCGGGGCCGCAACGACTCGCCACCGCTGCGCAGGCGCAACTCGACTTTGCCCGAGCGCAACTTCGCCAGACTGATCCCCTGCCCCATCACCTGCCAAAAACAGACTTTCTCGCCCAAAGCGGGCCAGAACAGCTCATTTTCTCCTTTCCAGACAATGGAGTACTCGCGATCAAACCCTCCCAGCTGCGGCTGCGCGTAAACGCGATCCTGATAGCGCCGCACCTCCCATCCACCGTATTCGATGCACACCGACGCATCACCGCGCGCACCCAGCAGTTGGCTCAACATGTCTTCCAGTTGCACGGCCTGCGGCATCGGCGCGCCCTGCGCATGCAGGAAATACCGCAGCAAATTGCGGGAACGAGCCGCAGACAGCTTCCGCAACACGACGATAGGCAGCGATCCTCCCGCCACAGCGCCTTGCGCATCGATCTGCGCCAGTTCGTCCTGCAATTCGGCCGCCTCGGCAAAATGACCGGCACTGCGCGACAAAGTTTCGCGGTAGGCCGGAAAACGCTCTGCCAGCAGCGGCAATACGCGATGACGCAGAAAATTGCGCGGATAGCTGTCGTCGGCGTTGCTCTCGTCCTCGATCCAGCTCAAACCGTGCTGCTGCGCATGTTCTTCCAGTTCGGCACGTGTGATATCCAGCAAAGGGCGGAGCAATGCCGGCCTACCCGCCTTGGTGAATGGCCCTTCGATTTTGCTCAGAACAGGCCCTTCGACACGGCTCAGAACAGGCCCTTCGACCTTGCTCAGGACAGGCATCGCGGCAGCACCCTTCACCCCCGCACCGCGTAGCAATTGCAGCAGCAGAGTCTCGGCCTGATCATCGGCATGGTGCGCCAGCGCGACGAAGTCGCAGTCCTGTGCGGCAAAGGCGGCATGACGCAACTTGCGCGCGGCCGCCTCGATGCCGTGCTCATCGCGCAACGGGGCGATATCGACGCGTTCCACATGCAGGTTGATGCCGTAGCGGGAACAGAGATCGGCACAGAACTGCGCCCAGTCATTGGCGTTCGGGCTGATACCGTGATGGACATGCAGGGCGGAAAGACGCCATTCGAAGCGCGGCGCTAGGGTGTGCAGCAGATGCAGCAGAACGACGGAGTCGATACCGCCGCTCAAACCGATGAGGATGTGACTGCGCCTGGGAAGATGCGGCGCGAGGTGCGCCGCAACGTGATCAGTTAAGCTCGATTTCCTTGTACTTGCCATAACTCATCAAGCGACTGAAACGGGCTTGCAACATCTCGCCGGGAGCCTGGGATTGAACCTGGTTGAGCGTCTCCTGCAAGGCCTTCTTCAGGGTCTGCATCATCGCAGCATAGTCGCGGTGCGCGCCGCCGAGCGGCTCGCTGATGATCTTGTCGACCAGACCCAGCGTCTTCAAACGGGTCGCTGTGATGCCCAGCGTCTCGGCCGCCTCGGAGGCCTTGTCCGCGCTCTTCCACAGGATGGAGGCGCAGCCCTCGGGCGAGATGACGGAATAGGTCGCATATTGCAGCATCAGCATGGCATCACCGACCGCGATAGCCAGCGCGCCGCCGGAACCGCCCTCGCCGATGATGGTGCAGATGATGGGGGTACGCAGCTCTGCCATCACATACAGGTTCTTGCCGATGGCCTCGGACTGGCCGCGCTCTTCCGCGCCCACGCCGGGATAGGCGCCGGGGGTATCGATGAAGGTCATGATGGGGATGCCGAACTTCTCGGCCAGACGCATCAGGCGCATCGCCTTGCGGTAGCCTTCCGGACGCGGCATGCCGAAGTTGCGGTACTGGCGTTCCTTGGTGTCGCGGCCTTTCTGGTGGCCGATGACCATCACGCTCTGGCCGTTGAAACGCGCCAGACCGCCGACGATGGCGGGATCGTCCGCATAGTTGCGGTCGCCATGCAATTCTTCGAAATCGGTGAACAGGTGCTGAATGTAGTCCAGCGTATAGGGGCGCTGCGGATGACGCGAAACTTGCGAGATCTGCCAGGGCGTGAGCTTGGCGTAGATGTCCTTGGTCAGCGATTGGCTCTTCTTCTGCAATCTGCCGATCTCGTCGGAGATATCAAGTGCGGAATCGTCCTGCACGTAACGCAGTTGTTCGATCTTGTTCTCCAGCTCGGAGACCTGCTGCTCGAAATCCAGAAAAGTGACTTTCATGTGCTTTATCTCAAATTGCCCGGAGCGAATGATACCGCAAGCCAGCCCATGAATTAAGCCCAAATGTAAGTCGGGTTAATTCCCCAGCGAGAAGAAGCGCTTGATGGTCTCCAGTATCTCGTAGCGCTGCTGCGTCAGGTCCTGGTGTTTCCCGGTCGCATCCAGATTCTGCAGGGCGACATCCAGCTCGGCCCGGCGCGCGACCAGGATATGCGATATCTCGTCGGCGATGCTCGGGCGCGCCTGCAACAGCTCTTCCACCACGTCCTTGTCGATGCGATAGCACTCCACATCGCTCTTGGCGATGACCGAAGCCGAACGCGGTGCCCCGGTCAACAGCCCCATCTCGCCGAAGAAGTCGCCGCGGCCCAGCGCGCGCACGGTGCGCCGCTTGCCATTGGACAGATCGACGAACACTTCGGCCTCGCCGTTGATGATGACGTAAAGCCAATGCGACTTCACATCCCCCTGTTTGGCGATGATGTTGCCTTTGGCGAACGGC
This sequence comes from Gallionellaceae bacterium, assembly GCA_003445795.1. Classification (GTDB taxonomy): domain Bacteria; phylum Pseudomonadota; class Gammaproteobacteria; order Burkholderiales; family Gallionellaceae; genus Sideroxyarcus. The sequence continues at coordinate 18,397 of DMCN01000064.1, forward strand.
GAATAGCGCAGCCGTTCCGCCAGTCCTTTCAGTTCATCCTCATTGAGTTGCGAGAATAGCTCGACCTTGCGCAAGGTCTTGATGCGCAACAGCACTTCACGGTGGTGCACCACCTCGTCGTATTTCTCGTTCTCCTTGGTGAGATGGATACTCTTCTCTTCCAGCGCCAGCTTGATGCCCGCGCGCTGCAAGGCGGTCATGATGTGCCAGCGCATCATGGCATCGGTGGGATCGTCCGGCGCCAGATCGGTCAGCCAGTAACGCAGCGCATAACGCGCGTAGCCCTTGCTATCCATATCCATCAGGAGGCAGTTGGGCGCTGGGCTCTTCGCCACATTGGCGATGTCGGTGTGCAGGACGGATTCCTCCACCACACTCACCACCCGCGTCGGCGCGGTATCCAGCCCGACGTTGAACCACACCCAGCGCCGCCATTGCACCGGCTGGTCGGTGCGCCGGCCCAGCACCATGAATTTGTTCTTCATCAACTGGCTGTTGGGAAACACCACCGTCTCCCAGTTGCGCGTCTCCACCAGTGTCGAACGCCAGCGGATATCCACCACTTTGCCGGAGATATCGTCCACCTTGATCCAGTCGCCGACTTCGACGGAATTGTCCAATTGCAGCGCCAGACCGCCGAGGATGTTGCCCAGCGTATCCTGCATGGCGAAGGCCACCACCGCTGTGATCATCGCCGAAGTCGCCAGGATGCTGCCCAGATCGAGTCCGGCATAACGCAGCCGCACCATGAACCAGGCGATGTAGGCGATGATGACGAAGATGTCCTCGGTGATGCGCGGCGGGGTGAGTTTGACGGCGGGCAGCAGAACGCGGAAGACGAGTTGCCCCCACAGGCGGATGACCGCCACCCCCGCACCGATGACGAACACCTCGTGTGTCACGGCGGCAGCACGGCCCAGATCCATGGCATGCAATAGGCCCGCGATGAATTGCCCGAACAGGCAAACGAAGAAGAAGCCGACCGTGTTGATGAGATTGGCGCGCTCTTCACGGCGAAAATGGAACAGCAGCGCCCAGACACCCAGCACCATCACCAGCAAAGGTAACGATTCCGCGCCCCAGAAGAACCCCATCAGCTTGTCCCAGAATTCCATTTTTCCGCTCCGCCCAAGGTCGCCCTGATTCTACACCGCATAGCGCGCCAGAGCGCGCACTGGCCGCCAGAACTTCCAGGCCGAAGAACGTGTCGATTCGAAACGCTGTGTTCCATTCACGCCCAACACCTCCAGCGTCAGCCGCTGCAAGCGCCCTGCCCGCAATGCATGCGATAGCAACTCGCAATCCCTATCAAGCTGCAGCACCGCTTCACGCCAGACGTGATAATCGCCGCGCTGCTGCGCACTGCTCATCGCTTCGTTCACCCACAGACCGCTCGCCCCCTTGGCGTGCAACATATCTTCCAGCGACGCGACCGGCGCGATCCCTGCCGCCCGCGCGAACGCCAGTCCGATATCGCTACCGCCGCCGACCGCATCGAATGCCGAGTGCAAAGGCATCGCCCGACCGCCTCCCCACAGCCACAGGCTGCTGACCAGCAATTCGCCGCGCGCTTCGCGTGCCTGATTGAGCGGGTGCGCATACAGCGACATCTGTATCTCGGTGAGGATGCGCTGCCAATGCAAGGTATCCGCACCCTGCGGCTGATGGAACCTGGCATCCTGCCAGGCCGCCTGACGCAGCGGCGTGGTCGTCAACTGCGGCGCAGCCTCCAGGCGCAGATACCAGCGCTGCGGATGCGGCGCAAAGAACTGCATCCCCTGCCCGGCAAAATGCGCATTGAGGTTGTCGCACAAAGCGGCCGCCTCTTCCTGCGTCGCCGCCACTTCGGGTATCAGCATCATCTGCGCCCGATGCAATTGCAGATTCACCGGATCGGCGCACAACCAGTAACCCTCGCTGGTATCCAACCCGTCGGCTGAAGCACGCACCGGCGCGACAGCATGCGCCCCAAAGGAAGCACACAACCAGTCCTCCGGGGAAATAGCAGCAGATGTACTCGCGCCCCCCCGCGCCAGTACTTTTTCCAGCACGGGCAGATGCAGATTGACACAGACTTCGGCGGCGATGTCTTGCGGGGGGAACAGGTCGGGAATGAGCAGATGGAGATGGTTCATGCGAAGAAGTTTAACAGGACAGGCCGGACTCACTGCAATCCGGATACGCGAAGGACGTACTAGCCGGATATATAGACCGCGAGACATATTGACCATGTATGCGCTGCGGGTTAGCTTGCCGGCTTGATGGATTTTGAGAGCGAAAGGCAGGTGGCGTAATGGGCTTCGTCGTATTCATGGTGATGGGGGTTTACCTGCTGATCTCGCTTGGCGTGGTGACGTGGGCGGTGAGTCATGCGAAGAAGAACGGCCTGAGCGTCAAGAAATGGGGCTGGGGTGCGGCGCTGGTGATGTACATGATCCCGTTCTGGGACTGGATACCGACCGTGGCGGTGCATCAGTATTATTGCTCGAAGGATTCGGGGTTCTGGGTCTATAAGACGCTGGAGCAATGGAAGGCTGAGAATCCGGGGGGGATGGAGGGGTTGGAGGAATACTCAGTGTGGAAAGAGGAAAGTGGTCAGTACGGAACGGTTGCGAAAGTTAATCAGCGGTTCAGTATGGTTTACGCAAACCATCTGACAACAATTAGTGAAGGCAAGCATCTTTTTAATCGATGGCGCTGGGAACACAAACTCATTGACAATAAAACTAACGAAGTGATGGCTAGGAGAATAGATTTTTCTACAGGTAATGGGTTTATTGGCGGTGAGCCAGAATTGCGATTCTGGCTACACAGCGACCACTGTCCAGGACATAAAAATATGGCGAAAAAATTTGGGGATTATCTAAAACAATTTAAGGGAGCAGAAAAATAAACGCTGAACTAAAGGGGGTAGGTTCGATTTTCCGCACCAAACCCCCTTACTCGGGCATTAATGGTTAGCGCCCCTCCAAATCCCGCGTACCTTCTGCCCCGTCACAGGCACACAGCAGTTTGCCATCCCGCCCCGCCCCCTCTTGTGGCACACTAGCGCCCGTCAATATCCCGAGCCGTCGCCTTGCAACCCTACGAACTCTTCATCGGTCTGCGTTATACCCGCGCCAAGCGCCGCAACCATTTCATCTCCTTCATCTCGCTGATCTCCATGATGGGCATCGGGCTGGGCGTGATGGCGCTGATCGTGGTGTTGTCGGTGATGAACGGTTTCCAGAAAGAGATCCGCGCGCGCATCCTCGGCGTCACGCCGCATCTGCAAGTCATCGGCGACGGCCAGCTCGACGACTGGAAGCAGGTGCTGAAGACCGTCGAGACGCATCCCGAGATTCGCGCCGCAGCACCCTACGTCAACGGTCAGGGCATGCTGTCGCTGGGCGAGAATGTGGAAGGCGTGATGGTGCGCGGTATCCTGCCCGATGCGGAACAGAAGCTGACCGGCGTCGGCGACAAGATGAAGAAAGGCGCGCTGAACGACCTGAAGGCGGGCGAATTCGGCATCGTGCTCGGTGTCGATCTGGCGCGCGCGATGGGCACCCGTGTCGGCGACAGCGTGCTGCTGATCACCCCGCAGGGACAGTTCACCCCCGCCGGGATGCTGCCGCGCCTGAAACAATTCCATGTGGTCGGCATCTTCGAGATCGGTATGTCGCCTTATGACAACTCGCTGGCGCTGATCCACCTCAACGACGCGCAGAAGCTCTACCGTCTGGGCAACGCGGTCACCGGCATCAGCGGCAGCCTACACAACCTCGACCTCGCCCCGCAGGTCTCTTTCGAGTTGAGCCAGAGCGTCCCGCAGGACACTTTCCTCACCGACTGGACGCGCCAGAACGCCAACTATTTCGCCGTGGTGGCGATGGAGAAGAAGATGATGTTCATCATCCTTTCGCTCATCGTGCTGGTCGCCGCGTTCAACATCGTTTCCACGCTGGTGATGGCCGTGACCGACAAGCAGGCCGACATCGCCATCCTGCGCACGCTGGGTGCATCACCGAAGAGCATCATGCAGATCTTCATGGTGCAGGGCATGCTCATCGGCCTGATCGGCATGGGACTGGGTGTGCTCGGCGGCATGCTGCTCGCGCTCAACATCGGCACGATAGTCCCCTTCATCGAGAACCTGTTCGGCGTGCATTTCCTGTCCAAGGAGTTCTACTACATCAGCGAACTGCCGTCCGATCTGCAAAAGGGCGATGTGTTCGTCGTTGCAGGCATGTCCTTCCTGATCAGCCTGTTCGCCACGCTCTACCCGAGCTGGCGCGCGGCCAAGATCCAGCCGGCGGAGGCACTGCGTTATGAGTAAGCAGGATACGGGATACGGGATTCAGGATTCAGGAAACGTCATTTCTTGCCGCGACCTGCGCAAGACCTATTCTCAAGGCGATCTCAGCGTCACGGTACTTAACGGCGTGAACCTCGACGTGGCACGCGGTGAGCGCATCGCCATCGTCGGCGCTTCCGGTTCGGGCAAGAGCACGCTGCTGCATCTGCTCGGCGGACTCGACAGCATCAGCGGCGGCACTGTGAGCATATTGGGGCAGGATGTCACCAAGATGAACGAGACGCAGCGCGGCGAACTGCGTAACCGTTCGCTCGGCTTCGTCTACCAGTTCCACCACCTGTTGCCCGAATTCACCGCGCTGGAGAACGTCGCCATGCCCTTGCTGATCCGCGGCATGAAGCCCGCCGAGGCGCATCCGCAGGCCGCCGCCATGCTGGAACAAGTGGGTCTGGCGCAACGCGTCCGGCATACGCCCTCCGAGCTGTCCGGCGGTGAACGCCAGCGTGTCGCCGTGGCGCGGGCGCTGGTCACCCACCCCGCCTGCGTGCTGGCCGACGAACCCACCGGCAACCTGGANNGCCGACGAACCCACCGGCAATCTCGACCGCGCCTCAGCCTCTGCTCTCTTCGATCTGATGCAGAACCTCAACGCCAAACTCAACACCAGCTTCATCATCGTCACCCACGACCTTGAACTCGCCGGCAGGATGCAACGGCAGTTGCGACTGGTGGACGGCACCCTGCACCCGGCCTGATCCACCAAGCCTTCTGCAATCTTCCCGTCATCACCATGTAACAGCGACGGATTAGTGTGCTCGTCATCCTAACTACAGGAGCGACGAACATGATCCCCTTCCCTACCCGCACGCTGCCTCACACCGATCTGCCCATCGCCGACAGCATCATGCAACCCTTCGAGCAACTGCTCGATTTCAAGACATTCTCATCGCTGCGCCGCATGGTGACCCACCAGCACAGCAAACCATTGCTCAAGCGCACCGACTTCATGAAACAGGTGACGCTCTACCTGCCCGAGGTTGCCGCCCGCATCGAGGAAAGCGACTTCGGCATCGTCCATCTGGAAGTCGGCGCCATGCGGCTGGCCACCCGCGAAGCGATCATCGCCCGCGATTTCGCCACCGTGCGCAAACACCTGTTCCTGATCACCGACCTGTTCGACCGCGCCGACAACGAGCTGTATGAAGCCATCCGTATCTCCTGGCTGGATGCGTTGTTTCTCGAAGAATACTCGTCGGCATTCATGGAAGCGCGCAGCATGCTGTCGAAGCCGATGGAGAACGTGTTGCGCCAAACGGAACTGCGGCTCGACAAGCAGCATAGCGAAGCCAAATAAAACGCCCCGGCACTCGCGTACCGGGGCGTATGTCGTTCGTTGCAGGAATTAGATTGAAGTGCTGACGGATGTGAACGTCGGGAGCGCCACAATCAGCGCGAACACGCTGGCGATCATCCAGCGAACGAACTTTGCCACACCTTCATATGCTTTTTTCATCTGACACCTCTCTTGGTTAACACGATATCCGGCGAACATTTGCCGGACGCGTGATCAGACGATAATAGTTGAGCAAAGTTCCCAACTATTTAGTATGACGCTTGCTCCATTTCCACAACACCATCAATCGCCACAACACGCGCACGGCGAAATATCCGCCAATCGCCAACCCCATCGCCAATAGCGGCAAGCCGATCAACAAGGGTTGGCCCAGTGCCATCAGCCATTCCCACGCCTCGCCGAACCAGTCTTGCCAATGCACCTCTGGGAAGGTGGGTACTACGGCAGGATGCTCCGCCCCGCTCACCCGGATGCCGATCTCGTAGGCCAGCAGGTACAAAGGCACGATAGTGAAAGGGTTGGTGTAGAACGTGGCGAACGCGGCGACCGGCAGGTTGACGCGGAACAGTACAGCCAGCAGCACCGCAGAGATCATCTGCAGGGGCCCGGGGATAAGCCCGCAGAACAAGCCGACCGCCACCCCGCCCGCCACCGAACGGCGATGCAGATGCCACAGGTTGGGGTGGTGCAGCAAATGCCGCACCGGAGCCAGCCAGCGGTGGTTGCGGATACTGTCGTGATCCGGCAATAACTTTCGGAAGAATTTGCGCATGGGGTGATTCTATGATTTTGCGGTACGCTACGCACTATGGTTTCCTTCGCGCTCTTCTTTGCCATCGGCGTGTGGTATCTGCAACAGCAGGCGGCGTTGCCCGATCTCCCGTTCTTTTGGCCCCTCGCCGTGCTGGCGCTGTTGCTGCCGCGCGCGAACAATACCTACCTGATCTTTGCCCGCCGCGTGGTGCTGCTGACCTGCGCCGTATCACTGGGTTACGGCTACGCCGCCTGGATGGCGCAACAACGCCTGGCCGACAGCCTGCCGGACGAATGGCAGGGCAAGAATATCATCGTCACCGGCATCGTGGCGGAGATGCCGCGCCAGCACGAGCGCGGCCTGCGTTTCGCTTTCGACGTGGAAAGCGTGCTCACGCCCAAGGCCCATGTGCCCCACCGCATCCAGCTCAGCACCTACGATGGCGACAGCCGCGATCCTCTGCAACCGGGAGCGGGTGAACGCTGGCAGTTCACCGTGCGCCTGAAACAACCGCACGGTACCAGCAACCCGAACAACTTCGATTTCGAGGCCTGGGCGCTGGAGCGCGATATCCGCGCAGTCGGCTATGTGTACGAGAAAGGCGACAACCGCAGTCTGGCGGAACATACCGTCAGCCCGGCCTATCTGGTACAGCATCTGCGCGAGACTGTGCGCACGCATTTCCGGAAGACACTGGGCGAAGCACCCTACACCGGCATCCTCACCGCGCTGGCGATCGGCGACCAGTCCGGCATCAGCAGCGACGAATGGCAACTGTTCACGCGCACCGGCACCAACCACCTGATGAGCATCTCGGGCCTGCACATCACACTGCTGGCCGGGATGATCTTTGCGCTGGTCTACTGGCTGTGGCAGCGCAGCATCCGCCTCACGCTGCTGTTCCCCGCGCGCAAGGCGGCTGCCATCGCCGGATTGTGCGCCGCCCTGTTCTACACGCTGGCATCCGGCTACGAGGTCCCCGCGCAACGCACCCTGTACATGGTGGCGACCTTCACGCTGATGCTGTTGCTCTCTCGGAACGTCTCGCCCTCGCAGATGCTGGCGGCGGCATTGATGGTCGTGCTGCTGGCCGACCCGTGGGCGGTGTTGTCGGCCGGGTTCTGGTTGTCGTTCGGCGCCGTTGCGCTGATCTTCTATGTCACCGCCAATCGACTGCACACGCAGCATTGGCTGCGCGAATACGGCAAGGTGCAATGGGCGATGATGATCGGCCTGATCCCGCCACTGCTGGCACTATTCCAGCAACTCTCGCTGGTTGCGCCGCTCGCCAATGCGTTCGCGATCCCGCTGGTCAGTTTTCTGGTGGTGCCGCTGACGCTGCTCGGCACTTTGCCGCCGTTCGAATGGATGCTCTATCTAGCCCATCAGGCGCTGGCCTTGTGCATGTACCTGCTCGGCCTGCTCGACCGGCTACCGTTCGCGGTATGGCAGCAACATGCACCGCCCACCTGGGCGGTCATCGCCGGCATCGGCGGCGCATTGTGGATGCTCGCCCCGCGCGGTTTCCCGATGCGCTGGATGGGGATCGCGCTATTGCTGCCGATGTTTCTGGTCGCGCCGCCCGCACCCGAAAAAGGGACCGCGCTCATCACCGTCTTCGACGTCGGGCAGGGATTGGCCGTCTCGGTGCAGACGCAAAAGCACGCTCTGCTCTACGACACCGGCCCGGATTTTTCCGGCGATGCGGACAGCGGCAGTCGCATCCTGCTGCCCGCACTGCGCGGCATGGGTATCGGCCATCTTGATCTGCTGGTGCTGTCGCACGACGATGTCGACCATATCGGCGGGACGGAATCGGTGTTGCAGGGCCTGACGGTGACCAACGTGCTGACCTCACTGCCCGACAACCATCCACGGATGAGTCTGGCCGCGCACAGCGAAGCGTGCCACGACGGGCAGTCATGGTTCTGGGACGATGTGCGGTTCGATATGCTGCATCCCGCCGAAACGAGTGCCGGGGAAAACCGGGAGCATGACAACGAGCTCAGTTGCGTATTGCGGGTGAGTATCGGGCAGCATGCCGTGCTGCTCGCCGCCGACATCGAGAAGCTATCCGAGCAGCGTCTGCTGGCGGCGCACCGGAGCGGACTGCCCGCCACCCTGCTGGTCGCGCCGCATCACGGCAGCAAGAGTTCTTCGTCGCCGTCCTTCGTGGACGTGGTGCACCCGCGCTTCGTGGTGTTCACGACCGGATACCGCAACCGTTTCGGGCATCCGCGCGAGGAGATCGTGGCACGTTACCGCGCTGCGGGCAGCGCGGTGTTGCGTTCGGATGAGGATGGTGCGATCAGCATCGTGATGGACGGACAGAATATCGGTCTGGAACGTCACCGCATGACCCGCCCGCGCTACTGGCAGCACAAGGCCTAGGGGAAACCTAGGAAAGACGCGGCGGGTTGCGGATGAAGCTGGCGGCAGCTTCCGGCGACAGGGGGCGGGAATAGAAGTAACCCTGTATCTCGTCGCAACCGCGGATGCGCAGGAAGTCGAGCTGCTCCTGCGTCTCCACCCCCTCCGCGATCACGCGCAGATTGAGCCGGTGGCCCAGCGCGATGATGGAGCGGATGATGGCAGCATCGCTCTCGTCGGTCTCGATGTCGCGCACGAAACTCTGGTCGATCTTGAGTTTGTGCACCGGCAATTTTTTCAGATAGTTCAAGCTGGAGAAGCCCGTGCCGAAGTCGTCGATGGACAGTTTGACCCCCAGCTCGTTCATCTCGTCGAGGAAACTCAGCGCGATCTTGTTGTCGCCCATCATGATGCCCTCGGTGATCTCGAGTTCCAGATAGCCCGGCTCCAGACCGCATTCGGCCAGCACATTCCTGACCAGTTCACCCAGCGTCGGCTGGCGCAACTGCCGTATCGACAGATTCACCGACAGGGTGAAATCCTTCAGCCCCGCCTGCTGCCATTGCACCAGTTGCGCGCAGGCCGTGCGCAGCACCCATTCGCCGATCGGAATGATCTGCCCGGTCTCCTCCGCCACCGTGATGAACTCGGCGGGCGAGACCGCGCCTTTCTCGGGATGGTTCCAGCGTATCAACGCTTCGACTCCGCGGAGCTTGCCTGTCGTCAGATCCGCCTGAGGCTGGTAATGCAGGAAGAACTCGTTGCGCTCCAATGCCAGCCGCAGGTCCTTCTCCATGGAGAACAGCAGGTCGACGCGGAAGTTCATCTCCGGCCGGAAGAATTGGAAGTTATTGCGGCCCTCTTCCTTGGCGCGGTACATGGCCATATCGGCGTTCTTGATCAGCGTGTCCGCATCCTGTGCGTGGTCGGGATAGATGCTGATACCGATACTGCCCAGCGTCGAGATGACTTGCCCGTCCAGGTCGTACGGCGTGGACAGCGCTTCCAGCAGCTTGGCCGCCACCACGGCAGCCCCGCTCTCGCCGGTCTCGCGCAGCAGCACGATGAATTCATCGCCCCCGATCCGTGCCACGGTATCTTCATCGCGCACATGCGCCTGGATACGCAAAGCCACCGCCTGCAGCAGCCGGTCCCCCACGCTGTGCCCCATCGAATCGTTGATGTACTTGAAGCGGTCGAGATCCATGAACAGCAGCGCGAACTGCTGCTTGTCGCGATGCGCGACAGCCATCAACTGGCCCAGTCGATCTCGCAGCAATGTCCGGTTCGGCAATCCGGTCAGCACATCGTAGTAGGCAAGAAAATGGATGTTCTTCTCGGCTTCGGCCTGTTCGGTGATATCGCGCGCGATGGAGACATAGTTCGTCACTTCGCCACCGCCGTCGCGCACCGCCGTGATCGACATCCACTTGGGGTAGATGCGCCCGTTCTTGTGCTTGTCCCATATCTCGCCCTGCCAGTAGCCATGCTGAATGATGTCGCTCCACATCGAACGGTAGAACGCTTCATCGTGCCGTCCCGAACCCAGCATGCTCGGGTTCCTGCCCAGCATCTCTTCCGTCCGGTAGCCGCTCATCGCGACAAAAGCATGGTTGACGGCGACGACGTTGGCTTTGGCGTCAGTGATCAGGATCGCCTCGCCGCTGCTTTCGAATACACGCGCCGCCAGACGCAACGCGGCCTGCTCTTCTTTCTGCGCGGTGATGTCGTGGACGGTGCCGATGGCAAAAGCGGCAACACCGCTCTTCGGGTCGAAGTCGAACTTGGCCTGCTCGTGGACCCAGCGGATATTGCCATCGACCAATATGCGGTGTTCGACATCGTAACTGCCGCTTTGCAGGGCTTCTTCCCATTTTCGGTTCAGTAACTCGCGGTCGTCCGGATGCACGTGTGCCAGAAATATCTCGTAATTGAGTCCGCCGCTGCGCTGCATGCCGAAAATGCGGTAAGTCTGGTCGGACCATTCCAGCAGGTTATTGCTCATATCCAGTTGCCAGCTGCCGACCTTGCCGATCACCTGCGCACGATTGAGCGCGTCCTCGCTACCCTGCAAACGTTTCAAAGCGTGGGTACGCTGGTAGTTCAGCGCGGACACGCTGATGCCCAGCACGGAAAGGAAAGTGACATACAGCCAGAGATCGATCACCCCGCGCAGACCATTGTCGGCAAAGGGCCCGACACCGTTGAGCGTACTGACCACAGCGAGAAGAAACATCACGATCAACAGACCGCTCACGCAACGCTGATTGAAACTCAGTGCAGCCCAGACAATAAGCGGAAACAGCATGAACAGGCCCAGCTGGCCCGTCTCACCGGCTCCAGCCAGCTCGCCGAACACCAGCATGGTCAGCAAGGCGGTGGACAGCAGCAGCGCGACCAGTTCGGCCAGTTGCGCGCGCCTCCACGGCATCGGTTTGTGAAACACGTAGGCCATCACGGCGGGCAAGAACAGGATCACACCGAGCGCATCACCCATCCACCAGAACAAGGTGGTGGAGAGGAATTGGCGGGTATCGATAGCGCCGACGAAATAAAGGCTGCTCGCTCCCAGGAGCGCACTGGACAAGGTGCTGATCGCTCCGCCATACAGCCCCAGACGGTAGATATCGCGCACCTCGGACAAGCGCAGATTGAAGCGCGTGTAGCGCCTGAGCAACCAGGCTCCCAGCCAGGCTTCCAGCACCGCACCGGAGGTCATCCCAAGCACCGCCAGCAGGGAAATGCCCGAAGTCAGGTTGGAAAGAAAAGCACCGACGAGTATCGCCGGTAAATAGCGGTTGCCACCCAGCAGAACGGCTGCCATGGCGATGCCGGAAGGCGGCCAGAACAGCGTGACGGCATGGCCGACCAGCGCGAACTGCAAGCCGATCTGCGCAGTCACAAAGTAGGCCAGTGCCAGCAGGACGCTGCGCACCAGAATGGAATCCTGCGGTGTGTTCAACAAATCTTTCATGGCCTCCGGCCAGCCCCGATGGGTGAAACAACAACGCCCGCTACTGCGGGCGTCATATTAAACCCACACTGCTATCAGTGTTGTAATGATTTGATCACTTCTTCGATGACCTTCTTGGCATCGCCGAACAACATGCGGTTGTTCTCCTTGTAGAACAGCGGATTTTCCACGCCCGCATAGCCGGAGGCCATGCTGCGCTTCATCACGATGGAGGTCCTGGCCTTCCACACCTCCAGCACCGGCATGCCGGCGATGGGGCTGCCGGGCACTTCCTGTGCCGCCGGGTTCACGATGTCGTTGGCGCCGATCACGATGGCGACATCGGTATCCGGGAAGTCGGCATTGACCTCGTCCATCTCCATCACGATGTCATAGGGCACCTTGGCCTCGGCCAGCAGCACGTTCATGTGTCCGGGCATGCGGCCGGCGACCGGATGGATGCCGAAACGAACGATGACACCCTTCTCGCGCAGCAACTGGGTGAGCTCGTTCACCGCGTGTTGTGCCTGTGCCACGGCCATGCCGTATCCCGGCACGATGATCACACTCTTGGCGGAGTCGAGCAGTTCCGCTGTCTCGGTGGCGCTGATGGGTATCACCTCGCCCTCAGGTTGCGCATCGCCGCCCGACTTGGCCGGGCTGCCCCCGCCGGTGCCGAAGCCGCCCGCGATGACGCTGATGAAGTTGCGGTTCATCGCGCGGCACATGATGTAGGACAGGATNNGCCATCACCATGTGGATGCCGAACAGCAGCGCGATCACCGTCATCACGGCCAGTGCGATCATGCCCGTATGGATGGTCTCGGCATGCAGGAACTGATAGCCGGACACGATGACGATCAGCAGGCCCAGCAGATTCAGCCAGTGCCTGCCCGGCAGCAGCAACGGTTTACCGCCAATCTTGCCGGACAGCTTGCCGAACGCGATCAGCGAACCGGAGAAGGTCACCGCGCCGATCAGGATGCCGAGATAGACCTCGATCTCGTGGATCGCCTTTTCCGCGCTGGACAGGTTCAGCGCCGCCATCGGGTCGATGTAATTGGCAAAGCCGACCAGACAGGCGGCCAGACCGACCATGCTGTGCATCAGTGCGACCAGTTCCGGCATCTGCGTCATCTGCACCTTGCGTGCCGCGTAGAGGCCGACACTGCCGCCCACCAGCAGCGCACCGAGTATCCATGGGAGCCCGTCCATCGTGACGCGCGGACCGAACACGGTGGCCAACACGGCCAGCAGCATGCCGACCATGCCGTAGAGATTGCCGCGACGCGAAGACTCGGGGTTGGACAGCCCGCCCAGACTGAGGATGAACAGGATGATCGCGCCGATATATGCAACAGAGACCAGACTTGAAGACATATTTTTCCTTATTTCCTGAACATCGACAGCATGCGTCGAGTGACAGCGAAGCCGCCGAACATGTTGACCGCCGTGAGTGCGATAGCCACCACCGCCAGACCGCGTATCCAGCCATCCGGACGGTCAAATGCAAACAGCGACGAGGGAGAAATCTGGACCAGTGCACCGATGACGATGATGCTGCTGATCGCATTCGTGACGCTCATCAATGGCGTGTGCAGCGCGGGGGTCACGTTCCACACCACCATGTAACCGACGAAGCAGGCCAGCACGAACACGGTGAAGTGGCCCAGGAAAGCGGCGGGCGCATATGCACCGATGAGCAGGAACAGCAAGGCGCCCAAGCCGAACACGAGCGCCAGCGAACGGGCAGACATCGGCGCCGCGCTGCCATGTCCGTGCGCCGCTGCGGGTGCCTTGGCAGCAACAGCCGGCTTCGCCGCCGGTGCGGGCATCTTCAGTGCAGGCGCAGGCCAGGTGACCTCGCCATTCTTGACAACGGTCAGACCGCGGATGGCGTCGTCTTCCATGTTGACGTTGATNNTGCCGTCCTTGGTCTTGCACAACTCTTCAGCCAGACGGAACAGATTGGTTCCATACAGGGTGGATGACTGACGTGCCAGGCGACTGTTCAGATCGGTATAACCGACGATGGTAACGCCGTGCTTCACTACCGCCTTGCCGGGCTCGGTCAGCTCGCAGTTGCCGCCGCGCTCCGCCGCCATATCGACGATCACGCTGCCGGGCTTCATGCTCTGCACCATCTCGGCCGTGATGAGGCGCGGCGCAGGTTTGCCGGGGATCAGCGCGGTCGTGATGATGATGTCCGCTTCACGTGCCTGCTGCGCATACATATCGCGCTGCGCCTGCAGGAAGCCTTCCGACATCACCTTGGCATAACCGCCGCCGCCCGAGCCTTCTTCCTCGTAATTCACCTTCACGAATTCGCCACCCAGCGACTTGACCTGGTCGGCCACCTCGGCGCGGGTATCGTTGGCGCGCACGATGGCACCCAGCCCTGCCGCTGTGCCGATGGCGGCCAGACCCGCCACACCGGCACCGGCGATGAAGACCTTGGCCGGAGGCACCTTGCCCGCAGCCGTGATCTGGCCGTTGAAGTAGCGGCCAAACACGTTGGCCGCCTCGATGACCGCGCGGTAACCGGCCACACTGGCCTGCGAGGTCAGCGCATCCATCTTCTGGGCACGGGAAAGCTGGCGCGGCAGACAGTCGATTGCCAGCACGGTGGCCTTCTTCGCTGCCAGTTGCTGCATCAATTCGGGATTTTGCGCAGGCCAGACGAAACTGATCAGGGTCCCGCCTTCGCGCATCATGTTCACTTCGGCGCTCGTCGGAACGGCCACCTTGAATACGATATCGGAAGCAGCCCACAACTGCGACGCACCGGCGATGATCTCGGCACCGACAGCCCGATAGGCATCATCGCTGAAATTCGCGGCTTCACCCGCACCTGATTCAACTGCGACCTTGAAACCCAGCTTGACGAGCTTTTCCACGATTTCCGGGACTGTCGCGACACGCTTCTCTCCCGAGATTGTCTCCCGGGGAATTCCTATCAACATAACCATGAAGTCATCCTCTTCACACTGGCGCCCATGCAGGCGCACCTGAACGAGCCGAACCGAATGGCCCGGCGCTTCAGCCGACTATTATAATCGAGCTTTCCGGCGGTTCGCATTCCAATGTTCGCACGCACACAAAAAGGCGCGCCGCAGCGCGCCTTTTACCTATTGCAACAATGGTTTAAGCAGCAACCTTCCTGCACTCTTCGTAGCAAGCCGCGCAAGCTTCCTTGCAAGCCTTGCACTCGGGATGCTTCTCGGTCTTCTTGCACTCTTCCTCGCATTCCTTGCACACATCCATCGCGGCGCGGGCCAGTTTGGGCAGGTGTTTGGACTCGGCGGAAGCAAGTTGCTGCAGGGCGGCGCAGACCGCAGCGGTCTGGCTGGAAGACTTGGCACAAGCCGCCATGCTCTGGTCACCCTGCCCCAGCAGATCGAGACAGTGTTGCAGGCAGATGTTCGCCTTGAGCACACAGTCGGCGGCAGCAGCGATCAGCTTGTCATTGCGCGACGACATGGCATGGTGATCGTGGGCGGAATGGTTGTGTTCGGCGGCGAATGCGCGCCCGGTGGTTGCGGCAACAGCCAACGCGGCTGCACCCATCAGTAATTCCCTGCGATCCATGGTGGACTCCTCTTATGTTTTAGCTCGGCATCAACGCGCCGATGCGGGAGTTTAATTCAATCCCCGTCCCGCAACCACCATGTCATTTTGACAGTGTCATGAACGACAGCTTGCTCACTCCGGCTTTCTGCGCGATGGCCATCAATTGGGCGACGCGACCATAGGGAACGGCAGTATCCGCCTCGATCTGCAACTGGAACTGCGGGTCGGCGGCGCGCTGGCGCAAGGTCTCGGCCAGTGCTTCGTCGCTCACATGCATACGGTCCATCTCGATGTTGCCCTGTGCATCCACCACCAGGCTGACCTTCTGCGGCTTCTCGTTGCTTTGCACCGAGTCGGTCTTGGGCAAGTTGATCTTGAGCGATTGCGGCGCCAGCAAGGGCGCGGTGATGATGAACACCACCAGCAGCACCAACATCACGTCCACCAGCGGCGTGACGTTGATTTCGCTCATCATGTCGCCGTCGTTGCTTCCCATCGCCATGGCTTACCCCTTGAAGTTGTGCTTGAGCGCGAGGCGCATGAAGTCGTGCGCGAAGTTCTCCAGCTCGGTGACGCGCAGCTTGATGCCGCGCAGGAAGAAGTTGTAGGCCAGCACGGCGGGCAGCGCGGTGGCGATGCCGATGGCGGTGGCGATGAGCGCCTCGCCGATGGGGCCGGCCACCACGTCAAGCGAAGCGGAGCCGCTGACACCGATCTCCTGCAAGGCGTGCATGATGCCCCACACCGTGCCGAACAGGCCGACGAAAGGCGAAGTCGATCCGATGGTGGCCAGTTCGGCCAAGCCGCGCTCGTGGTAACGCTGGATGTTCTGCACCTGCTGGCGCAGCTGGCGTTCCAGCACTTCCTGCGGGGCACCGGTGTGCATCAGGTCTTGGCGTTCCGAATTCAGCGCCTTGATCTCGGCGAATCCGGCCTGTGCCAGCGTGGCGACATCGCCCTCGCCCTGCTCCGCGTGCCGCGCCGCTTCCTGCCAGTTGCCGGCCGCCCAGAAAGCTTGCTGGAAAGTCTGGTTGCGCTTCTTGTCCTGCAACTGGCGCTTCAGTTTGTAGAAAGCGATGGACCAGGTCGCGATGGAAAGCAGGATCAGCAACAGCAGCGTGCCGGAAACGACAGGGGAATTGATGGAGAAAAGACCGTTCATGCTTCATCCTCTAAGGAAAATTTGATGGGAACCAGAAAATTCTGGGTGACAGGCTGGCCGAAACGGCGAGCGGGCGAAAACTTCCAGGTCTTGACCGTCTGGATCGCCGACTTGTCGAGGATCTCGTAACCGCAGCTCTTGTGTAACTTCACCTCGCCGGCGCGCCCTTCGGCCAACACCTCGACATCCAGCACCACGGTGCCGCGATATCCCATACGCCGCGCAACCAAGGGGTATGGAGGCTTGGGATTGTTGAGATAGTCGGCACGATAGTCCGGCTCGGCATCCAGTTGCACCGGCGAGGGTGGCGTCACATCTTGCGGAACTGCCTGTTCCTGCGGCTTGACCACTTCTTCAGCGGGAAGCGGATCGGGTTCGCGCGGCTTGGGTTTGGGTTGCGGCGTGATGTCGGCCTGCTGCATCTGCACGTTGGCGAACGAGATCGACATCTCGTTGACCATCACCATGGGCGGCTCGGGGCTAAGCAAGTAGAAGGCGAACACCGATAGATGCAACAACACGACAAAGCCTACCACTGCGGATTTCTCGCGCAGCGTCGCGTCATCAGGACGATAGAAAGACCTTGTGTACACCCCGAACATCCCCGGCAGATTCAGAACGGCCTCCATGCTACCAGCGCCCCTCCAAAGCGACCAATACTCCGCGCACGCCCTTCTCCACCGAGCGCAGACTCCACGTGTCGCCGCCCGAAAGATAAGTTGTCTCGCGCACGCTATCCGCGGCCAGCAGGTTCTGCCCGCTGCAGCGCAGGTTGAATTGCGGATTCAGCTTGTACAGCCAGTAGGCATCCAGCGTGGTCTTCGCACGGGTGGAACCGCGCTGCTCGCCGGGGATATCGGTGATGCTGCGGCCAGACTGCTGCAGCGAGATACCGTAGCTGGATTGCAGACTGGGCAAACTCTCGTCCAGTCCGGCGGAGAACACATAGATAGGCGTATCGCGCACCATGCGGGTCACACCGAGACGGCTGTCATCCACCAGCGCCTTGGGCAGGGTCAGGTGCGCCTTCACGGTCGCGCCTTTCCAGCCCAGGTTGTCGGTGCGCACCTTGCCGTCCAGCTCGAAACCCCAGTGCCTCGCCTTGCCCTCGTTCTGCGGGCTGTCAACCCAGCGCACGCCTTCCAGTTGCACGCGGCGCTCGATGAAGTCCTGCGTCGAACGCGCATAGAAGTTTGCCCCCAGCACACCCATCTCGCCGTCGAGGTAGCGTTCCAGCACCGCCTCGAAATTCACGCTGCGTTCCGGACGCAGGTTCGGGTTGCCGCGCCGGTCCGCTTCCAGCGGAGTGTTGGCGGCGATGCTGGGCGAGACCGTGGCGGTAATCTCGTCCAGCCGCGGCATCTTGAGTCCGGTGCCGATGGAAGAGCGCATCACCCACTGGTTGACCGGCTCCCAGCGCACCGCCAGCGATGGCATGGCGCGGCCATGGCTCTGCGTCGTCCCCGCCGAATCCAGCGCGATGCTCTCGCCGCGCAGACCGTAAGTCAGCGTGGTGGACGGCAACAGCTTCCAGTCGTCCTGCACCCACAGCACGCTCTGGCGTTCCTTGGCCTGCACGGAAGAAACCGCCGCATAACTGCCGGTAAAGACCTGGTCGTCGCTGCGGCGCAGGTTGATGTATTCCACGCCGACCGCGAGCAGATGCTCGTCCAGCGGCTGGTCCATGCGCAGGGCAAGATTGGTCTCGTTCTCGCGGCTGTCGCTGTGCTCGGTGGAGGTCGTGGCAGTCAGCGCCGCATCGCGCGCTACACGCGTCACATCGGCAGTGCGTTTGCCGTTGTTGAGCGAGGCGCGCAGCGTGAGCTTGGCGCCCGCCACCAGTTTTTCGCCATCGACGCGCAGGCGCATGAGCCTGCGGTGATTCTCTTCCTCGCTGCTGCGATCGCCGTTGAAGGCGGAACTGGCGGCCTGCGTCATGTCGCTGCTGCGCTTGCCTGCGCCGTCGAAGAACAGCGGCGCCAGCGTCAGTGTATCCGCGCCCTCCTTCCAGTTCATCCTGGGCGACAGGGCGAACTCGCGGAAAGAAAACACGCCTTTATCTTCGTCGCGCGTCGGGGTGATCGCAGTGCCCTGCCGTTCGGTCTCGGAAGCGGTCGGGAAGCGGTGCAGATTCAGCGTGACCGGCAACGACCAGGCATAGCCGCCCTCGCCGCCGTTCTGGGTCAGCGTCAATTGCCCGTTCGGCTCGCTGCCGCGATAGCCCACTGCCGCTTTCAGTGCAGTGGAACGTTTGGACAAGGCCTTCTTCATGATGAGGTTGACCGTCACCGGTGCACCGCCGCCAAACTCCGCAGAGGAACCGCGCAGGATCTCGACGCGCTCCAGATCACCCGCGGGCAGACGCCCGACGATGGCCGCCGCCATTCGCGCACCGCCCGCCGAACGTTCGCCGTCCACCAGTATCTGCACTGAATCGCGACTCATGCCGCGCGCGCGTTGACCATCGCCCTGAACTTCGACGCCAGGCAATTTTCCGAGCACCTCGCCGATGGTCATCACTCCGAGGTTCTCGATATCCTTGCGCTCGAGCACGATCTTCTGCGTGGTGGCCTCGCGGCGCGCCTCGACATCGGTACTCTTGCCGGTGACGGTGATCTCTTTCAGGGTGGGTTGTTCTTCGCCCCAGGCGGAGCATGCGAGCAGGGAGCAGACTGCGAATACAACTTTATGTTTCATATCGAAAGCCATTCGGCCATTAGTTAAAGCACAAGGAAGACACGGCGCAAACCGAGCAGGATCAGCACTGCCGCTGCGCCCCAGCGTATCCAGCGGGTCAGCCACTCGCGGTTCTCGCGCAGGTGTTTGCCCAGCAGGCCGATCAGCGGCAATAGTACCAGCAACGGCGTCAGCGCCGCCCCCAGACCGAACATCGCACCGCTGGCCATTCCCAGCTTCACGCTGCCCGCCGCCGCACACACCGCCAGCAATGAAGCCAGCGGTGCACACGGAGTGAGGCTGAGCGAAAAACCCAACAGCAAAGGCGGCGTGCCGCCCGCATTGCGCGCTGCATCGCAGGAGGCATGCGCCTTGCCCGGGCGCAGCAGCCACAGACCGGCAGCGATGGAGGCCGCCCCGATGATGAAGTTGCCGATGCCGCCGCGCATCACCTGCGCCAGCCATGTGCCCGCAGCAGCAGCCAGTGCACCAAGCAAGATGTAGGCGAGAACACGGCCCGTGACGAACAGTGCCGTGTCGCGCAAGGCCTGCATCTGCGTGCCGCCACGCCCCAGCACCCATGTGCCCATGAACGGCAGGCAGGTGGCGGTACAGGCGGTCAGCCCCAGCGAGGCGCCGAGCAGCCAGACGGTGAACAGCGTGGTCTGCTGCGGCAGCAGGGTTGTGTCAAAAAAATCGTTCATATATCCATCATCAAAACTGAGCGCTCAATCCCGCCGACACCAGCCTGCCCGGTGCCATATAACCGATACCCTCATATTTATTGTTGCCGATATTCACGACAGCCAGGCTGGCACGTACCGCCTCGGTGAATCGCATGCTCAGGCTGGCATCGTAGGTCGTGTAGGCGTGATAGGGTGCGGTGGTGTTCTTGTCGCTTGAAGCACGGTCGCCCACATAGTTGACGGACAGTGCGCAAGCAGTCTCCTGCGACAAATCGATCTCGGCACGCAACTGCGCCTGATGCTTGGGAACATTGACCAATTGTTTTCCGACCAAAGCCATATCCAGCGTACTTTGCTTGATCGTCGAATCGTTGTAGGTATACGAAGCGTTAAGCGCAACGAACTCATGCGGCTTGTATCTTCCTTCCAGCTCCACGCCCTGCGTCACGACGCTCTCGATGTTCACCTTGTCGTTGTTCGTTGCATCCCGTGTCACCGAATATACGAAATCCCTGGCATCGTTGCGGTATAGCGTGGCCTTGGCATAGGTTGCTTCTGCAAAATAATAATCGAGCCCGAAATCGTAGGCATTCACCCGTTCCGGTTTCAGGTTAGGATTGCCCCAATAGGTCACGGTCCCGCGCTTGTTCGAGCTGTACATCTCGGTCAACTCGGCGAGCTTGAACGATTTGCCCGCAGTCGCACGCAGATTGACGTTGTCGGTGATGCTGTAAAGCACGCCCAGCTTGGGCGAGAACTCGGTACCGGAACGTTTGGGATAGACACCGGTCGGTTGACCGGCCAGCGTGTCGGTCAAGCTGCCGTTCGTCGACCATTTATCCCAGCGCGCGGCCGCATTGAATTTCCATGCAGTGCCATAGCGGATCTCATCCTGTGCAAACAAGCCCAAGTTCTGCAGATAGCCGTTGCGATTGACAACGCGTGTCGGTGTGGCGGTATATCCGTTCTCGAGCACCGCGATACTGCCGTCCCGCCAGGCTGCGCCAAGAGTCAGTTGCTGCGAATCACTCAGCGTGATGCTGCTCTGCCCCTTCAACCCGTATTCCTTGTCGTCATAGGTGCCGTGCGAGGTGATCGCCGTATAAGGGGCAGCGGTACTGTCTGCATACTGCTTGCCGAAACGGCCATACAGTTGCAACGACGATTCGGTGTTGTCGGAGAAAAATTTGTAATCCAGCGAGGACATCAACTGCTTGCGCTGCTGCGGGTTGTAGTTAGGGATCGCATAGAACCCCGTGGAGATGTCGTCGAGATAGGAGAGATTCAAAGCTGCCTTGCTCTGGTCTCCGACATTGCGGCTCAGGCGAGCGGTGAAGTTGGTCTTCTCGGTACCGATGGCAATCAGTTTGCTTGCATTGACCCCTGCGGCAGTCTTGGATGCCTGTGTCCACATGTCATAACCATCGCTGGTCAATCGATTCGCGGAAGCATAGAAACCGGTTGTCTCGGAGGCCGCACTCAGCGAGGCGGAGAATCGTTTGGTGTTATGCGTGCCATATTCGCCGCCCACTTTGGCCACAGTGCCCGGCTTGGGCTGTTTTGAGATGATGTTGATCACCCCTCCCATCGCGTTCCCGCCATACAAGCCGGAGGAAGCGCCGCGGACAACCTCAACACGCTCGACATCCTGAACAGAGAGTTGCGACCAGTCGACCTGCCCGTCAAACAGCACGTTCATCTGGACACCATCCAGCATCACCAGCGTACGACCTGATCCGGGCAGACCACGTGTATAGGTCTGCGCGATGCGGTTTGGCGATGAAGAGTCCATGCGTGCCGCATAGACCCCGGGGATGCCCTGAAGCAACTGATCGACGGTCGTTGCAGAGGATTTCTCGATTGTTTTGCTGTTTATCACACTGACAGAGGCTGGTACATCTCGCGTCAACTTCTTGGTTCGGGTGGCAGTCACCACCACATCATCCAGCGCCTGCACCTCTTCTGCCGCATAGGCCGTCTGACCAAGCGCCATAGCCAGCACGCTCAGCGAAAATACGTTTCTACTCTTCAACTCTCGCACTCCTGTTGTTTGTCTCATTGCGGAGACTTTATTTTTCGACTTTTGCGGGCGCCAACCAGAACACCTTGCCTTTGGGCTGGCCTTCCGGACTTTCCATCTTCACCCGCAATTTGTAGTGATCGCGCGAAGAGCCGAACAGCTTGAAACCAAAGAACTTGATCTGGATCACGTCATCGTCCGGGCAGTACTCGGCGCAGCGCCCGCACAGGGTGCAATCCTCGTGGAAGGCTTTCTTGCCGAACTGCGTACCGATCTCATGAATGTCCATCGGGCAGGCTTTCTCGCACACGCCACATTTCTCGCATTTGTCGTGCGCATCCTTCTTCACCAGGCGCATCGGCGACAGCTTCTGGAACAGTGCATTCCAGGACAGCATCGGGCAGATGCGGCAGAACGGCTGGCGTGCGGCCAGCGCGGCTATGATGATGAAACCGAACATCGCGTTGCCCAGCGCGCCGAGGGCGAAGTTGACCGTGGTCGACGTGCGCACAGCGATCTGCTCGCTATCCGCCGTCAGCAAGGTCGTGGCTATGCGCGAGGGGCAGACCTGACAAAACGGGTCGCCGAGTTCGTTGCTCACCACCCCCATACCCGCCATGACCGGAAGAGCCAGCACCAATAACAGCAACATCAGCCACTTCACCGGACGTACCCTGCCAACATTTTCGGGTTTGAAGCGGTTGAGCGGACGACCGAGGCGGCGACCGAGGCGATACAGCAATTCCTGCACCGTTCCGAGCGGACAGACCCAGCCGCAGAACATCTTGTTGAGGAAGAAGAAGAACATGAAGAACACACCGACCGATATCGCCACCGGGATGAACACCTTCAAAGTGACTTCCTGTGCCTTCACCAGCACTTCACCCACACGGTGATGCAAGAGGTGCTGATTGACGATGAGGATGCAGTGGTCGCCGGTCATCTTGTCGTAGGCACAAGATAGTGCGGGCAAGGACTGCGAGATGCGGTTGACCGTGTAGCTGCCCAGCAGCGCACCGCCATAGACGGTGACGAACAGCATGAATATCTGCACGGCGAAGCGGACGCGTCCCAGCGTCGGAAAGATTCTCTTAAGCATTGTCAGCCTCCTTGGACTTTTGTTCGGTCTTGCGCTTGCGCAGCAGCGGCGCCGCGCCCAGCATGCCCAACAGGGTGAAACCCAAGCCCATCGCCAAGTTGCGCTGATCGAATGCGTTTTGTCCGTAGCTGCTGTTGAACGCCGTCAGGTAGGTCTTGCCGCCGTCGGCATATTCGGTCGCCAGCACCAGATCGGCCGTGCGACGCATGCCGTGGTTATGGCTCCCCGCCGCAGGCTTTTCTTCCTCCGCTTTGAAGTCGTCAGGCACATGCACCTTCA
Source organism: Gallionellaceae bacterium (assembly GCA_003445795.1). GTDB lineage: Bacteria > Pseudomonadota > Gammaproteobacteria > Burkholderiales > Gallionellaceae > Sideroxyarcus. The sequence goes on from DMCN01000064.1 coordinate 41,617, forward strand.
CCACGCCTTGCGCATCGGAAACGAACTCGGCCATGCTGCCGTTGGAGGACTCCAGAAATACCTTCTGTCCACTCAGTGGCTGGCCGTTGAAGCGCACCAGGAACTTCCAGTCCTCGTTGGCGCGGTAACGGGCATGCTCGCGCGGGTACGGCTGAGGGATGATCTCCAGTTCATGCTTCTGCCGCATGAACATCGCAGTCGGGTCCTTTGCTCCGCGTTCATTGAATGATTGGACGATGGAAGCGATCCGCACCGTGTCGCCCTGATCTTCGCGTGCCGACAGCCAGTGGAATCCGCCGTTGGTAGGCTTGTCCAGCATGGCGCCGCCCATGTCCATCGGCAACTGGCGATAAGCATTTTCGTCCTTCAGGTTGTTGGACCAAGCATCGATGTTCGCCGCCACGATGTTCTGCGGCACGATGGCCGTCTTCATGGTCTCACGGTTCTCGCCGCTCATCCTCGCCTTCAGGGTCGGGTAGAGCGTCCAGGCCGCAGTTTTGCCCATGCCCTGCATCATTGCAGCGTGGTCATGCCCGCCTTTTTTCTCCACCTCGTAAGATTGGGCAGTTTTTCCCGCCGCTTGTGCTGATTGCCCGATCAGCAGCAAGAATGGCAGAACGATCCATATTCCAAATTTTTTCATCGCGGTTCCCTCGGTAGCAGAGTCGTCTTTCTGAATAGATTCAGCAAAAACTACCCGCCGTCATGCGCGGGAAGTTTTTGTTTTGCGCTATTTCAAAGCTTGTAGGAGTAGATGAACATGACCACGCGCGGAGAAGCCGCCGTGTAAGTGACCGTCCCCTGGGTGCTTTTCTGGACTTCGATGGCGTAGTATTTGTTGGTCAGATTCTCCGCACTCAGGCTGAGCAGATGCGCCCCGGCCTCGTATGCCACGGAGGCGCTGATGACGCCACGATAACCTTCATATTTCAGGCTGTTCGCGTTATCCGTGAAATAGGCACCCGAGTAGTTCGACTGCATACGCGCGCTGAATCCGGAATTGTCCTTGTATCCCACAAACACGCCGTATCGATTCTGCGGGATGTAGGGCAACTGGTTGCCATCGCGAACCACGTTACTCGCTCCCACCGGTTCACTGAATGTAACGTAGTGGTAATTGCTGTAGTTGTATTGACCGCCGATCTCGATGTTGTCGAAAACAAGGTAGCCGCCATCCAGCTCCAGGCCCTTCTTCTTCGTTTTTCCCGCATTGACGAAGGCAGTCACGCCACCGGTGTTGACACTGACGATCTCGTTAGTCAGATCATTGTTGTACAGCGATGCATTGCCGAACCACGCATCAGCCCTGGCCTTGATACCCACTTCATAGTTGGTCGATGTCGCCAAAGTGAGATTGGGGTTGGAAGATATCTCAGCATTGGAAGGCAGTTGGTTGCTGCGCCCTGCCGACACATACAGATTGATCTCCTCGGTGGCCTTGAAGGTTGCACCCAGCTTGTAGGAGGGCAGGTTGTAGCTCTTCTCGGTGCGCGTGAGCCCGGCTCCCGCCACATAAGTACCGGTCGTGTAGTTGAACTTCGATATCTCATTCGCCGTCATCGAGAATTTGGACTGGTCGAAACGCATACCGGCATCGATCAGCCATGCCTCATTGGGACGTAATGACTCTTGCAGGAACACACCCCGGACAGTGTCCGTGTAGCTTTCCTGATTCGCCAGCGCACCCTTGGTGTCGGACAGCGTTGCGGTGATCCTCCCGCCGAAGCCAGTGGTGACATCGCGGTATTGATACTGTCTTGAATCATTGTTGCCGACCTGACGCAAAGTCAAACCAACCACCAGTGAAGCAGGAAGACCAGCCACGCTGTGCTTCAGTTGTCCTTCAAGATCAGTGCCTATCGTCTTGGTCCAGTCGATCGTGTCGTTGATCAGACCGGTCACAGGGTGATAGTGCTTCCACCAGTTCGCGTAGACGCGTGGCTTGACCGTCCAGTCGCCGATCTCTTTCTCGTATTTGGTATTGAATGACCAGACTCTGGAATCACGCTTGGAGTGTTTCCACTGGCTGGAAGTTGTGGTCTGCGTCCCTGTCGCCAGATAGTTGTTGAACCCGGCCAGATCCATCCCGCCAGGCAGCTGCATCTGCGAATTTGCATAGGTCAATTCGCTTTCCAGCGTCGCCCCGCCATCCAGCAACAGGCCATGCTTGAACCCGATCTGCTCTGACTCTGATATGTTTCTGATGCGCCAAGGATTGTCCTGTTTTCTGAAAGAGGTAGTTACCGCAAGTGCATTGCTATCGTTGATCATCCCGGCCTGGCGAAGATGAAGATTCTTGGCGCCCTGCTCACCAACCCCGATGCGCGCCACATTGCCGCTCTTGTCGAACACGGATTTGGAGATGATCTGGATCGCCCCACCGAAAGAGCCGGTGCTATAGATGTTGCCAGGCCCTTTGCTGACCTCGACCCGCTCGATATCTTGCATGTCGATGAAGTCGAGACGTGTCAGGCTGTCCGGATCCGTCACCGGCACGCCATCGCGCAACACCATGATCTCGCGAATGCCGTATGTCGCCTTCACACCAGCACCGCGAATGAACAAACGCACATCAGAACCGCCGTTCTTGCTTTCTGCCTGCACACCCGGGATACCCTCCAGCGCTTCCTTCAGGTTGAACATGCGCTTCTTTTCGATCTTGTCTTTTCCGACCACCGCGATGGCTTGGGGAACTTCACGAGTTGTGCGTGCCTCACGTGTCGCAGTCACCGACACTTCATCAAGCATCTTCTTGGTCACGCCACCTGCAGGAGCTGCTTTTTCCACAGCCGGCACAACGCTACCCGGCTCCGCCGCTGGCATGGCAGGTGCATCTTCCGCATAGGCTTGATTGACGCACGACATGGACAACACGAGCGGCAAAGCGCTCATGGCTATGAGTTTCTTCTTCATACATCCCCCTAGTATTTTGCTGTTGATAAACCGAGGCGAATACTAAAGACCTGTTACAAACATGGGAATGCGTCATATTGTCGCGCGACAAAATGTCGCACCCTGGCGGTACTAAAAATTGAGGTGACAACTCTTCCCGCATATTTTGCACAAAGTCTGAGCCTCAAGCGCGGAACAGCCATCCGGTATAATCCGCCAATGTCCTCCATCCACCTCCTTCCCGACCTCCTCATCAACCAGATCGCCGCCGGCGAAGTCATTGAGCGCCCGGCTTCTGCGCTGAAAGAACTGCTGGAAAACAGTCTGGATGCTGGAGCGACGGATATTGCTGTGCAACTCGAAAGTGGGGGCATCAAATTATTGCGAGTCCGCGACAATGGTGACGGCATCGGCAAAGAACAACTGCCGTTGGCGCTGATGCGTCACGCTACCAGCAAGATCGCCTCGCTGGATGACCTGCAGCGGGTTGCCAGCATGGGCTTCCGCGGCGAGGCGCTGGCNNCTGGCCAGCATGGCTGCCGTGGCGCAGGTCTCCCTCACCAGCCGCAATGCCGATGCCAAGCATGCCTGGAAGATAGAGTCTGCCGACGGCACGCAAAGCGCAGCCGCCCCCGCCGCTCATGCCCACGGCACCACCATCGAGATGCGCGAGCTGTATTTCAACACTCCCGCACGGCGCAAGTTCCTCAAGAGCGAGGGCACCGAGTTCGCCTGGTGCGAAGAGACGTTCAAGCGCATCACGCTGTCGCGGCCGGATGTCGCCTTCTCAATGCAACACAACGGCAAGAGCGTATGGCAACTGCCCAGGCACGACCTGCCGC
>DMCN01000054.1 GCA_003445795.1 Gallionellaceae bacterium
GTCGATCCCAAGGGCGACGACTATGCGCGCTATCAGGGCGCAACCCTGCTCACGCCCAACCGCAGCGAATTCCGCGAAGTGGCCGGCAACTGGAAGAGCGAGGAAGAGCTCAACGCCAAGGCGCAGAAACTGCGCACCGAACTGAAGCTGGATGCCCTGCTGGTGACGCGCAGCGAAGAAGGCATGNNCGCGGGCGACACCGTCATCGCCACACTGGCGGTGATGCTGGCGAGCGGGGCGGACATGGGCGATGCGGTGCGCATCGCCAATCGCGCGGCGGGCGTGGTGGTGGCCAAGCTGGGCACCGCGGTGGTTTCGCGCGAAGAGATACTTCAGGATATGAAAAAACAGGATTGAGTGCTGAGTGGGCTCGATTCAACCAGCCCTTGCAGTCAGTATGGTTAATGTAATACCCTCCGCGTTCTGCGAGGGGGAAAGTTCGGACCGGATCTGAGATCCATCACCCTATTCAAGGAGATAGCATGTATTACGTCGTCACCGGCGCAGCCGGATTTATCGGTNNGCCGACTTCTTTAGTTACCGGCGCAGCCGGATTTATCGGTTCCAACCTGGTCAAGGCCCTTAACGAGCGCGGCGTGACCAACATCATCGCGGTCGACAATCTGAAGAACGCCGACAAGTTCAGGAACCTCACCGATTGCGAGATCGCCGACTACATCGACAAGGAAGATTTCATCAGCCTGCTGCAGGACGGGTCACTTGAGGACAGCCTTGCGGCGGTACTGCACGAGGGCGCCTGCTCCGACACCATGGAGACCGATGGTCGCTACATGATGGAGAACAACTACCGCTACACGTTGGAGCTTTTGAACCACTGCCAGAACGAGGAAGTGCCGCTCCTGTATGCCTCTTCCGCATCTGTCTACGGCGGCGGCGGCGTGTTCAAGGAGAGCCGCGAGTACGAATCGCCGCTCAACGTCTACGCCTACTCCAAATTCCTGTTCGACCAGATCGTGCGCCGCCGCTGGGCCGGCCGCACTTCGCAGATCGTCGGCTTCCGCTACTTCAACGTCTACGGCCAGCGCGAGCAGCACAAGGGGCGCATGGCCTCGGTGGCTTATCACTTCTTCAACCAGTATCGTGCCGACGGCTACGTGAAACTGTTCGAAGGCTGCGACGGCTACGCCAACGGCGGCCAGTTGCGTGACTTCGTCTCCATCGAGGACGTGGTCAAGGTCAATATGCACTTCCTCGACCATCCGGAAAAATCCGGCATCTTCAATCTCGGCACCGGCAACGCGCAGAGCTTCAACGACGTGGCCGTGGCCACCATCAACGCCCTGCGTGCCGCCAAGGGTGAGAGCGCGCTGTCGCTGGAGCAGATGCACAAGCAGCAATTCATCCGCTACATCCCGTTCCCGGATGCACTGCGCGGCAAATACCAGAGCTATACCCAGGCAGATATGGGCGCCATGCGCGAGATCGGCTATACCGATCCTTTCCTCACCGTGGAGCAGGGCACGGCGCGTTACGTCAATTACATGCTGGAGAAGTACAAATAAGGGAGTCCACGATTACAAGCTTTCGCAGTCTTTAAAACAGGAGGAATTTCCCAACCGCGGCGCGAGCTGCATTTTGTGAAAGGAATCTGTGATGAAGAAATTGTTACTGTCTCTGTTCATGTCGTTGGCATTCTCCGGCATCACCTACGCTGCGGTCGATCTCAATACCGCGAGCAAAGCCGAACTCGAAGCGGTCAAAGGGGTAGGCTCCGCCAAGGCGGACGCCATCCTCGAATATCGCAAGCAGCACGGTGCGTTCAAGAGTGTGGATGAGTTGGGCGAAGTCAAAGGCTTCGGCGACAAGTCCGTGGAGAAGCTGCGCAGTGAGTTCACCGTAGGCAAGACCACTGCCAAGAAGTAGATCGGCAATCCCGTAGTCCCACAGCCCATCCGGTCTTTGCCGGATGGGCTGTTTCTTTATGCGGGATTGGAATCAGCTAATAGGAAAATGTGATTTGTAGAATGGGCCCGCTTCCCCAATAATGTCCGCCTGCTGCCCGTTCGTAACCAGGAGAGTAAAGATGTCCCAGCTGTTCGAGAACAATTCGCTGTCAGTCGGCAACACCCCGCTCGTCAAACTGAACCGTATCGGCGACGGTGCGAAAGCGACCATCCTCGCCAAGATCGAGGGACGCAATCCGGCCTATTCGGTGAAAGACCGTATCGGTGTGGCGCTGATCGACGATGCCACGAAAAAAGGACTGCTCGGACCGGGCAAAGAGATCGTCGAACCCACCAGCGGCAACACCGGTATCGCGCTGGCTTTTGTGGCTGCCGCGCGCGGCATTCCGCTCACGCTCACCATGCCCGAGACCATGAGCCTTGAGCGGCGCAAACTGCTGGTCGCCTACGGCGCGAAACTGGTGCTGACCGAAGGTGCCAAGGGTATGGCGGGCGCAGTGCTGAAGGCCGCCGAGATCGCGCAATCCGATTCCAAATACGTGCTGCTGCAACAGTTCGAGAATCCGGCCAATCCGGCCATCCACGAGGCGACCACCGGCCCAGAGATATGGAACGACACCGACGGCAAGGTCGATATCTTCATCTCCGGCGTGGGCACCGGCGGCACCATCACCGGCGTGACGCGCTACATCAAGAAGACAAAAGGCAAAGCGATCCGCGCAGTCGCGGTCGAGCCTTCCGCCAGCCCTATCCTCACGCAAAAGCGTGCAGGGCAGGAACTCAAACCCGCACCGCACAAGATTCAGGGCATAGGCGCCGGCTTCGTGCCTGGTGCGCTCGACCTGTCGCTGGTGGACGATGTCGAGACCGTGAGCAACGAGGACGCCGTGCTGTATGCCCGCCGTCTCGCGCTCGAGGAAGGCATCATCTCCGGCATCTCCAGCGGCGCTGCCGTCGCAGTCGCTGCGCGGCTGGCGCAGAAGGCCGAGAACGCCGGCAAGATAATCGTGGTCATCCTGCCGGACTCGGGAGAGCGTTATCTCAGCTCCATCCTGTTCGACGGGATGTTCAATGCCTTCGGGATCGCCGAATAGCGCGCCCGCCCTGCAACGATTTAGAAGTGCAAAAGGTAACGCCAGCATTTATCATGCTGGCGTTACCTTTTTGCAGGACTGAGCATGTATAAGACGCTGGACGACTATGTGGGCAACACGCCGCTGGTCAGACTCAAACGCATCCCCGGTGATACCTCCAATGTCATCCTCGCCAAACTGGAGGGCAACAACCCTGCCGGTTCGGTGAAGGACCGGCCCGCGCTTTCCATGATCCGCCGAGCCGAGCAGCGCGGTGAGATCAAACCCGGCGACACATTGATTGAAGCCACCAGCGGCAACACCGGCATCGCGCTGGCGATGGCGGCCGCCATGCGCGGCTACAAGATGATCCTGGTGATGCCCGAGAACCAGAGCGTGGAGCGCCGCCAGACCATGCGCGCGTTCGGTGCAGAACTGGTGCTCACGCCGAGAGAAGGCAGCATGGAACTGGCGCGCGACACGGCCGAGAAGCTGCGCGACGAGGGGCGCGGCATCATCCTCGACCAGTTCGCCAACCCCGACAATCCGCTCGCCCATTACGAAGGCACCGCGCCCGAGATCTGGCGCGACACGCAGGGCAAAATCACCCACTTCGTCAGCAGTATGGGCACCACCGGCACCATCATGGGCTGCGCGCGCTACTTCAAGGAACAGAACCCCGCCATACAGATCATTGGCGCGCAGCCGGAGGAGGGCGCGCAGATCCCCGGCATCCGCAAATGGCCCGAGGCCTATCTGCCGAAGATATACAGCCCGAAGAACGTGGATCGTATCGAGTACGTTGGACAGAAAGACGCCGAAGAGATGACGCGCCGCCTCGCACATGAGGAAGGCATCTTCTGCGGCATCTCCTCCGGCGGCGCGCTTGGCATTGCGCTGCGTATCTCGCAACAGGTGCAGAACGCCACCATCGTGTTCATCGTCTGCGACCGCGGAGACCGTTATCTGTCCACCGGGGTGTTCCCCGCCTGACACGCATGATGCTACCAACCGCAAGACCTTCCGGAGTCGCGGCATGTCTGTCACTGGCCGTGATGCTGGCGCTCCCTGCGGTGCCGATGGCCGCGGTATCGGAAGTGGTGGACACAGCGCAGCCGCAGACGGAAATAAAACCGGCTGTGCAGGCTCCAGCCCAGCCGGCAAAACCGGCACCGGCAAAATCAAAAAAGAAGAAGAAACCCAAAGCGCCCCCGCCGCCCGAACCGGCACCTGAGCCGCTGGCCGAGATCATCGGCGTGGCCGATGCGCCGCGCGACTATCTGGCGGAGAAGTTCATCGGGTTCGTGAACAGTGTCGACCGGTTCTTCGGCGACGACCGCAACTTCCAGGAGAGCAACGACAGCGTGCTGCAGATCGACATCCCCCGCGTGACGGGATACGGCGGGGACCGCCAGTTCGTTTACGCCGGTCGTGCCAAGGTGCGCCTGCCCAACACGGAAAAAAAACTCCATCTCTTGATCGAGACCGATCCGGACAAGAACACCAGCACAGACGCATCGCGCAACCAGCCCGTGCGGACCGGCACCAAGACAGTTCCGGATAGCTACGGCGCCGGTGTGCGCTACGAAAAGACCGAAGAAGAGCGCTGGCACTACAGTACCGACGGCGGACTCAAGTTCCAGGGGATCAGCACGACCCCCTTTGTGCGCGGTCGGGTCAGTTATGAGTTACCGCTGGAAGAATGGAAGATAAAAGCGGCGGAGACGGCTTTCTGGTTCAACAGCATCGGACTCGGCGAAACGACGCAAATCGATTTCGAGCGGCCGATCAGCGAGCCGCTACTGTTCCGCGCCACCAGCATCGCCACCTGGCTCAAGGATACGGAGAACCTCGACATGCGCCAGGACTTCTCCCTCTTCCACAAACTGAACAACCGTGCCGCCGTGTTGTATCAGGCCAGCGCTCTCGGTAGCAGCCGGCCGAATGCGCATGTGACAGACTATGTGCTCCTGCTGTCGTACCGATACCGCGTCCATCGGCAATGGGTATTCTTTGAACTGAGTCCCCAGATTCACTTTCCAAAAGCGCGCAATTTCAAATCCAGCGGGACGCTTGGCATGCGGCTGGAGTTTTTGCTCGATAACTCGAAGTGAAAATCCGGGAGTGGTCTTACCAGTAGGATTCGGAATCGGCCAATACACTCTTTCCGGTACCGCCTGTCACCAGCAACTTTCCGTTAGATAGCAGTGTCGCCGTATGTTGTGTTCGTCCCATCAAGAGACTGCTCGTTACAGCCCAGCGCCTGGTTTCAGGATCATACAATTCCGAGCTGGCAAGCTGGCTGGCACCGGCAACGCCGACCCCGCCGGTCACAAGCACCTTGCCGGTGGGGAGCAGGGTGGCCGTATGCAGGTAACGCATCGTGGTCAGATTCCCCGTGGGAATCCAACGTCCTTTGTCGGGGTTGAACAACTCGGCGGAAGCAAGGCTCCCGGTCGTACCGATCCCGCCTGCCACGAGTACTTGGCCGTTGGGCAACAACGTGGTGCTGTGCTGCGAACGTGCTGTTGCAAGATCACCCTTTGCGGACCACTGTCCCGTGAGCGGATCGTAAATCTCGGTGCTGGCCAGCGTACCTGCATTTGCCGCTCCCACCCCTCCCGAAACCAGCACTTTGCCGTCGGGAAGAAGAATGGCTGTGTGTTGCGAACGCGCTGCGGAGAGATTGCCTGTTGTGGTCCACTGTCCGGTATGCGGGTCATACAGCTCACTGCTCGCCAACGTTCCCGTTCCCAATGCGCCAACGCCACCTGTCACCAGTACTTTTCCGTTGGGCAGCAAAGTTGCAGTGTGTTGCGAGCGCGCTATTGAGAGGCGCCCTGTAGCAGTCCAATGCGCTGCGGTCATGTCGTATAGCTCCGCACCGGACAGACGGGTGAACGCTGTATCCAGACCCCCGGCGACAAGCACCTTTCCATCTGGAAGCAAAGTGGCGGTGTGGCCTCGACGTGCCAATACAAGCACACCGGTCGCAGTCCAACTTTCTGTGGCGGGATCGAACAACTCAGCACTGGCGAGATTATCCTTTGCGCCTACTCCGCCTGTAGCCAGCACTTTTCCGTTTGGCAGCAAGGTCGTGGTGTGGTCGCGACGTGCAGTCAATAGGCCGGCGGACTTGACTATTTCGCCACGCGCCGGAAAACCACAAAAGACAAGAAGACTGGGTGCCCTGGCCCTTTGCACTCTGCCTGCACCATATATATGCGTGCAAGGTTGCTTCGCGGGCAGTGATGCAATAGATACCCGATATGAACTACCTGTCGCCAGCCGGGTGGGGAACGAGAAAGCACCATTCGTGGCGAGCTTGATCTTGTCCGAGTTATTGTTGGTCAGAGTGATGCTGTTGCCTGGTGCCAAGCCGCGTAAAGTGCCGCCAACAGCGTAGGCGACAGTCAAAGGAGTTGCGGTGGAAACGATCTTTCCCAATTTTGCAGTGATCAAGCTGCTGCCTGCACTGACACCGGTAGCGAGACCGTGCTTATTGATCGTGGCCACAGAGTGACGATCCGAGTTCCAACTGACTCGGCTGGAAATATTGGCAGTGGTGTTGTCCGAATAAGTGCCGATGGCTGTAAAAGTAGCGGTTTCATCCTGGGCGATGGTGGCGGCGACTGTCGATACTGTGATGACGGTCAGGGTTGCAGCGGTAACACTGATCTGTGTCGCAACAGAAGTTACGCCGTTCAATGTGGCCGTTATCGTCGTTGTTCCGATTGAAATGCCGGACACAATTCCGGTAGCACTTTCTACCTTCGCTGTGGCTGGTTCTGCAGATTTCCACTCGACAGCATGAGAAATGTCGGCCGATGTCCCGTCGGCATAGGTTCCGATCGCCGCCAAACTGGTCGTTTCACCCTTGGTTATGGTCGCGGAAGCAGGGGTGATAGCAATGCTTTTTGGTTCAGCGCGAGCACTCGAAGGCTCTTTTCCTCCGTCACAACCAACAAGCGCAAATGTGTTCAGGAAGAGCAGCAAGCAGGCTAGAAACGGTAGTTTTCTGGAAATAAATTGCACATTACCCTCTGTTGGCAGGCGTTTTAAGTTAAGAATCGCCGCGCACGCTACTCCACCCTGTATTGGCGGTCAACAAGCCCTTTATTGCGGTGTGGCAAATGTCGATTGCAGGAAATGGGCAACATGATTTTGCGGTTTTTGTGTTTTTTGCGACGCGACATAATGCCGCAGGCTCTGGTATTTATTTATATCCGCATGTTTGTAAAAGAAATAATTATTCTATTGGCTGTGACTGAAAAAGATATAGGCCAAATGGCATATTTCATTATTACAACTCCGAAGCTATATTCCCGCGCCAACTTTATGGGAATAGATCTGCGTTGTTTTGCCAGTCGTAATCGATCACTGCAAATCAAGCCGCGCGATTCACAACGATGCAAAGTAAGTCTACAACTAACAAAAGCGTTTCAATATATATGGTTGCATTCGCAGCATTCATCTTTGCCGGGAACGGTCATGCGGCCATAGAGACGACCGACAGTGAAGAGCTGCGCAACCGAACCCGACAGGAAGCACTGGAACGCGAGCGCCAGCAACAGGCGCCCAGCGTAAACCTGCAAGGCGAAATGGTGAAAGAAGCGCCAGTTCAGTTTCCAGTATCGGAAACCCCCTGTTTCACCGTCCAGCACTTCGTTCTGGAAGTGCCGGCCAAACTCCCGCCCTCCACGCAACGTATCGGCGCAAGCACCACCTGGTGGGACACTTTCCGATTTGCCCAGGACTATCTGGAACAGTTCACCGGCAAATGCATAGGACGAGAAGGGATCAACTTCATCGTCAGGGGGGTGACCGCAGAAATACTGGGACGCGGCTATTCCACCACCCGGATCGGGATACCCGAGCAGGATATGTTGAGCGGCATACTCAAATTGACCCTGGTACCCGGCGTCATCCATGAACTGCGATTCGCCGATGCCGAAACTGCCGGAACATGGAAGAACGCTTTTCCGACATCTGGCGGAAAGCTCCTCAACCTGCGTGACCTGGAGCAGGGCCTGGAGCAGATGAAGCGAGTGACGAGCCAGGAAGTCGATATGCAGATCGTACCGGCAGGCGAATTGGGTGAAAGCGACATCGTCATCACCGTCAAACGCATCAAGCCCTGGAAGGCCATCATCAATCTGGATGACACTGGCGCAAAAGGCACCGGCAAAACACAGGCCGGACTGCAACTTGGCTGGGACAACCCGCTGGGGCTGAACGACATCCTCAATATCGGCACCAGCACCGATGGCGACCGCAACAGCAACATGCGCGGCACAGAAGGAAATAACCTCTCCTACTCGGTCCCGTTCGGATACTGGACGACCACGATATCCGCCAACGAATCCAGATATCACCAGCGCATTGCCGGAGCCGTACAAAGCTTCGTCTCCAGCGGCAGATCCCAGAGTTATGAAGCAAAGATCAATTACCTGTTCCATCGCGACCAGTTCAGCAAAAGCAGCCTGCAATTTCGAACGGGTACGCGCGCAAGCCATTCGTATATCGACGACACCGAAGTGGAAGTGCAGAAACGCATGACGACCTTGGCCGAACTCGCGTTGATCCACAAGCACAACATCGGGCAAACCCAGATCGACACCACCCTGGCCTATCGTTGGGGCGCGCCATGGTTCGGCGCACAAAGAGAAGCGGCCAACATTCCCGGCAACAGCCCGCGATACCGCTACAAACTCGAAACGCTGGATATTTCCTTGAGCATGCCATTCAAGCTGAATGAAAGGGCGCTCAGCTACAGCGCCACCTTCCGGGCGCAAAACACCAACACCGCCCTGTATGCGAGCGAATGGTTCGCCATCGGCAACCGCTGGACAGTGCGCGGTTTTGACGGTGAATCCTCCCTGGGGGCCGAAAAAGGTTTCTTCCTGCGTAACGAGATCGGCATTCCCATTGTCGATACAGCGCAAACCGCCTACGTGGGGCTGGACTTCGGAAAAGTGTACGGCGAGAACGTCGCCAATCTTATTGGCAACAAGCTGGCAGGTTGTGCCACCGGGCTGCGGGGCAGCATGGCAAAGGGGCTGACATACGACATCTTCGCCGGATGGGCACTGTACAAACCGCAGCACTACCGCACCGACGAACCCGCGGCAGGTTTCAATTTGATGTACCAGATGTGATTCATCGAATGTGATGCGGATAGCGATGATGTTTTTTGAGTCCACCACATCCCAAAAAACCAAAGGGCTCGAGTCATTTTTTTGTAAGTTTGTTTTATTAACCTGAAAGGAAGTCTTGAAATGAAGAAGACGTTTGCATTGGCAATATTTGTGGCGGCAGTGGCGACTCCCGCAGTTGCGGCTGACAACGGATTTTATGTGGGGGCCAATCTTGGGCGTGCAGCGGTATCTGGCGCTCCTTATACCGGCTTTGAGAAAAGTTCCGATACTTCTTTGAGCTTCCTGGGCGGCTATCAGGTGAACAAGAATCTGGCGCTCGAGCTGCAATACACCGACTTTGGCAAGGTATATGCACAAGCCGCACACCCCATTACCACGACGGCTACCTCCTTCAGCGTGGTAGGCATGTTGCCGGTCAGCGAGAGTATTGCCGTGTTCGGCAAACTGGGCTATGCCAGCACGTCACTTAAAGTCGATTGCAACATCTGCACCCCGGCCAATTACAGCGTGACCAGGACTGCTGTTGCTTATGGTCTGGGCGCTCAATACAACATCAGCCAGGCGCTCGGGATTCGTATCGGCTATGACAAGTATGCCATCGGCAGTACTTCGGATCAGACCGACGGCAAATACACCGTCACGTCGGCAGGCGTGGTCTACAAATTCTAACGGTGCACTGGCATCCTGAACGACAAGGACAAGTAGCCATTGTCCGAACCGGAACCCGCCAAGCGATTGGCGGGTTTTAAGCTGATGTATCAAGTTTGATCGACCAAACCCGAATCAACGGCAACGACAGTATTTGAGAGGTAAGCCATGAGCACACGCAAACAAGCGAACAATGAACAGAGCTTGGACGACAACGCACTGGTTCGTCCCTCGCCATTCCGCCGAGCCATTGCCTGGATCACCCTCATTGCCTACATCGGCCAACCGCTGGTCGTCACGGCCGAAGTCATTGCCGATCAGGCAGCCGCGGCGAACAACCGCCCGCTCGTCGATGTCACCGCCAACGGGTTGCCGCTGGTACAGATCGCGCCGCCCAGCGCCGCAGGCGTTTCGCACAACCAGTACACCCAATTCAACGTCGGTCCCGCAGGCGTAATCCTCAACAACAGCCAAGAGTCCGTACTGACCCAGCAAGCCGGATACGTTGGCGCCAATCCCAACCTTGTCAACGGCAGCGCGCGCATCATCCTCAACGAAGTCACCAGTACCAGCCGCAGCCAACTGAACGGCTACACCGAAGTCGCTGGACAACAAGCCGAAGTCATCATCGCCAACCCCAACGGCATCACCTGCAACGGCTGCGGCTTCATTAACGCCAGTCGCGGCGTGCTCACCACGGGTGCGCCCGTCATGGGCGTGGGCGGCAGTCTCGACTACTTCCGCGTCACCGGCGGTGACATCCAGATCGGCGCAGCGGGCATGAATGCCAGCAACACCAGTCAACTGGATATCATCACCCGCAGCGTCCAGGTCAATGGCGAACTTTGGGCGAATAACCTCAACGTCATTACCGGCGCCAACCGGGTCAACTACAACACCCTCGGCGTCCAACTCATCCCGGGCACCGGAGCGCAGCCCACTGTTGGCATCGACGTCGCGTTGCTGGGCGGCATGTATGCCAACAAAATACGCCTCATCGGCACCGAGGCTGGAGTCGGCGTCAACAGTTTGGGCAACCTCTCGGCGCAAGCGGGCGATTTCACATTGGATAACGCGGGCCAGATCACCTTGGGGGGCAACACTACTGCCATCGGCAGCATCACTACCCCCGGCAACATTGCAATCCACAGCGACACCAGTATCAACAACTACGGAATTCTCTACAGCCAGCAAGATGCGTTACTTACCAGTACAGGTGGCATTTCCAACGCGGGGTTGTTGACGGCCGGTGGCAATCTTACCCTTGAGGCAGACAGCCTGAATTCAACGGGCACATTGGGTTCTGGGATTGATGTCTACGGTAACGCTTCGCAGTTCGGCAACCTGGAAATCATCACACAGAACCAGACTGCTGCTACAGGAAGCAATATTGCTGGTGACAGCATGAGTATCAGGGCTTCTGAGATCAATCTGACTAATAGCAATACCAACGCCTGGACTGGAATCACCCTTACTGCTACGGCAGGCAACATAAACAATACCAATGGGTTGATCGTCAATGCACTCGATGGAAATGGCAACATAAGTCTGACTGCATCTAACGGCAGCCTTATTAACGCAGATGGCCGGATCGGCAGCGACCAAAACCTGACCATCATCGCCAACGCTCTCACCGGTAGCGGCAAGGCTATTGCCGGTAACGACGTCAGTATTACCCTGCAAAGCGATTACACCAATGCTGCAACCAATGTGCTCTTTGCCAACCGCAATCTGCTTTTCAATACCAGCGGCAATTTTACCAACCAGACCGCGCTCGAGGCACAGGGGCGTTTAACTGTTTCCGCCGCGAATATTTTCAATCAAGCAGGTGGGTCGTTCAACGCTACCCAAACAATACTCACCACCAATGGGCTGACTACTACTGGTGACATTACAAACGACGGTCGCATTGACGGAAGCGTCATTGCGGTTACAGCAAGCAACTTTACCAACAACGCATCGATCATAGGCGACTATGTAACGATTACTGCCAACAATCTCACCAACCAAAGCAATTCCGCCATCATCGGTGCGACCACAAATATTGACCTGTGGATCACCAATCAACTCGGTAATTTTGACGGGGCTGAAATTTACAGCATGGGAGACCTCAACATTGCTGCAAACAATGCGATGGATGCCAACGGCAATTACACCGGCCTGACGCAGCGGATAGTGAATGAAGGCAGTTCGCTTACAAAAAGCTCGCTGATCGAGGCTGACGGCAACATCAATATCGGTGCGGCCATTATTGATAATCAGCGCCCGACAATCATACCAACCGATGTTGTGAGATCGGTTGTAACGAGAAGCCTGACGACACCAACCAATTACACCAATACGAGTTATTTTTCATGGAACAGGCCATATACCGCTGCGGATGCGCCGATCCAAGGCGGTTTTTTTACTCAGGACATGGTTGGCCTGAATTTCACAACGCAGTCGTTTAACGTCGTTGGCAATGAATCCTATAGTAATGCGCCAACTGTCTATTATGAGAACATCTCGTCAACAAGTTATGCTGCAGTTCAATACAGCAGCACAAGTACGGACTGGAATGGGAACTTGGTGCGAACCACCCAGGTTATTAATGCCTCAGACATCGCGTCATCGACGACGAACTGGGTATGGGGCGGGGGCTATACCGTTCGTCTCAATAACGGCACTGTGCTGTCGTTTGATGCCCTTGATAAACAAGGCCAGTATTACAACGTCAGCTACTATCCCGGTTTCAACCCAAACGTTAACATTCATCCGTCGCAGATTCAGACATCATCTTCGGGCGCAACAGAGACCTCGCGTAGCGCCATTACCACAACAACAGATCAGGTGGTTAATCTGGCGCTGCAACCAAGAGAAGCGCAAATACGTGCCTCCGGCAACATCAATATCAATCTGGGCCCAACAGGGGAATTGAATAACTACGTCAGCACCATTGCTGCTGGCGGCGATATCACGATTAACGATATCAAGACTTCAAAAACTTCCACAAGCACTGGTATTGTGCCCAATTCATCTTCGGTTACGAATACCGCATTTCAGCTCAACCGGACCGTCTCGACCGTTGGCACCTCCAATATGGTTAGATACTACGAATGTGGCTCTTGGTGGTGGCCGGATACGTGCAGTGAAGGTTCCACAATTCCATCTCCTGAGATTTCACATAGCACTGCCCTCAGCACAATTCCCAGCGCGATTACCGCGGGCGGAAGTTTGGTGGTGCATACAGAAGTAGCCACCAATACCACGATAGGTGGTGCGCAAACCGCGAATCCCGCAGACAGTGATATTCCCGAGGTTATCACGTTACCGTCGAGCGGGCTCTACACTATAAATCCGGCACCGGATCAGGATTATCTGGTCGTCACCGATTCCCGGTTTACCAACTACCAGAGCTTCATCTCGAGTGACTACATGCTTGAGCGTTTGACGCTGGATCCGCAATATACCCAGAGGCGACTGGGTGATGGGTTTTATGAGCAGAAATTGATCAACGACCAAGTTACCCAGCTAACGGGACGTCGTTTTATCGCCCCTTATGCAAATGCACAAGATGAAATCAAAGCACTGATGGATTCCGGAATAGCCGCGGCAAAAGAACTCAAGCTCGTTACCGGACTGACGCTGACGAAAGAACAAGTCGCAGCGTTGACCATGGATATTCTCTGGATGGTTGAAGAGAAGGTCACTTTGCCGAATGGAGATATGACCAAGGTGCTTGTACCAAAAGTCTATCTCACCAGCTTGCATACTGCCGACCTCAAACCCAACGGGGCATTGATCGCCGCCGATGTGATCGACATCAATGCGACTGGCATGCTGGCTAACTCAGGCAGAATCAAAGGCAATACTGCCGTGATGCTTGCTGCCAACGACATCTTCAACAAAAACGGCACCATCAGTAGCCTGGGTGAACTCACCCTCAATGCGGGAAACGACATCCGCAACGAATCCGGGATGATTCGCGGCCGAAGCGTCCAACTCAGTGCAGGGCGCGACATCCTCAACTCCACACTTACCCAGACCATCAAATACGGCGATGCAAGCTTCGGTGCAAGCAATACGCTGGTATTGGACACCGGCACTATCAGTGCAACTGAAAATCTCAGCATGAATGCAGAGAACAACATCACCATTTCCGGCGCTAACGTGGAAGCCGGTGGTAATGCCACGCTAAACGCAGGAGGCAACCTGACTGTCGACACCATAGTGGAGGAAGCGACGGCCACAGTAGCTAACAGTAATTTCCACTACGACACAAAACAAATCACCAACCACACCAGCGCCATCAAGACCGGCGGCAGTTTAACGCTTGTGTCTGGCAATGATATGCGTCTGACTTCGGCAACCGTCGAAGTTGGCAAAGAAGCAATGCTTGTGGCAGGGGGTGACCTGACGATAGATGCAACCAAAGACAGCTATCGAATGAGCCAAACCACCACCGGAGAAGACAACTTCTATGCGGCGGAGAAACGATACGATGAAAGAGTTCTCGCTGGTTCCATCAATAGTGGTGGCAATATCACGCTTATTGCCACACAGTTGAATGCAGCCGCCACAACGAACCCAGATGGTTCCGGGAGCAATGATTCCAACACTGCCGGCCGCACCGATGGCAAGGGTAACATCACCCTACAAAGTGCCAACATCACCAGCAAGAACGGCACAATCGCAGTGGCTGCAGATGGCAACGTCAACATCGGCGTAACGGAAGAAGAACACACCACTTACACCGAACTGCATACCGAATCGAGCGGCTTCACCACAACTACCAGACGCACTAAGCGTGACGAAACCTGGCGCACCGATACGATCGGCAGCAGCCTGAGCGGTGACAGTATCAGCATCTCAAGCGGCAAAGACATCAACATCGAAGGTAGCGCCGTCGAAGCCGAGCACAACATCGACGTGGGCGCGATGGGCAGTGTCAACATCGTCGCCGCCACAGACACTTACGGCTCCGAGCACTATAGCCACGAAATCACCACTGGTTGGCAGGTCAAGGATGCCTTCAACATTACCAACAAAGGTCCCGAGATCACCAGCAAAGCCCGCACCGACGGCACCAACCAGAGCGAGAACCGCAGCAGCTTGACCAGCAAAAAAGGCAACCTCAACATCATGGCCGGAGGCGACCTGGTGGTGCTCGGCTCCGACCTGGCAGCCGGTACAGAGGCGGACAAGCTTTGGCGTACCCCGCTTACCGGTGACGAAGGCGGCATGGCCTCCATTCAGGCTGAGCCGACCGATAGCAGTAGCGCCAAACTCAAATCCGGCAAAGGCGAACAAGACAGCGGCAAGATCAACCTCACCGCAGGCGGCACCGTCGCCATGCTGGCGGGGCAAGACACGCTCAGCCAGAGCAGCAGCACTCTCATCGTCACCAACCCCAACCTCTTCACCAAGATCCGCCGCACCATCACCGACACCTTCGACAGCCTCGATTACAGCGGCAGCACCGTGCAAGGCGACAGCGTCAAGATCAATGCGGGCCGCGACATCATGCTGCAGGCCACCGATGTGAAGGCAGGCTTGGGCGGCATCGAACTCGAAGCAGGCAACGACATCCTCCTGCTCGCCGCCGCCAACACCCGCAGCAGCTCCCATCAGGAGAAACTCTCCACCGACGGCTTCACCTTCCGTGCCGACGGCAGCCTCAACGACACCGACACCCGGCGCATGAACAACAAGTTCGAAAGCCAGACCGTTACCAACCAGGTCACCAGCCTCGTCACCAGCGGCAACATCAAAACCCGCTCCGGCCGCGACACCCGCATCGAAGCCAGCACCCTTGAAGCGGGGGGCGCAATCGACCTTAGTGCGGGAACCGAAGCCACCTACAACGAAGACGGCAGCATCAAGACCGAAGCCGTCAAAGGCGACATCACCTTCGCCGCCATCAAGGACAGCAGCTACTACAGCGTAGAAGACAGTAGCAACAGCATGCCCTGGCAAAGCAGCAGCGGCCACGGCGAAATGAAAGAAACCCTCAAACTCGCCAACATCAAGGCAGGCACCCTTCGACAAGCTCAGGGCGAGCGGGGTGGTTTAACGGTGAACGCCACCGGCGAGATCATCGTCGACATCCCCGAAGTCCCCGCCGAAGCCCCGGCTCCGGTGGAACTGGAAGTGGTTGAAGTCGAAGAACCCATGCCCACCCACGGTGCCGATGGCAAACCTCTGAGCAAGGAAGAGCTCGACGCCATCGTTGCCGAGCGCGCCGCCAAAGCCGCAGAAAAGGCAGCAGAAAAAGCTGCCAAAGCCATCAGAGTCGCCGAAGAGAAACGGATCCGTGACGAACAACGCTTCACCGACCACATCCAGAACCTCGCCAGCAAACCCGGCCAGGAATGGATAGGCCAACTCGCCCTGATGGCGAAAGACAAACCCGATAGCGTCAAACTGCAACAAGTCAATGCGGCCTTGCAGCATTGGGACTATGCGCATGAAGGGCTGACCGGTGAAGCGTCCGCTGTGATTGCGATTGTGGTGACGTACTTTACGGCGGGGGCTGGATCCGCCGTTGTGGGTACCGCGGCCACCACTACTGCGGTCGTCACCACCGCCGTCGTTCAAGCCGCCATCACCACCCTTGCTACCCAAGCCACCCTCAGCCTCATCAACAACAAAGGCAACGTCGGCAAGACCCTCGACGACATGGGCAAGAGCGAGAACGTCAAGGCACTGGTCACCTCCATGATCACGGCGGGCATTCTCTCCGGTCTCAGCCAGACCATGACAATTGCCGATGGCAAAACAAGTCTGAGCAGCATCAACGCCAAATCCGACTTCATGGACATTCTGCAAAAGAACGTCATCAACAACACAGCCAGCACCGTCGTTAATCACGCCATCAATGGCGGCGACCTGCAACAGATGCTCGAACAAAGCCTCAAGAACGCCCTCATCGATACCGGTGCGGCAACAGCAGCCAACTGGATCGGCGACCAGAAGCAAGACAAAACCTTCAACAACGTCACCCACAAACTTGCCCACGCTCTCGCAGGATGTGCGCTGGGTGCGGCCAAGGCCAACGATTGCAGCAGCGGGGCACTAGGGGCGGTGGTGGGTGAGATCACGGCGGAACTCTACTCGCCGGACAGCACGGCAGGCATGAGCCAGGAACAGATTGCCGAAATGAAGACCAACACCATCAATTTCTCCAAGTTGATGGCGGGGGTGGCGGCGGCGTTGACGGGCGGGGATGCGGCGGCGATCAATCTGGCTGCGGCAGCAGCGGGGAATGCGGTTGAGAACAATCGGTTGCTGCATCAGGAAGAGTCCGAAGCATTGGCCAAGGCCAAGGAAGGCAAGTCAGACAGGGAAAGGCACGAATTGGATGCTGCCGCATGCGCGCTGGCGCACTGCGCGGATGGCGTACCGCCAAGCGACCCGAATTACGAAAAGCTGCAAGCGCTGCAACAAGAAGGGGAACGATACAAAGATACACAGCAAGCCTTGGTGCAGACTGGAGCGTTCTCCTATTCCGGGTATACCAGAAGAGATGCCGCAAACGATTTCTTGGCAAAGCATGACGAGGGAATGACACGCACAATAGGCGGCGTCAGAGTTGTAGGCGGTGCAGTGGGTACAGTAGGCGGTGGTGCGATGGCTGCTGGCGGGGCGGCTGCCTGCGGCGGAACTCTGATTAGCTGCGCGCTCGTACCCGTGGGGCTTGGATTGAGTACGATTTCCTATGGCGACATGCTGGACGGAAACAAGCAACTGACAGGGGCATACAACTCAACTGAAGGTCAGCGCGTACTCGACTCGTTCGACCCCTCAACCTATCCGGGCGAACGGGATCGCGTAACTGAATTGGGATTGGAAGGTCTGATGGGGCTTGCCGAGTTCGGGGTTGGGAAGTTCGGCTTCAAGGTGTTTGATAAGGTGTTTGGTGGGAACACCAAGCTGTCGNNCGACGACGGAGAAGGTGGAGGCAAGCCAATATTTTGGGCAACAAAGAAATTATTGGTCACAAGAGCCGATCCAATTTTCTGGGAACAAAGTCTATCAGCGCAATGATTTGATATCACCAGATTTGGTTGACCCTAAAACGGGCATGACGAACTTAGAACTTATGCAAGCAGGTAGAGCGCCAATCGGTCCAGACGGGAGGCCGGTAAATCTTCATCACATGCTTCAATCGCAAGATGGGCCAATTGCTGAGGTAACTCAGTCTTTCCATCAAGGCAATAGTGCAACAATCCATATAAATTCTGGTAGTGATATACCATCTGGAATTGATAGGTCGGATTTTAATAAATGGAGATCTGACTACTGGATGAGTAGAGCAAATGATTTCAAGAGGTAAGTATGGCGACAAATGAACTGATTCATACTATTGATGTATTGACTGAACTGGCAAATGGCGTTCGCATAAAAACACCGCCACCCGACGACTCTTTGATTGATTATTATCAGAATGATATAGGGATATTTTTTAGTGAAGACTACAAATATTTCTTAAAAAACGCTAGCACCATATTGTATGGATCAATTGACCCTTTGATTATAACTGCGGACAAGTCAAGTAGAAGTGAGCTAAGTGCAGCAATCATTGAAGCACAAGCGCTTGGTGTGCCAAAAGATTGGCTCCCAATATGTGAAGATAATAGTGATTATTATTGTCTGACCAAAGAAAATACTGTTCGCTTCTGGACAAGTAACGGAATGAATAGTGATGTATGGCCTACCCTGAGCGCATGGATAAAAGATGTTTGGATAAATAATGTGTAAACAAAACCAGAATCAATAAGATTCAAATGAATTTTAATCAACGGGGTCAGCATCGCAATTATTTTCACCAGACCATACCACGCCGCCCGCGCGTAATAACAAAAGGAGCCTTGCGGCTCCTTTTGTTTTGCTGCGTTAGCGATGCTCATTCGTTCTGCGCGTACCTTGGTTTCGACAGCGCCGGGTTCTGCGCGAAGTAGCGTTTGATGCCGCCCAGCAGGGCGCGCGCCATCTTCTCCTGATAGGCGTCATCCTTCAGCCGCTGCTCTTCGTCCGGATTGCTGATGAAGGCGGTCTCCACCAGTATCGAAGGGATCTCCGGCGATTTCAGCACGGCGAATCCGGCCTGCTCGACGCGGCCGCGGTGCAGGGTGTTGATCTGCCCGACTTCCTTGAGCACGTGCTTGGCGAGTTTCAGGCTGTCGCTGATGGCGGCGGTCTGCGACAGGTCGACCAGCGTGCGCGCGAGGTAGGGGTCTTTCACAGCGAAATTCACGCCGCCGATCAGGTCGGCATCATTCTCTTTCTTCGCCAGCAGGCGCGCGCTGGCGCTGGTGGCGCCGTTCTGCGACAGCGCGAACACCGACGAGCCGCGCGCATGCCGGCGCACGAAGGCGTCGGCATGGATGGAGACGAACAGGTCGGCGCGTGCCTTCTCGGCTTTTTCCACTCGGCCGTGCAGCGGGATAAAGTAGTCGCCGTCGCGGATCAGGATGGCGCGCATGCCGGGCGTGTCGTCGATCTGAGCTTTCAGTCGGCGCGCGATGGACAGCGTGATGTCCTTCTCGCGCGTGCCGCGGTAGCCGCGCGCGCCGGGGTCTTCGCCGCCGTGCCCGGCATCGATGGCGATGAGCAACACGCGGTTGCGCAGCTCGGGTTGCGAGGGCGGGAAGAAGCGCTGTTCGGGCATGATCGTCGGCAGCGGTGTGATCTCGGGGCCGGGCGTGGTCTCGATGACGGGCGCTTCGGCGATCGCGCTGGCGGCGGCGGTGGAGTCCGCGCCGGGTTCGCCCTGTTGCAGCAGCGCCATCAGCGGGTCGATGGCGACCATGGGGTAGACGTCCAGCACCAGACGATGGCCATATTCGGCCACCGGCTTGAGGCTGAACAACTGCGGTTTGACCTCGGCCTTGAGGTCGAGCACCAGCCGGATCACGCCGGGTTTGAAGCGGCCGACGCGGATGCTGGTGATGTAGGGATCGTTGCTGCCGACCTTGTCGGCCAACTCGGTCAGCGCGCTGCCGGGAGCGACATCCTCCAGATCGATCACCAGCCGGTGCGGGTTGGAGAGGGCGAACAGCTTGTACTGGACCGGATGTTTCGATTCCAGCGTCAGACGCGTGTAGTCCTGCGCCGGCCAGATACGCGCGGCGCTGATGGCGGTCTCGGCGAGGGCGGCGGGCAGCCACAGCAGCAAAGAAATGAGGATCAGAGCGCGCTTAAGCATTTCCGCCCTGCATCGGTGTAGGCATGCAGCATGATCTCGCGACCATCCTGGAGTATTTCGAAGGTGATGCTGATATCCGCAGGGGGCAACAGTCCCGAGGCCTGTTCCGGCCACTCCACCAGACAAATGTTGTGCCCATCGAACTCGTCACGGAAACCGGAACCCTCCCATTCTTCGGCATCGCGGAAGCGATACAGGTCGAAGTGGCGCAAGTGTAACCTGCCTGCTTCGTAACGCTCAAGCAATGTGTAGGTGGGGCTTTTCACGCGCCCCGTGTAGCCCAGCGCGTGCAGCAGCGCGCGCACCAGCGTGGTCTTGCCCGCGCCGAGGTTGCCGCGCAGATAGATCACCAGCCCCGGCTGCAGCGCATGCGCGAGACGCGCCGCGAACGCCGTCGTGGCGGCCTCATCGGGCAGGGCTATCGGGTTATGATTCGGGTCATGCAAAACGGGACACCTCGACAGGATTACGACGCACTCGCCGCGCGCATCAAGGCGTGGGGCAATGCGCTCGGGTTTCAGGCGGTGGGCATCAGCGACACCCGGCTCGATGCCGCCGAAGCACACTTGCTGCAATGGCTGGCGGACGGCCATCACGGCGCGATGGATTATATGGCAAAACATGGCGCCAAACGCGCGCGTCCGGCCGAGCTGGTGCCGGGCACAGTGCGCGTGATCTCGTTGCGCATGAACTATTACCCGCAGCAGGTGAAGGACACGCATGAGGTGCTGGCCGACGGCAGCCGCGCCTTCGTCTCGCGCTACGCGCTGGGACGCGATTACCACAAGGTGCTGCGTAACCGGCTGGAGAAGCTGGCGCAGCAGATCCGTGCCGAGGCGGGTTGCCAGTGCCGCGTGTTCACCGACAGCGCGCCGGTGCTGGAAGTGGAACTGGCGCAGAAGGCGCACCTGGGCTGGCGCGGCAAGCACACCCTGCTGCTGAGCCGCGAGCAGGGCTCCTGGTTCTTCCTCGGCGAGATATACATCGACCTGCCGCTGCCGGTAGACGCGCCGCAGGAGAATCACTGCGGCACCTGCCAAGCCTGCATAGCCATCTGCCCGACACAGGCCATCACCGCGCCGTACCAGCTCGACGCACGGCGCTGCATCTCCTACCTCACCATCGAACTCAAGGGCAGCATCCCGGAAGAACTGCGCCCGCTCATCGGCAACCGCATCTACGGCTGCGACGACTGCCAACTGGTGTGTCCGTGGAACCGCTTCGCGCAAACCACCGTCGAGCCGGATTTCGCCGTGCGCAACGGCCTGGACGATGTATCGCTCATCGAGCTGTTCGGCTGGGACGATGCGACGTTCCAGACCAGGCTGGCGGGCAGCGCCATCCACCGCATCGGCCACGAACAATGGCTGCGCAACATCGCTGTCGCGCTGGGCAATGCGCCGACCTCGCCCGCGGTCGTCAGTGCTTTGCAGTCGCGCGCACAACACCCGTCCCCATTGGTGCGGGAGCACGTGGAATGGGCCTTGCAGCGTCATTCAGGGGTATAAATTCCTTGACAATTTCGGCCGCTCCCATAAAATGCGCGCCTCTTCCGGGTCGTTAGCTCAGCTGGTAGAGCAGCGGACTCTTAATCCGTTTGTCGCAGGTTCGATCCCCGCACGACCCACCAGTATCTATAAGGCTTCCAGCGATGGGAGCCTTTTCATTTTTTGCGTTATTTCCCTGCCATGGCTCCCTTATGGCTCCCTGATCGCTTCTAGATGGCTCTGTTATGGGCTTCTTGATGGTTCCTTCATGGCTCCGCTATGTTTTTTTCATGGCGTTTTTTCCCCTTTGGCTAACGGATTTATAGTCCGTTAGCCAATAGTTTGGCGTGAAATATTGTTTATTACTTACAATATGTTGCAGCAATGAATCGCTTATCCAAAAAACGAAAACACCAGTCATGGCTCCGTCTTTGTGTGGCTTTGAGTTACGTTTCACATTTCCATGTTCTGCACTGGAGGCTGCTGAGAGGCCACCAACATCTTTCCTCATATAGTCACTCAATTATCAATCCGTATTACTATTGCGCATTCGGACGAGCAGTAATGATAAGTAAGGAATCCTGGGATGTGACTGAGGAGAAGTTAGCTATTCAAACGGAAGATAAACCCCAAGCATCAAACGGCAAAAAGAGCGTTGCCGAACTGCAAAAACATACACGAATCATTGAATACAGGGACACGCGCATGAAAGAAATTCGTTTTTATCGAGCTAATGAAAAGCCGTATGGTGCATTCAGTAATTTATATAGGCGAGAAATTGAGTTTGAAGGTGTTCTTTACCCTACTACTGAACACGCCTACCAAGCAGGAAAAGCGCGAAAGGATAGTGTGCGGGACTGGCTGATGAGCGCGCCCAGTCCAGCCTTGTTAGCAATGGCAGCGCACGGTCTGTATTCATGGGACATTCAATCAAATTGGTCAAAAATAAAATATGAACGCATGAAACAAGTGCTTCGCGCCAAATTTACTCAGCATGAAGATTTGCGCGAACTCTTGCTCTCAACCGGAGAGGCACGTTTGGTGGAAGCCGCAACAGTCGACAATTTGGTTAACCGAACATGGGGAGAAGTGAACGGAAAGGGGAAAAACATGCTTGGCGTCCTTCTAATGGAAGTACGGTCTGAGATTAGAGAAGCGCTAATCGCAAAGGGGGGGAAGAAGGCAACAACCCGACGTCGTGCAGTTGGCAGCAAAACTCGTGGTACTGAAGCGATTGGCGCCGTACGTTAACAAACGATGTTGTTTTACTTTTCATGACTCATTACAAAAACGAATTAACGGACTTAGAAGGAACATACAAACAGGCTGTCGAAGCTGACGTAGGGGCGTTGAAGAACGCAATAAAAGGAGCAAGTGACTCGAGCGTAATCGGAATTGGATCGGGTGGGTCCTTTACCGTGGCTTCGCTATTGTGCAACCTTCATGAAGCATATACAGGACGTGTTTCTCGCCCTTCGACACCGCTCGAAATTATCTGCAATCCAAATCTGGCTTCATCGAGCCCCGTCTTTCTAATATCAGCTGAAGGAAAAAATCCTGACATCATTGAGGCTCTCCGGCGAGCACGCCTCCATAGTGCCCGCGCAATTCACCTCCTCACCAATCGCGCGAATAGCCCGTTAATCAATACCGCTGAAAAGATAAACGATATCGATATAAATATATTTCAGCTAGAAAAGAAAGACGGGTATCTCGCGACAAATAGCTTGCTAATGGACTCAGTGCTTGTAGCCAGAGCATATGCCGAACTTGATCGAACGACAAAAGACTTGCCGAATAGTTTTGATCAACTTCATCTCAAGGATGAATCCATATCTTCCTGGCTTGAAAGAAATGATTCATTCGCGAAACAGGTAGTTCAACGACGCGGCCTGATAATCACATATTCGCCATGGCTGCGCCCAATTGCAGCAGACTTGGAATCCAAGCTTTCTGAGGCTGCGCTTCTCTACTGCCAGCTTGCGGATATTCGATCCTTTGCTCATGGGCGCCATCTGTGGCTTGCTGATAGGCCTGAAGATTGTGCCATCTTGGCGCTTACCGAACCTTCACTAGAAGGTTTGTGGGCGAAAATGCAAGGGCTAATACCTGCAGACATACCTTCTGCGACTATGTGTCTTGCAGGCGCAACCCCTTCTGACCTCATTGCGGGTTTAGTGGCGGAAATGGGGTTGGTTGCAAATATTGCACGGCACTCAAATAAAGATCCTGGTCGCCCTCAAGTTCCACAGTTCGGTCGCGACCTCTATTACATAGATATCCCTGAGCATGTCGCACCACCTGAAGACATTGCAGATCATGCAGAGCGCGCTAAGTATGAAGTTCTTGGGGCTCGATGGCCATCAATGAGCAACCCTGGCCCAATGACGAGGGCTTTGGGGGCATTTCGCGCCTCTGTAGAAGGAAGGATATTTCGCGCCATCGTGTTCGACTATGACGGCACACTATGCCCTTCGCAGTTAAAAGATTCCATCCCTCCCCGAGAGATTCTAGATCAGATGATCCGCTTATCAAATGCAGGGGTAGTGATCGCAATCGCGTCCGGGCGTGGTGGATCAATGCGGGACAGACTACGAGATGGTCTGCCGGAAGAGGTCTGGCAAAAGATACAACTCGGTCTATATAACGGTGGTTGGATTACAAACTGTGCGGAAACGTCAGAATCAGAGGCTGCCACTAGCGAATTCTTGTTTCACGTTTTGCGAATCGTGAATCAATTGAAATCTATTGGTGTGCCGATTGCCAATGTGAAGTGCAATCCACCATACCAGATAAGCGTACGTTTCCCAGACGGAACAGATACTGAGCGAATGTGGTTTGTTATTGCAGATGCGTTATTGCAAGCAGGGTTGGATGTGGCGCATATGGTTAGAAGCAAACATTCAATTGATATTCTGGCGGACGGAATTAGTAAGTCTAAGTTGGTAGTACATCTAATCCAAAAATTCGGTCTTCTTCCAGATGAGGTACTTACTTTGGGGGATCAGGGGGCATGGCCAGGTAATGATGCGGCCTTGCTAGATCACCGTTATTCATTGAGTGTAGATTCACCATCTCGCCGCCTCGATCGGGGCTGGAAATTGGCACCATTTCACAAAAGGGATGTTGATGCAACACTGTGGTATCTTGAACGTATTCACATACTCGATGGGGGCCGGTTCCATATCCGGTTTGATGCCAATGCTCAACCGTCAGCTGCAAACACTGGAATGAAATGAAAGGTCATAACGCCGCACAGCTCTTGGCCAGAGTCATGAAATGGCAAGACGAAGAGGTTCAATCCTATGTTCCTGCTTTGCAGCTGCTGGCCGAGCATAAGTACGATTACTATCAACGATTCGGCCCTGGGCGACGATTCATTGAAAGTCTTGCTCTTTGGTTAGATCGGTTTGACGAGCAAGATCGTGCCGAGGCCCTTCAGTTTATCTTTAGCAAGCTGATTTTTATTTCGGATGCTGAGTTTTCTCACTTGGTGCAATCGGCATACCCTGACTTAATTGTTCGGGAGAGGATGCGCATAGTTGCAGAAGAGAATGACATTCAGCCGCATAAAGTAACGAAGATTGCCAAGCATTCTCGCTTCACTGAACTAAAGATCAAATCTCTATATTTAGGATTAAGTGATGGAGCGCGCACCAATGAACTCAGGCGTGCCGCACGTGGCGAAATCGGGAACGAACAAATCTGGCAAGCCTACGAGCTCGGGGAAACAAAAGCTGCCGATATGATTAAGGGGCTTGAAAAGACGTTGAAGGAAGGTAAGCATCCGCATGAGCGGCAACGGTTTAATCTTATATGGCTGTTGGATGATTTTTCCGGAAGTGGAAATACATACATACGGTTTGATGATGAAGAGAAGTGCTTCAAAGGGAAAATTCCAAAGATCTATGCCAGATTGGCTTTGGGGGACTTGGTTGATCCTTCGCATTACGAAGTATTCCTAGTGCTATACACTGCAACACGTCAATCAATTAATCATATCGAATATTGGGCTGAGCGGTTCACAGCAGAAGAGGGATATAAACCGCTTCAAGTTAGAGTAATAAATATTCTCGAGCCGGAAACAGCAATTTCTCTTACACCTAATCCCAGCCTAGATGCTTTGATCGATAATCCAAAGTATTACGATGCCCGAGCAAATGATAAGCATACAAAGGTTGGAGGAACAACTGACGTCAAACGTGGGTTCGCAGCATGTGCTTTGCCACTAGTGCTCTCGCATAACACGCCAAATAATTCCATTTACTTATTATGGGGCCCCGAGGGTTACGAATTTGAAGGACTGTTTCCGCGAGTTAGCCGTCATTTGGAAACATGATGGCATATAACTCAAATCCATTTCTCGAACGCATGTCGGAGCGAACCACGTCGGATAACGAGTTTGTTCGCTTGTTTTCGCCAAAAATTCTGGAGCGTCTTCCAGACGACGTATTTAATTCGGGCCTTCATGTATTTCGAAGTCCTCCAGGCGGTGGCAAAACTACTTTACTTAGGGTCTTTACTCCCGCTGCGCTTCGAAGTTTTTGGCATGCCAAGAAATCAGATGCGATGGAGGACGCTTATCATCGTCTGGTTGAACTGGGGATCATTGATGAAACAGAAGGTCCTAAGACGCTGGGGGTGTTGCTTTCTTGTGCATCAGGCTATGCCGATTTGCCATCGGGTGCGAACTTTGCAGATCAAGGGCTCTTTCGGGCGCTATTGAATTGCAGGATAGTGCTGCGGGCCTTGCGAAATCTCGCGACTTTATATGGCATAACTCCTCAGGATTCACTCGCGGGAATATCACTCGACTACGACGAGACCTGCCGAGATTTGAAGATGATTCCGCTACTGAAAAATGCGGCTGAGTTGACGGTATGGGCAGAACAAGCGGAGAGAAGTGTCTACGCACATCTTGATGCGATTGTCGCGCCCAAAGATGGTGTGTTGCCATCTCATGTCAGGTTCGAAGGTGTGCTCTGGCTACAGGGGGTCCGCTTTTTAAAAGATGGCAAACCTATTGCGGAACGACGGATGCTGATGATTGACGACTTGCACAAATTGCGTCGTCCGCAACGTCAGCTCCTTGCAGTTGAGATCACGGAACTTCGCCCTTCAATGCCTGTTTGGTTGGCAGAAAGAAGCATTGCGCTTGGCGAGCAGCTCTTGTCTCAGGGGGCTCGATCAGGTCGCGACTTGCATGCAGTGGATTTAATAAATGAGATATGGGGCAGCGGAAAGGGGTCTCAGCAGTTTCTGGCATACGCTCAAAATATACTTGATCGCAGGATGGATAGGCAGTCAGCGATACCAAGTGGTACCTTTGCGCAACACCTTCGATCAGACATTCTGCCAAACGAAGTTTCCGAGCAGGTTCAGCGAGGTATTGCAAGGTTTAACGACCAATCTGATAGATTCCGAAGTAATCCGCAATATGCA
This sequence comes from Gallionellaceae bacterium, assembly GCA_003445795.1. Lineage (GTDB taxonomy): Bacteria > Pseudomonadota > Gammaproteobacteria > Burkholderiales > Gallionellaceae > Sideroxyarcus. The sequence continues at coordinate 26,920 of DMCN01000054.1, forward strand.
GAATGGTTTGGGCGAGCAGAACAAATATCTGCCAAGCCGAGCCTAAATGCGTTGCGAGAGCTATATAAAATTCAGATTCAAATTGCGAGACAGGAACGTAAACGCCAGATGACGTTTGAACTCGCACCTCTGCCAACTGCTGAGTTGGACGAGCGCGGTAGCAGCAAGGAAGATAATGCCGCTGACATCTTCATGCATGAAGACTTAAAGATCCCCTATTACTTTGGCATTGAACGTTTGTGTACTCTTGCCACCAATAACGTAGAAGAATTACTAGGTCTGGCAGCGGCACTATACGAAGGACTGAAGGCAAAGCAGGTATTAAGGCGTGAGGCGGTATTGTCGCCAATTGAGCAAGAAAAATATTTGGTAGAGGCCGCCAAGCATAAACGTAGTTTTATACCAAAATCTCATACAGAGGGCACGCGAGCGCAGCAGCTGATTGACGGGATCGCCAGTTATTGCCGTGAAAGGACCTTTTTGCCAAACGCACCGTATGCCCCTGGCGTAACTGGCGTTCGGCTAACAAAGGGCGTTATTGACGCGCTTGAGGACGGTCGCTCATATGGCGATTCTGGACGAATACTCCATCGTGTTCTTTGCGAATGCGTCGCTGAAAATTTATTCACGACGAAAGAAAGTGCTTCAAGTAACTCACGTGAATCAGGACTGGTATTTAACTTGAATCGAACTCTATGTGCTCTAAATGGATTGCCTCTGGGATATGGTGGATGGCAAGACGTAGATATTGAAGACATGATTGGATGGATGCAAAGAGGGCCATCATTTTCACGTAAGCGGCTTCTGGAAATCGACTAACTATGCTCTGGGATCATTACGTATATAGGCGTAAAAACGAAGTATTTGATCTTTGGGATTCCCTATTTGTTGGGCGCCGATCCAAAGTCTTGTATATCGCCGGGCGTGGTTTTGATGTGCGCGTGCGTTCTGTGCTAGAGCAATTCAGGAATGCAGTCGAAAAAGGTGGGTATGAGATTGAGCAGGCGACCTTGCTCCTTGTGGGCTTTCAAGGATATGAGCTGAGTGAAGAGCTCCAATCGTTAACGACCGAAAATACCCAAGCACTTCATGACATATTCAAAAGTATTGGTGAAGTGAAGGAAATAGTGCTCGGTGGACGGAGTGAAGGTGGTGAGGAGATACGCGCTACTAGTGCATTGCTTACCGGTACAAAGCAGGTATTGGAATGTATTCCAAACTACACAGACATCATTCTAGATGTTAGCTCCCTGCCCAGAATAGTTTACCTATCACTGATGACCGGGATTCTTTCGAGCTTGGTAACTGATAAGTCTAATCAAGCATCGCTTGCTGCGGGTGGCGTAAATTTCCAGATACTCGTTGCTGAGGATGCCGCACTAGACAGCCAAATCAAATCTGAGGACCCTAGTGAGGAATTAGTATTGATTCCAGGATTTGGGGGAGCATTAAATGCAGAGAGTGTTCAGGACTGGCCGTTGGTGTGGTTCCCGATGCTGGGTGAAAATCGAACTGGGCAATTCGAAAAAATAGCCGTGCTTGCGAATATTATGGAAGATGCCGAAATATGTCCGATATTGCCACATCCATCACGAAATCCACGTCGGGCCGATGATCTATTAGTGCAATTCAGAAAGCAATTATTCCGTACTCCCCCTTCCAATATTCTTCTTGCACATGAGTCGAATCCATTTGAAGCGTATCGTCAGTTGCTAGGTGCGATGCAGCGTTATCAACAAAGTCTTTCTATACTCGGTGGCTGTCGATTGTGGGTCACGCCCCTATCTAGCAAACTTATGACACTGGCAGCAGGTTTGGCTTGCTTTGAGATGCGCCCAGAGAAGTTGGATACCTCTGCCTATGGCGTGGCAATCCCCTATGCCGAGCCAAGACGATACGTTGCAGAAGTTAGTGCTGTTAGGTCGTCAATTCCGGAACTTTCGACCTTGTTACTTACGGGCACAGCATATGAAGATTGATTTGGTACAGTCTGCCGATGATAAGTGGTGAAGCCTAAAATCATGCCGATCTTTGAGATATTTTCAGCCCCAAGCGGTACGTATGGAAATGCGCTCATAAATTGGAAAACTCAATCTGCAAATGAGATCGTTGATTTTGCTGCAAGCTATAGGTATGCGGCAATGAACCTGGTTTCATTCCGAGAGCAAAGAGGAGCGGGAACGATAGATCATGGCGCGCTCCCTATCTTGTTTCTCTACCGCCATTCGTTTGAACTATATCTAAAGGCCATGGTGTATCGTGCGGCCGTGCTATCCATTAACGATGATGAACTAGTTCGTGCACTGCCTCGCTTGTGGCGAGAACACTCTCTCATGCGTCTTCTTCAAATGAGTGCGCCAGTACTGCAAGCTTCAAGTTCCCGCCCTCTGGTTCAATCTGGTGATCTGCAACGACAGATCACTACACTCGCGAGCAAGATTGATGACATAGATCCAGGCTCGTATTCCTTTCGGTATCCAGTAAATTCCAAGGGCGATTCAGCGCTTCCAAAGTACTTTCTGACAAACATCTTCGTGTTCGCTGACGAAATGGAAGGCGTTCTCGATGAATTGTCACAGTTCTGCCGTGAATTGGAAGCTGAGAGACTTCAAACGTCGCCTCAAATGAAACTCGCTCTGCACTTGATTAGTGATGGGGCAGCCGAATAGTGAGGGCCGCACTTGATGTAAACAACCTGCGAGAAGGTCTGACGCAATTTGTGCACGGCGCAGACGATAGATTTGTCTTCTACTATGATGAAACCAACAATATTCGGAAGCTGTATTTGACTGAAACTGGCCTCAATGTGTCCAAGCACGACAATTTCGTGATTGGCGGCATTGTCCTCAGGGAGGGGCATGAAATTGGTGATATCACGTCATTGCGCGACGAATTGCGAATACAAAAGTCAGCTACTGAAATCAAACTAAAACATGTCGCGGCCGGTAGCTTTGAGGAAATATTGGCATCTCCAAAGATGGGCATCGTTTTGACCTGGCTGCTCAATCAGGGTATTTACATCCACTACTCGAATATCAACATTCTCTATTGGTCCATCCTAGATATAGTCGAGTCCATCGTTGCCGACGATGCCTTTGAGGGTTATCGCCCCTACCACCGAGAAATGAAGCATGAGCTCTACAGGATTGTGGTTTGTGACACTGCGCAATTTCTAAGCTTATTGAAAAGCTACAGGTACCCCGATATCGATAGGACGCAGACCCGCGATTTCTTGGGTGAAGTCGAAGACTTTCTTGATCAGAACAGTCCAGAGGCAACGAATGTTCCCGCATTATTACTTAAGGACCTTATCCGTAAGGCTCAGAGCCTTACGGAACTCATGTTTTTGGTGGATGAAGAGGAAGGTGTGCTGATTGATAATTTCCATGCTTTTTTCCTCCATCCCATATATCTCTTCAAAAACTCTGTACATATCTTCGATAAGGAAACGATAGTGGAGAAGATATTGAGTAACACCCGCCTGGTGGATGGGGAAAGAGTGGTCAGTTACAGATTTTCTGACTCGAAGACAGAAGTTGGGATTCAACTGTCAGACGTAATTATCGGTTTTCTTGGAAAGTATTTTGTCTTTATCGAAGAAAATTCGATGCCTGAGTTGCTAAAAGCGAAAGAAAATCTCAATGCGACGCAAATGAAGAATTTAGAACTCTTGCGGGTTTTGATTGATGAATCAGATGAAGTCAGCGATGCTTTTTTCCATAGTATCGTCCCTATGGATAGTGGTTGGAAAAGCAATACGTTTCTTCACGGTTTGCCGCCAGCAAATCACTGGTGAATTTCGGGCTGCGTATTCCAGTGAAAAAGAATACTAGTCCTGCGTAGTGCGCACCCAGTCCGATTTTAATGCGCGGGCCGCTTTTGAATGCACACCTTTTCCATGGCTCCGCTATGGCTCCCTTTTTATGTCCGTTTATGTCCTTTTTCCTTATTAATCAATAAATGGATTTTTTAAGCCAAGTTCCCACTAAAACCCAATAGGTACGGGCATTGCAGGCTTGTTTTAATTGAAATTTGTCCCGAAAAAATCGCTCAGATTTATGCATTTATCATATTTTACCGGCGGCCTCTTAATCCGTTTGTCGCAGGTTCGATCCCCGCACGACCCACCAACAAAAAGGCCCCGCATTCTTGCGGGGCCTTTGCGTTTCCTGCGCTGCGATATCCGATTATTCGGCCAGCGGGCGCGGGCGCGAGATACCGAAGCCCTGCGCATAGTCGATGCCGATCTCCTTCAGCTTGGCGATGGTCTCCTCGTCTTCCACCAGTTCGGCGATGGTCTTGACGCCGAGCTTCTGCGCCACGCTGTGGATGGCACTGATCTTGGCCAGGCTCACCGGGTCGCGCAGGATGCTGAAGACGATGCTGCCGTCGATCTTGAAAAAATCCACGCGGAAATCGCGGATGAGGTCGAAAGCGACGCGGTCGTGGCCGAAGCAGCTGATCGCGATGCGGCAACCGTGTTCACGGAGCCGCCGCGCGAATCCGCCGACGAATGTACTCCTGGCGGCGAGTTCGGCATCGGCTATCTCGAAGCAGAAGCGGCTGCTGGGCACGCCGTATTCGAGCAGGGTCAGTTGCAGGAATTCGGGGAAGCCCGGATCGGCGAGAGTCGCTCCCGACACATTGATGAAGAACATCGATTCCTTGCCGTCTTTCCTGGCGGGCTGATGCGCGGCCCATTTCGCCACATGCTGCACCACCCAGCGATCGAGATGCGGCATGAGGCCGTACTTCTCGGCCAGCGGAAAGAACGCGCCCGGTGGCATCATGCCTTCCTCTTCTTCGAGCAGGCGCACCAGGATCTCGTAATGTTCCGCTTCGCCCTCATCGTCCCTGAGCGGCGAGATAAGTTGGCAGAACAGCTGGAATGCACCGTTCTCTATCGCGGCCTTGATATGGCCCGCATCCTTCTGCCCGGTGAGTTGTTCCGAGAAGGCATCGACGAAGCTGTCCTGCGGTGAGGCGCTGTCGTGCACGGGGATGTGGCTATCGGCCCCGCGCGGCAGGGCGGGGGCCTGAGGTTCGGTGGCCGCCTGCTGCACATCGCCGGGCGCGGTGATGTCGTTGATCAGCAGAAAGAAGCCGGTCACCTTGCCGTCTTCGGCGAACTGCGGCAGGTGTTCGACATGCAGTTTGTAGAGCGCGCCATCGGGCATGCGCTGCGTCCGTTCGTACTGCATCGGGTGCCCGTCCTGCGACTGGCGGATCTCGGTGGCCGCTTCCTGGTACATCTTGGGGCCCAGCACTTTGCGGATGTGCTGGCCGTGAATGTGTTCCGGGCGCAGGTGCAGCCATTCCATGAACGCGCGGTTGTGGTACTGGCAGTTGCCTTCGGTATCGATGAGGGCGACCATGGTCGGGATCGCTTCGTCGATCAGCTGCAGTTTGGGTTTGTTTATCGCAACCGCCGCTTCGGCGGTCTTGCGCAGATAGGTCTCGTGCTCCAGCTTGTCCTTGATGGCGGAAAGCTTGGCCGAGCGCAGCGCGGCGATCCATTCGATGCGTGACACCCGGGTCGCTTCCGCCAGTATCGCGGCGACCAGGATGCCGCCCAGAAAGGCGATCCATTGCAGATCGAGCCAGGTGAAATAGATCGCGAACACGAGAATGCCGGCCGCCGCGATGACTGCCAGCGCGGTGATGACGGGTCTAACGGTTCTGAATGCGTCGCGTAATCTCACTCTGCGCTCCTCTCCTGACGGAGTGTAGTCCGACTTCGGCCGTGCCGCCACGCGGATATCAGTAGCCGTCGTAGAGGGCGTCGAAGTCCTTGCGGTGGCGCTCCAGCACCTTGGCGCGCTTGACCTTCAGTGTCGGGGTGAGCAGGCCGTTGTCGGTGCTCCACGCTTCGCTCAGCAGGGCGACGCGGCGGATGCGCGCATAGCCGGGGAAGGCCTGTATCTGCTGGGTCACGCGCTGCAGCGCATAGGCCTTGGCTTGCGAATTGTGCAGGCTCTCCGGCCACTCGGCAGACAGTCCGCGCTCGTGCATGGCGGCGACCCAGCGCTCGCGGTTCACCACCGTAAGCAGGCTCAGATAGGCACGGCCTTCACCCACCACCATCACCTGTTCAAACAGCGGGTCGGCGAGGATGGCCGCTTCCATGTCGTTGGGCGGTACCTTCTCGCCGTTGGACAGCACGATGATCTCCTTGATGCGGCCGGTGATGGCGATGCGGCCCTGCGCATCGATGCTGGCCACATCGCCGGTGTTGAGCCAGCCGTCG
>DMCN01000041.1 GCA_003445795.1 Gallionellaceae bacterium
CGCATGATCCAGACCCTGATCGGCAAGCCCGCTTTCCGTCTCGGCATGGGCCTTTACTTCGAACGTCACGATGGCCAGGCGGTGACTTGCGACGACTTCGTCGCCGCCATGGCCGATGCCTCCGGCGTCGACCTCAAGCAGTTCATGCGCTGGTACGACCAGGCCGGTTTGCCGCGCATACGCGCCACCGGCNNACCGGCAGCTACGATGCAGCAAAGCAGCGCTACACGCTACGCCTGAGCCAATCCTGCGCCGCCACACCCGGCCAGCCGGAAAAACAGCCCTACCACATCCCCGTCACCGTCGGCCTGGTCGGACCGAACGGAGAAGAACTGCACCTGCAATTGGCCGGCGATAGCAGCGTAACCACCGAGCGCGTGCTGTCGCTGCAAACCACAGCGCAGGAATTCGTCTTTGAGAAAGTGACTGTTGCACCCGTGCCCTCGCTGCTGCGCGATTTCTCGGCGCCGGTCGTGCTCGAATTTGATTACACAGCAGCAGAACTCGCCCACTTGCTGGCGCATGACAGCGATCCGTTCAATCGCTGCGAAGCCGGCCAACGACTGGCCAGCCAACTGATCATCGCCGCCACCGCCGCCATCAGCGCGGGCAAAACGCCAAGCTGGTCGGCCGACTTTGCCAAAGCGGCAGCGCGCGTACTCGCCCAATCCGCCACCGACCCTGCCTTCGCCGCCGAAGCGTTGACGCTCCCCGGCGAGGCGACGCTGGCCGAACAATTGGACGTTGTCGATCCCGATGCCCTGCACGCCGCGCGCAACGGCCTGCGCAGGTTCCTGGCCGAACAACTCGGGGGCGAATTCAGAGCCTGCTATGAGTCGCTTACCCCCAAAGGAATCTATAAACCCGATTCGCACGACGCCGCGCGCCGCGCTTTGCGCAATCTATGCCTTGGCTACCTGAGCGAAACGGACAGCGCCGAGACGCGCGCGCTGGCGAAGAAACAACTCGACACCGCAGACAACATGACCGACCAGTTCGCCGCACTCAGCGTGCTGGCACAGAGCGAAGGCGAGGAACGCGTGCTGGCTCTGGAGGCTTTCTATACACGCTGGAAAGACGAGGCACTGGTGATCGACAAATGGCTGCAAGTGCAGTCAACCAGCCGCCGCCCCGGCACACTGGCAGAAGTGGAACGGCTGGTCGCGCATCCCGCCTTCGACCTGCGCAATCCGAACAAGGTCTACGCTCTGCTGCGCGCCTTCGGCAGCAACCATGTGCGCTTCCACGCCGCCGACGGCAGCGGCTACCGCTTCCTCGCCGAACAAACGCGCACGCTCGACGGCATCAATCCCCAGGTTGCGGCGCGCCTGGCACGCTGCTTCGACCGCTGGCGCAGGTTTGATGCCACGCGCCAGGCACATGCGCGTGCCGCGTTGGAAATGCTGCGCAACCATAAGGGGCTGTCGCGGGATGTGTTTGAGATTGTGGAGAGGTCGCTGGGGTGACGGAGGACGACAGGGAAAACTAAGGCAGGGATATCGAACAGCGGATGCGATATGCAAATCCATTGAGGGGGCCAGTTTCGTAGTCGTAATCCATTCGCTCACTTCAAAAACAACCGTTTCGATGCTGACCCTTTTGATTCCTGGCGAGAGGGTTGGAAGTGAAGTCGTTGGTGTTTGTGAAGCAGGGGTGGAAGTTTGTCACATGGCGTGACGTGAACTGGCTAATATTCAGACCTAGCTGATTTCGGTACGGCGCTGGTGAAATAAGTAATACTAGTTATTACCCGCCGCAGCTGAGATGGTCTTAGGTAATATAGAATTACAAAATAACTATTTCATAGTATGGATTTCGCAGATGACCGACACAATATCAAAGCAAGGTTTAAGACTTACCAATCCGAATATCCAAACCGAGAGATCCGAGCAACTTATACCTGATGCCAAGGGATCGGGAGAAATATTTTCGAGGCTAGGATACAAGCTGTCTGACGCAATTGCGGATCTTGTAGACAATTCAATCGATGCAGAGGCTGGAAATATATTAATCAGGTTTATCCGGACAGATGCTCAGATATTGCGAGTGATCATTCTGGATGATGGACGCGGCTTGGATAGTAAGTCCATATCAGAAGCGATGCGTGTGGGATCGAGCTTCGGCAAATCCAAGGAATCCCTTGGGAAATATGGAATAGGACTTAAATCCGCTTCGCTCAGCCAAGCAAATTCCTTCTCCATGTATAGCGTCTCCAATGGTGTAGGGGTTGGCCGTAAATGGACTTTGGACAACATTCGCAAGAATTGGCTTTGCGATGTCCTAAACGGCAAGCAAATTGAAGAATACCTATCCCAAGATTTTGGCCCATTCAGACTGAATGGATCGGGCACGATGATTGTATGGGAGGATCTTCAGCATCTAAGAGTGAATGAAAACACGATTGATACGACCCTGAACAAGTCAGTTAAGTCCCTAATGAGGGATATCGGTTTGCGATTTCACAGATTCATAAACAGCCAGAAGATCAAAGTCTTTATTGATGTTCAATCCTCTGGCATGCCTGTCAGTGGCATTCAGTTTACTGTCACTCCACTTGATCCATTTTCCTATGAAATATCCGGAAAGGAAGGGTATCCGAAGTCATTCAATATTGAGCTGCCGCCCTATGGGAAACTGAAGGTGGAAACTCATATCTGGCCGGCGAAATCGAATGACCAAGGATACAAACTTGGCGGGGGGAAGGTTTCCTCGATGCAAGGTCTTTTCATATATCGAAATGACAGGCTGATTCAAATGGGTGGATGGAACGGTTGCCGAGATGATGACAGCGAGCCGCATCTTTCATTGGCTAGGGTTTTGGTCAATCTCCCACCAGAATTTGATTCGACATTCCAACTGGATGTAACCAAATCGAAAGTGGAACCACCGCCTGAATTTCCAAGTCGGCTATTGTCGGCTGAGAAACCTGATGGCTCATCTTTCCAAAAATATGTAAATGACGCCCAGGCGGTTTATAGAAAGCAGAAAGCAAGAGACGGAGGTAGTTTCAAGTACACACCAGGAAAGGGATACCCCGCCGATGCACGTGAAAGTGCCAAACGAATTCTCTGGCAAAAGGGAAGCAAACCGCTCGTATCCGTTGACTTCACCTGGAACAAACTTGATCCAGACACCTTCTTTGAGCTTGATCTCGATAGCAAGCCGATTATCGTTCTGAACAGTATTTATCGTAAAACTGTTCTACAGGGGCAGTCGGCTTCCGTGGCTGATGCGCCACTAATTAAACTTCTGCTGATGTTTTTGCTTCACGATCATCTGGATCGAAAGGCAAATACGGAAAAGTATCTCGACTGGATTCAGAAGATAAATTTGGCTCTGGTCACTACCTGCAACAAAGGCCTGTGAACTCTATGCAAATTATTTCATGGGCTCATCTTGATGACTATATCCGGAAAGGGATACCGGCCCAGTTACCAGTCACAAATAGAAGCGAAATCAGCTTTATGATTTCAGATCACGGAAAGTCGCTTGGGCTCAGATTGCCCGTTTCCGAGAATGAAGTTGTGATACCAAGTCCTTATCGTGAACTAGATATATCCAAGAAGACTGTTTATGAAATCACAGTAATTGAATTAACCGTCCAAGATGTTAGATTGTTCAGAACCTTCTACCACTTCGCCATCGAGATATTGCAGCTTGTACTAGTACAAGAATTATCTTCAACAAATGCAATCGAGAGATGCCTTTCTAACTGGGCACAAATGCTCTTGCGAAAGAAGCTGCTCGAGGAAACAGAGCAGGTAGGACTTGCTGGTGAATTATGTTTTCTAAAGGCACTTATCGAGAGCCGGGGCCAAGAGGCTTTCAATTCATGGTTGGGCCCCACGAAAGAACCTCATGACTTTAGACTCGCTACTAACGAAATTGAAGTAAAGAGTACATTACAACCCAAACGCATACATCGAATTCACGGGCTTGGCCAGCTAGAGCCTTCCAGCGGTATGCAGCTCTACATATTGTCATTGCAATTTGAGGCTGCAGGCAATGCCTTGGCAGGAAGGTCGCTTGTGGAAAGAGTCGATGAAGTCAGACAACTTTTGTTAGGTGCTGAATCCTCCTTGCAAACCTTTGAAGAATACCTAAGAAAATTGGGCTATGTAGAGGCTGACTCAGTCTACTATTCGCACAAATTGAAGTTCAGAAGTCTACCTAAGATAATCCCTGTCAATGCAGAATTTCCCAGATTGACACGTGCCAAGGTTGATCAAGTGTTGCCGCAAGGCACCTCTCAACGACTAACCTACGTGGAATATGATCTTGATGTTGATGGATTTGGATACCCCGAGGGTAGCCCAGAGTTCGACATAATTCTCGATGGACTGTCCAAAATGGAGAACCCACATGAATGAAGAAGTGAAATTTGGAGATCTGATCAGAAAAGCTCTGGACCAAATGGGTGATAAACCGAACGATCTTGCCAAGGTAATCGGTTATACGGCCGATATTCAAGAAGTGGAATTTCCAGAACCAATCAAATGGCTCACCTCGAATCTTAAAATGGCTGACGCAAATTCAGCCATTTTTCATGCTGTGGGTCTTGCCCTACGCAAATGGGATCGATCAGAGGACGGTAACTGGACAAATGGAACGATTCCTTTTTCGGAAGAAAGACGTATTCGAATATACCAACGCTTGGCATTGCATGAAGAAGTGCATGCCTTTATGGATGAGAGAATGCCCGTATTCCAGGAAGCTGATCGAGCATTAGTTATCGCCGAGGAGCACGAGAAATGGTATTCGGAACGTATTTTGAGGGATGGTTTCTACTGGAAGGCGTATTCGGGCTACCTTCAGGCAACCAAAAAGTGGGATGAAGACTCTGTAGCCAAGCTCGATGAAAGTACAGATGAGGTCGTACTGAGATTGTCTGACCCATGCGGCAATAAAGTTTATTCAAGCAAAGGGTTGGTAGTTGGTTATGTGCAGAGTGGCAAGACTGCACATTTCTCCGGGGTGCTAGCCAAGGCGGCTGACGCAGGCTACAGATTCATTATCGTGCTGGCTGGCACGCTCGACATACTGCGCTCGCAGACGCAGCGCCGACTTGACAAGGAGATTGTCGGAAAAGAGTTGCTCGTTTCGGACTATGGTCAAGATAGCGACTGGCATGAATTTGTCAGCCATGAAGGAATACCAAGCGAGATGGGCTCATTTGATTGGGAGCGATTGACTGGCCCAAAGGAAGACTATAAGGAATTGAATCTTGCAATTAAGGCACTCGAGTTCAAATCCAAAATTTCTGGGAAACCGTATAACGACCCGGAAAATTTACGTACGTCTCCATTACGCATCATTGTCATCAAGAAGATACCCAAAGTCATGGCAAGACTTGCCAGAGATCTGGCAAAAATTAAACAAAAACTCGCTCATGTGCCAACACTAATAGTGGATGATGAATCTGACCAAGCATCAATCAACACCATTGATCCTACAAAAGCCAAAAGAGATAACGGCAAAACTAGGACAGAAACAAACAAGGAAATTGTTAACTTGCTCAAGGCTCTCCCACGTGCCCAATATTTGGGATACACGGCAACACCTTTTGCAAATGTATTTGTTGACCCTAACGATACAGAAGACCTTTTTCCAAAGGATTTCATCATATCCTTGCCCCGCCCCAATGGTTATATGGGTGTAATGGATTTTTACGATTTCGATGTGGAGCCAGAAGGATTTGAATCAAACAAGAATGCGTTTGTTCGAGATGTTTTTGGGGAAGATTGCGGTGGCGACACAATTCAAGGAAAGAAAAATCCGAATCATCTTCAGAGAGCCATCGACAGCTTTGTAATCGCTGGCGCCATCAAACTCTATAGAGAACATCATTCAGGCAAAAAATTATTCTTCAAGCACCACACCATGCTTGTTCATCACTCTGTTAGAAATGCGGATCAAGATATTCTTGCTGAGAAAGTCAGGGCTGAATTTGATAACGCTGGCTATCATGCAGGTAAAGGTGTTTCAAGATTGGAGAGCCTGTTTTCAAGTGACTTTCTTCCCGTAACACAGGCAAAGGGGAAGCAATTCCCTATGCCAAATTCGTTCAAAGAGTTGGCTCCCTTTATCGGCCCCTGTCTTGCTAAGCTGACACAGCAAAAGACAGTGCTGATCGTGAATGGGGAAAACAAGGACGATACGCCAGACTTCGACAAAGGGAGTGTTTGGGCCATACTGGTCGGTGGAGCGAAGCTTTCTAGGGGATACACAGTGGAAGGACTCACGACAACTTACTTCAGACGTGTTTCGAGCACGACCGACACTCTTATGCAAATGGGGCGCTGGTTTGGTTATCGTTCCGGATATATTGATCTTGTACGACTCTTTATTGGAAGAGATGAGCCATTTGGAAACAAGGGGAAAGTAAGGCTGGATCTCTATGAAGCCTTTAAGGCGATTTGTCGTGATGAAGAAAAGTTTCGTGATGAAATCAAGAAGTATAAAGACGGGCTCACGCCCAAGCAGATACCGCCGCTCGTTCCTTCACACCTGACAACATTGCGCCCAACTGCGAAGAACAAGATGTACAACGCCTATATCATTTTCAAGAATTTTTCAGGGAATTGGTCTGAATCGACCTTGGCTCCATCCGACCAAAAAGTATCACAAAAGAATGAAGAGTTAGCAAAGCAGCTGCTTAAGTTGGCAAATTTGCACGAGTATCAATTCTTAGGAAAGAAAGTTGGTAAGGATGGCAAATTGGACGGGAGTGATACCAAGGCTTTCTGTGGGTTAGTTAAGAACGAAGATATGCAAGACTTTCTGCAACACTACCAGTGGAGGGATGCCAGACCGATTATGCAGCATGAGATCGAATTCCTTAAGGGTACTGAGGGTGATCCGGGGATTGATGATTGGTTAGTTATAGCGCCAATTGTTGCTGAGAAAAGAGGTTATTGGCCCAAGGTCAAAGCGGCTGGTATTGCACAAATTCCTATTCAACATCGTACGAAGGTTGGTGTGCGGTTTGGCGCATACTCAACTTCGTCACACAGGGCAATTGCAGAATATATTTCGTGCACTAGCGACACATTCCGTCCGTCAAACAATGAGGCTGATGCGCTCAAGAATTCACGTAGAGCAGTGATGCTTTTCTATCCAGTTAATTCAGATCCTTCTGAATTTGTCAGTATTGGTTTTTCGCTATTATTTCCAATAAACAAAATACAAAGAAAAATTCAATATTCTGTTAGAGACGCAAGTCGCAAAGATGAAATTGTTGTGCCACTTTCTTCAAGCGATTCTTGATCAATTTTTTGAAAAAATTGTCTTCACTACTGCGGCAATTTTTGATGCAAGCAAGGGAGGGACTGCATTTCCGACCTGATGGAACTGCTGTGTACGATTTCCCTGAAAGAAATAATTATCTGGGAACGTTTGCAGGCGTGCTGCTTCACGTACCGTAAGACTCCGGCACTGTAATGGGTCCGGGTGAATGAAATAGTGTCCATCTTTTGCAATGTGACTAGTCACCGTGGTTGAAGGCGAACCCTTTAATTGCACCCTGAATCGATCAGAAAATTTTCCGGTTTCCCAATTGGCGTGTTCTGGACGCAAGCCATTAAGCGAAAACTCTTCGTGCCCTTTGGGTGAGCGCTCGTAGGCTTTTGCAAAAGCTGCAGCGTATGCATACCGACGCAGATCGCTCTTCATATGGCCACGTGCCTCACAATTTAGCCAGAACTTGAGCTCATTATCTCCATACCACTTTGCGTGGTTTGGCACGAGCTGTTTGGCATTACCTGGCTTGGGAACTCTCAGTGCGCCAGATTTAAGTTTCGATGAGATATTGTCTGAATAGTTACTAAGCAGTGCTTCCATATCTTCGAGTACCAGCGAGTGCGATGCCTCCCGCGCTAGTTCAGACAGATGCTTCCTGACAGCTTCAGCCCAAGCTTCACCACTATCCTTTTCCTTGCTGAGTTTGCTTCTCAGTTTGGGCAAGTCGTTTGTTACGTCATCAAACGTAACGCTTCTCTGCTTCTTAAGTTGTACAGGAGACGCGTCTATATCCTCCCTGATTCCCAGCAAGATCACACGATGCCGCGCTTGAGGTATTCCATATTCCTCTGCCCGGATGATGAAGTCTCGTACATCAATATCTTTTGGGTCTGTCTTGCCTTCAAACACTGTTGGCGAAACCAATGAATGTATCTTGTAACCTAGCCCCGGCTTTTTCTTCAAGGCGCGATCCGGGTTTGCCAAATCGCGAAGTATGGTATGAAAAATGAATTGTTCTTTGACCTTGGAAGAAAGAATGCCTTTGACATTCTCCATTACAAATACAGCAGGCCTGTACTGCTGGATGATACGCAGATATTCCTTGTACAGAAAATGTCGATGATCCTCTTCAGCCTTGTAATCTGCTTTCCCTTTGTTGCGAGCTCTGCCGACAAGCGAATAGGCTTGGCAGGGTGGGCCGCCGATCAGCATCCAAGGTCGCTCTGAACTAATTCCCTCCTTTTTCAGGATTCGATCTAGCTCCTTATTTCCGTCGGCAGATCCAAGAATAAGCTGCTTGGCTTCGTCGCCTGCCTGCTCCCATTCGGATGCAGTGGAGTTATCGTATGGTAAATCCGCTTCACCGTTGCAGTAGCGGTAATAGCTTCTCAGTGCAACCTTCCCCTTCCTTAGCAGGATTCTGTAGAACGCACGCAATCTCAAAGTTTCATGTGCAGATCCATCCATTTCTGCCGAGACGATGATTTTGAATGCCTTACCATCATCAATTGATGAAAAACCCTCACCAAGCCCTCCTGGGCCAGCGAAGAGATCTACTATGGGGATAGGTGCGGTTAGCGGCATAGCTTTTATTGAATATGGCTGCGAAAAGCTGCCGTTTTACAAATAGCAATCAGGCATCGAATTGCCCAAGAGTGGCGCGAAATATTGGTGCGCCAGCCTCGTATACTTCATCGCCATTTAACTCAAACATTTCAGCGACAGTCGAACGTAACTCGGCCGCTTCTGTTTCAGAAAACACTCTTGTTCCTTTGGCAATAGAGATGATTTCGGATGGGTCATCATCCGGGTGGAATAGCAAACCACGTGCAGACATTTCTGAAAACCAAATGAGCATTCCATCGAAGTTATGGTCAGTCCATTTGGGGATGCGGGAAATTTGGGTCATATCAATCTCCTTAAATTAATTGCATTACAAAGGGATATTTCAACAGTATTCCGCTTCAATCACGCAACGCCAGCCTGCTCCAGCGTTGCAACCGGCAAATACAACGACAGCGGACTATCCATGCAAGCGATGAAACCCAGCTTGGTATAAAAAGCTTTGGCCTTGTCGTGTTTGGCATCGACCACAACGGCATACAGCCCCACGCGCTGCGAGAATTCCACGGCCAAGCGCAATGCGAATGCCAGCAGGTCTTGGCCGATTCCTTTGCCCTGATGGCGGACATCCACCGCTAGGCGACCGATGCGCAGGATGGGTGCGGGATGGCGCGGTAGTTTTGACTGGGCGAGCAGCGATGCCGTTGCGATTTGGCCCGCACTCACGGTGACGAAGCCGGTGACGGTTGCTCCGTCTTCTGCCAGCGCGACATAGGTTTTGCCGAAGCCGCGCCGTTGTTGCTGGCCTGCCTGGCGCTGTAAAAATTCGTTCAGCGCCGCGTCGCCGCAATCAAATCCGTCGCGGTTGTGCTGCTTGCCGAGCAGTTGGATCACTGCCATGTTTACTTGCGCGCCATGAGTTTGCGCAATGCGGCTTTTGGTTTGGGCGGTTTTTCCACGGACGAGGCAAACGCCTCAAAGTCACGCTGGGTGAGCATGAGCGTGTCGTAGTCCGACACCACGCGCCGCGCCGCCTCGTATGCGTTCTGCAGCATGAAGCCGGATACGGTCGTCCCCATCAGCGCGGCAGCGCGTTCGATCATGGCTTTGGCGTCGGCGCTGGTGCGCAAATTGATTCGCGACGATTCATTGGTTGTGATTGCTGACATGACTGTTTCTCCCGATTTACGGATGCAGGTATTGTACGTCAAATTTACGCACATGGGGTATTTGGCGGCAACAGGATTGTTGCGGGAAGTGTTGGAGATTGTGAGAGGTCGCTGGGGTAAGGAAGGACGTATCTGCAAACTACAAATGCCACATGCCAACCTGCGCGGGTGCAACCCCACTAATCAAACAGTCGCCTCAGTGACATCACGCTTATCCAGTATCTTCCCGGTGTAGGCATCGATCGACACCAGCCATCTCTTTTCACCACGATTGATTTCCACATGATATGCATGCCGACGCCGCCCATCATTATCGGCAGCAGGGTCTGTATCAGCATTGGAGTTGACACTGACAATCAACACTCTGGAAAAATCCTCTTCTTCCAGGTCTCTCATGTCTCTGGCAAAACCAACCGTCGCACTCAGCGCAATAACGCCGGCTGCCGCAGGAAATATCTTCAAAAATTTCATCGTACGTTCATCCCCAAATATTTATTGTGTATTGAATGAGAAACCACACTCAGGCAAATGCGGTGACGGGTGTGAGAGGGACGCACCCGAAAATAGTTCCGTCCGGATTTACCCTGCGTTGTTTGAACGACAACCTCACCGACTCACGACAAGGCCTCATCGGCGGTATTGTTGTTATTGCATGAGTCCGAGTGTAGATTGGTTTTGTGACAAATTGATCTAGCAACGGAACCGGGCTTCCGTGGCGTACTCAGACCAATTGCCGGAATCCCCAACGCGAGATCCCCATGAATAAAGCTTTCGAATTCCACGGAATACAGATCAACTTCGACAACAGCTATGCGCGTGAGCTGAACGGATTCTATACAGCGTGTCAGGCTGAGACTGTGCCCTCGCCCACCCTGGTCAAGTTCAATCGCTCATTGGCCGAAGAGCTTGGGCTGGATGCAGACGCGCTCGAAACCCAGCAAGGCGCGGAGATATTTTCCGGGAACATTGTTCCGCCGGGCGCAATGCCTATCGCACAGGCGTATGCGGGTCACCAGTTTGGCAACCTTTCACCGCAACTGGGTGACGGCCGCGCGCTCTTGCTGGGCGAGGTGATCGACCGCAACGGCATGCGCCGCGATATCCAATTGAAAGGCTCCGGGCGCACACCGTTTTCCCGCCGTGGGGATGGCAAGGCCGCGATTGGCCCCATGCTGCGCGAATATCTGATGGGCGAGGCCATGTACCACTTGGGCATTCCCTCCACACGCGCCTTGGCGGTGGTTGCCACGGGAGAGAGTGTGTATCGCGAGACCCCGTTGCCGGGGGCGGTGTTGACCCGCGTTGCAGCAAGCCACATTCGCATCGGGACCTTTGTGTATTTCGCCGTGCGCAACGACGTTGAAAGTCTGCGTAGGCTGGCGGACTACACCATCCGGCGCCACTACCCGGAACTGATCGGCAAGCCCTATGTCGAGCTCCTGCGTGCAGTGGCTGCGCGGCAGGCTGACCTGATCGCCAGATGGATGTGCGTCGGGTTCATCCACGGCGTGATGAACACGGACAACGTGGCGCTTTCCGGCGAGACCATCGATTACGGCCCGTGTGCATTCATGGAACATTTCGACCCCGCCACGGTGTTCAGCTCGATAGACGAGAGGGGCCGCTACGCATTCGGCAAGCAGCCCGTGATCGCACAATGGAACCTCGCGCGCTTTGCCGAAACATTGCTGCCGCTGGTGGACGACGATAGTGACCGGGCTATCCTGATTGCGACGGAGGCATTAGAGACATTCCCGGAACAATTTGCAAAGACCTGGTCGGCAATGGCGCGGCGCAAACTGGGGCTTGTGCGCAGCGAAGCCGACGATGCCACGCTTGTGCAAGATTTCCTGAATGCGATGCAAGCCGGGCAAGCCGACTACACGCTGGCATGGCGCTACCTTGCTGATGCGGCAGAGTCCAATCCGGAACGCTTGCGCAGCGTGTTTGGCAGCGACATGACAAAGCTGGATGAATGGCTCCCGCGCTGGCAGGCGCGATTGGCCCGCGAGAACAAATCCGCAGCGGAGATCGCCGCGGACATGCGGCGCGTGAATCCTTATGTCATCCCGCGCAATCACCTGGTAGAAGAAGCCCTCGAAGCCGCCACCATCAATAACGACTTGGCACCGTTCAACCAGCTGCTGGACGTACTCAGCGATCCCTTTACCGAACGCGAAGCCGCGCACCGCTTTGCCACACCGGCCACATCCGAACAAACTGCGGGCTACCGCACATTCTGCGGCACTTGATTGCTTCGATAATCAGGCAGTCCGTTCGCCCTAAGCCTGTCGAAGGGTCCGCTTGCTGCCTTATTCAGAGGGTCGGGATGAACAGGCCAAACACAATATCTTTCGCGTGAAATGAAAGAAGCCCCTGATAAACAGGGGCCTCAATTAAAACTTTACACAACTGGTCGCTGGTATCCGGATCAGAACGGAATATCGTCGTCGAAATTGTCGAAGTTGCCCTTGGCTGCGGGTGCTGCGGCAGGCTTGGCGGCCGGCGCGCTGCGCGCTGCGGGTGCGGAGCGTTCATCTTCCACTTCAAAGCTGCCACCACCGGTGGACTTGCTGCCCAGCATCTTCATCTCGTTGACGATGATCTCGCTGATATAACGATCCTTGCCTTCCTTGTCCTGGTATTTACGGTTCTGGATGCGGCCTTCGATGTAGACCTGCGAACCCTTCTTCAGGTATTCACCGGCGATCTCGGCCAGGCGGCGGTAGAACACCAGGTTGTGCCATTCGGTGCGTTCCTGCTTCTCGCCGCTCTTGTCCTTGTAGTTCTCGGAAGTCGCCAGCGTGGCGTTGGTCACCGCTTCGCCATTGGTCATGTAACGGGTCTCCGGGTCTTTACCCAGACGTCCCACCAAAATTGCCTTGTTCACTGACATCTCATGTCCCCTTTCACTAGATTCTCAACCGATTCTTCGTCGAACCCGCTTATTTCAACCTTGATACAGGCGATCTGCTCGTTCCCCACGACCAGCACCTCCCGCACACCCCGTAATTGTGCCAGACTCGACTGCAATGCGCTTGCCGCTTCTGGCCCCAGTTCCGGCAGGTGGTACATTTTGGTCATCAGCGCCTGTGGCGCCCGCATGCCGGAAGCAACCGCCAGCCACAGCAGCAGCATGACCACCGCGAACACCAGCACCGCGTTGTCGCCATAGACCTGCATCAACAGGCCGCCCATGGCCGAACCGAAGAATGCCCCCAGGAACTGCACACTGCTGAACACCCCCATCGCCGTGCCCTTGGCCGCCAGCGGCGCGATCTTGCTGACGATGGAAGGCTGCGTCGCCTCCAGCACGTTGAACGCGGTGAAGAACACCAGCAGCGACACCGCCACGCCCCACACGCTGTGCTGGAAAAACAGTATGCCCAGTTGCGCCACGGCGGCCAGAGCGATGGCGAGCATGAACACCGGCTTCAGCTTGGCTTTCTTCTCCGCGATGATGATGGGCGGCACCATGAGCGCGAAGGCGATCAGCATCACCGGCAGATACACCTGCCACTGGTGCTGCGCATCCAGCCCGACGTCGCGCAGGATGAAGGGCACTTGCATGAACACCGACATCAATATCGCGTGCAAAGTGAATACACCGAAATCCATGCGCAGCAGATCGGCATTGCGCAGCACTTCTTTCAACTTGCTGGTGTTGGCCTGAGTGTCGGAATGGAAGCGCGTGATGCGCGGTGTGGGAATGAACCAGACCACCACCGCGATGGAAACGAATGCCAGCACCCCGATCAGCTCGAAGATGCCGGACATGCCGATGTATCTGTACAGGATGGGCGACAACACCATCGAGATCGAGAACGTGATGCCGATGGTGATGCCGATCATCGCCATCGCCTTGGTGCGATGCTCCTCGCGCGTCAAATCCGCTGTCAGCGCCATCACTGCCGCATTGATCGCCCCTGCGCCCTGGATCACGCGCCCGGCGATGATCCAGTAGATGTCATCCGCCGACGCCGCGATGAAACTGCCCGCCGCGAACAGCAGCAGCCCGACGATGATGACCGGCTTGCGCCCGTAACGGTCCGACAACCACCCGGCAGGTATTTGAAGGATCGCCTGCGTCAACCCATACGCCCCCAGCGCGACCCCGATAAGGAAATGGCTTTCCCCGCCCGGCAGGTGCTCGGCATACAGCGCAAAGATCGGCAGGATGATAAACAGCCCCAGCATGCGCAGGCCATAGATGCTCGCCAGGCCAATACTGGCGCGGCGTTCGAAGGGGGTCATGGATGAATCTGAAGCGGACATGAAGCTGCGGGCGGTGATTTTTTGGAGGGCGTATCTTAACAGGTTGAACTGCCGCCAGACAGAGACGGCTTTATTGGGGTGAAGTATCACTATCGGAGCGGGCAGTTGCACTCTTCACTAGGTGGACTGCAGCTCTCACAAGTCCTTTCAAAACAACATAGCTTCGGCTTTTATTGTCCACGCCCAATTCCTTGGCACAGTATTCGCTATCTCCTTTGGTAGATATCGATACGGGAGGTCAACATGGAATTCGCCGCGACAGAATATGCCAATGCCACAGCTTACGATGAGCTGCTTGACCGTACTTTGCGGCCCCGGGCGGTCGCCCAGCCCCTGTTCGACTATCTGGATACCCTGGACAAGCAAGAGTTTGCCACCCGCAGTCAAGCCGTGGATGCCACCATCATGGCGATGGGCATCACCTTCACTGTCTACAGCGATTCGGGCAATATTGACCGTGCCTGGCCTTTCGATCCTATCCCGCGCGTGATGGGACGCAAGGAATGGAATGGTATCCAGGAAGGGCTGAAGCAGCGTTTGACTGCGCTGAACATGTTCATCAACGACCTGTACAACGAGCAGCGCATCATCAAAGACGGCGTATTCCCGGCCGAAGTGCTGGAAGGCTCGTGCAACTTCCGCCCGCAATGCGTCGGCATTACGCCCCGCTTTGGCGTATGGGCACACATTTGCGGCACCGACTTGGTGCGTGACAGTGACGGCACCATGTATGTGCTGGAAGACAATCTGCGGGTGCCATCCGGTGTTTCGTACATGCTGGAGAATCGCCAGATCATGAAGCGCATCTTTCCCGAGGTGTTTCGCACCACCAACATTCTGCCGGTGGATGATTATCCGACCCAGCTATACCAGACTCTCGCGGCGCTCTCGCCGCGCACAGGCGAACAACCTGTCATCGCCGTACTCACTCCCGGCATCTACAACTCCGCCTATTTCGAGCACAGTTATCTGGCGCAGCAGATGGGGGCTTATCTGGTGGAAGGCTCCGATCTGCTGGTGGGAAACGATGATGTGGTCTACATAAAGAGCATGCTTGGACTGCAACGTGTAGATGTGATCTACCGCCGTGTCGACGATGCCTTCCTCGACCCCGAAGTATTCAACCCCGATTCGGTGCTGGGTGTGCCGGGACTGATGCGCGCTTGGCGCGCCGGCAATGTCGGTATCGCCAATGCGCCCGGCGCCGGCGTGGCGGATGACAAGGTGGTTTACACCTTTGTGCCGCAGATGATCCGCTATTACCTGGACCAGGAACCCATCCTTGCCAACGTGCCCAGCTACTTGTGCATGTACGAAGACCAGCGCGACTATGTGCTGGCCAATCTGGACAAGCTGGTGGTCAAACCAGCAAACGAGTCGGGTGGCTATGGCATGCTGATCGGCCCGCGCGCCACAGCGGAGGAGCGCGCGCAGTTCGCCGAACTCATCCGGGCCAATCCGCGCAACTACATGGCCCAACCCACTCTGAATATCTCAACCGCGCCGACCCTGGCTGACGGCAAGCTGGCGCCGCGCCATCTCGACCTGCGTCCGTTCGTTTTGCAATCCGACAAGTTGTACGCCACCACCGGCGGACTTACCCGCGTCGCGCTGCGTCAGGGCTCGCTGGTGGTGAACTCGTCCCAGGGTGGCGGCAGCAAGGACACCTGGATCGTGGAAGAGGAGGCGCTGTGATGCTGGCTCGTGCGGCAGAGAATCTATATTGGATGGCGCGCTATCTGGAGCGGGCCGAGAACACCGCGCGTCTGATCAACAGTACCACACATGTGCTGCTTGATCTGCCACTGGGGGCGACATTCGGCTGGGCGACGCTGATCGAGATCGCCGGTTTGGACAACCGGTTTCTGGAAAACAATCCCGATGCGGATGAGGGCGCGATCATGCGTTTCCTGATCGAGGATACAAACAACCCCAGTTCGCTGTTGTCCTGCATTCAAAACGCCCGGGAGAATTCCCGTACCCTGCGCGAGATATTGCCCGCGGAGATGTGGGAACGTATCAACAGCCTCTATCTGTATCTGAAACAGAATGCGTCTATCGCCTGCCGTAGCCGGCGCGACCGGTATATGGTGCTGAATGAAATGATCGAACGGCGCCACGCCATCGTCGGGCTCGTCTCCGGCGTGATGGAGCACGGCATGCCGTATCAGATCATCAAGCTTGGACGCAACCTGGAACGCGCCGACATGACGACCCGCATCCTCGACCTTAACTCTGCCGTGCGCTTCCCCGCAGACAGCGAGTTGCACGAACCTTTGATGGAACGCGTATGGATGAGTACGCTGAACTCCCTTTCCGCCTATCAGACCTATCGTCGTCTGGTTTCGATGCAAGTGCGGCGTAGCGATGCGATCGGTTTCCTGCTGCGTGACGTACGCTTCCCGCGCAGCGTGGCGCATTGCCTGGGCGAAATCGAGTCGTGTCTAAAGCTGCTGCCGAAGTCGCAGCAATTGCAGCAGATTACCGCACTCCTGAATCACCAGGTGTCTCACCATCACACCAACGATCTGGATACCATCGCGCTGCACGAATATCTGGACATGCTGCAGACAAGGCTGGATGAGATTCACAGTGCCCTCACGCAGCTGTATTTCCACTCGCGGCAGGACAAAATGCCCGGCGCTTCCAACAGCCAGCACGAAATACTGTTTACCGAGCAATAGACGCGTGTTAGTGTCCCGACCGCCGCCACAAAGAGACGAATCGATATGACTTATTGCGTTGCCATCAACACCGACCAGGGCTTGGTCTTTTGCTCGGATTCCCGCACCAATGCAGGCTTTGACAATATCTCGACCTATTCCAAGATGCACATCTTCGCGTGGCCGGGCGAGCGCACCTTCGTGCTGCTTTCTGCGGGAAACCTCGCCACCACTCAGGCAGTGGTAAAACGGCTATGGAGCGACATCGAAAGCAACACCCCCGTCAATCTGCGTAGCGTCATCAATATGCTCGGCGCAGCGGACTATATCGCCAGCATCAGTGCCAGCGTGCAAAAACAACATGCGGAACGCGACACTGCCGCCACCAACTTCGAGGCAACCTTCATCTTCGGCGGACAGATCGGTGCGGGCAAGCCGGAGACAATGCTGATCTATCCGCAAGGCAACTACATTCACGAGTCAGACGACCATCCTTTCATGCAGATCGGTGAAGTGAAGTACGGCAAGCCGATCCTCGACCGAGTCATCAAACGAACCACCCCGCTCACCAATGCGGCTCGTTGTGCGCTTGTCTCAATGAACTCCACCGTACGCAGCAACCTGACCGTTGCCCCCCCCATCGATCTGCTCATCTACACCCGGGACAGTTTGGACTTTGGTCAGCGCATGACACTGACAGAGAACAACCCCTTCGCAAAACAGATTTCAGAGTCCTGGAATCAGGGCTTGATGCAGGCGCTTGAAGGACTGCCACGATTCCCGTGGGAGGGATGAATCAAAACAAAACATTGAGTTGGGAAGGCAGCCGTTTTCGCGTATATTGACAGGTCGTTTTTACCCTCGCTGTCAGGCATGGAATACATCAAAATACGCGGTGCTCGCACCCACAATCTCAAGAACATCAGCCTCGATCTGCCGCGCAACCAGCTGGTGGTGATCACCGGCCTTTCCGGTTCGGGCAAGTCCTCACTCGCATTCGATACGCTGTATGCCGAGGGGCAGCGGCGCTATGTGGAGTCGCTCTCGGCCTACGCGCGCCAGTTCCTGCAGTTGATGGAAAAGCCGGATGTGGACCTGATCGAGGGGCTCTCCCCCGCCATCGCCATCGAGCAGAAGGCCACTTCGCATAACCCGCGTTCCACTGTGGGTACCGTCACCGAGATCCACGATTATCTGCGCCTGTTGTTTGCACGCGCGGGTGATCCGCATTGTCCGCAGCATGACATCATCTTGCAGGCCCAGTCGGTCGGGCAGATGGTGGATGCGGTGCTGTCGCTGCCGGAAGGCACGAAGGTGATGATCCTGTCGCCCATCGTGGTGGAGCGTAAGGGCGAGCAACTGGATCTGTTCGACGAGCTGCGCGCGCAGGGTTTCGTGCGCCTGCGCGTGAACGGCAAGGTGTGCGAGATGGACAACCTGCCGAAGCTGGCGAAGAACTCCAAGCACACCATCGAGATCGTGGTGGACCGGTTGAAGGTCTCTGCCGATATCAAGCAGCGCCTGGCGGAGTCGTTCGAGACAGCACTGCGCCATGCCGACGGTCGCGCACTGGCAGTGGAGATGGATACGGGCAAGGAGCACCTGTTCTCGGCCAAGTTCGCCTGCCCCATCTGCAACTACTCGCTGCAGGAGCTGGAGCCACGTCTGTTCTCATTCAACAGCCCAATGGGCGCATGCCCCAAGTGCGACGGCCTGGGCGTGATCTCGTTCTTCGATCCGGCGCGCATCGTGGCCTTCCCCAACCTGTCGCTCTCCGGTGGCGCAATCAAGGGCTGGGACAGGCGCAACCAGTTCTATTACCAGATGCTGGACAGTCTGGCGAAGCATTACGACTTCGATCTGGAACGGCCCTTCGAGAGCCTGTCGGATAAGATCCAGAAGGTGGTGCTGTACGGTAGCGGACGCGACGAGATCGCCTTCACTTACCTGAACGAGCGCGGCAAGAAGATGCAACGCGAGCATGCCTTCGAGGGCATCGTGAACAATCTGGAGCGGCGCTACAAGGAAACGGAATCGCCGACGGTGCGCGAGGAGCTGGCGAAGTATCTTAACTCCTGCTCGTGCCCGGAGTGCAAAGGCACGCGCCTGCGCGAAGAAGCCCGCCATGTGCGCGTGGCCGACCGCGCCATCTATGAATTGAGCGCGCTGCCGCTGAAGCAGGCGCTGACTTTCTTCCAGGGTGTTTCGCTTCCCGGCAACAAGCAGGCCATCGCCGAGAAGATCGTACTGGAGATCGCCAGCCGACTCACCTTCCTCAACAACGTGGGACTGGAATATCTGTCACTGGATCGCTCGGCCGAGACGCTCTCGGGCGGCGAAGCGCAGCGTATCCGTCTGGCCTCGCAGATCGGCTCCGGACTCACCGGCGTGATGTATGTGCTGGACGAGCCTTCCATCGGCCTGCACCAGCGCGACAACGACCGCCTGCTGGATACATTGAAGCGCCTGCGCGACATGGGCAACAGCGTGATCGTGGTGGAACACGACGAGGACGCGATCCTGACCGCCGACTATGTGGTGGATATGGGACCGGGCGCTGGCGAGCATGGCGGCATGATTGTGGCGCAAGGCACGCCCGCGGAAGTGATCGCCAACCCGCAGTCGCTCACCGGCGATTACCTCTCCGGACGGCGCCGCATCGAACCGCCCAAGACCTATCGCAAACCGGATGCCGAGCGGCATCTGCGCATCATCGGTGCCAGCGGCAACAACCTGAAGAACGTCACGCTCGATCTGCCGGTGGGCCTGCTCACCTGCATCACGGGGGTGTCCGGCTCGGGCAAGTCCACACTCATCAACGACACGCTGTACAACGCGGTGTCCAAGCATCTGTACGGCAGCAATGCCGAACCTGCGCCTTATGCCGAGATCGAGGGGCTGGAATTCTTCGACAAGGTGATCAGCGTGGACCAGTCGCCCATCGGACGCACACCGCGCTCCAACCCGGCGACCTACACCGGGTTGTTCACGCCGATCCGCGACCTGTTCGCCAGCGTGCCGATGTCGCGCGAGCGCGGCTACGGGCCGGGGCGCTTCTCCTTCAACGTGAAGGGCGGCCGCTGC
>DMCN01000004.1 GCA_003445795.1 Gallionellaceae bacterium
GGTAATCCGCGCCCCGATTTGTCTGGAATGTGTGCTGTTCCAGCTTAGTCAACCGCCCGGAGCTTATTGAATGCTTACTGTAAAGATTGAAGGGCTGGACGAGTTGAGGCGGAAGCTGGACGACATGGGAAGCAAGCAGGTTCCGTTCGCGGCTTCGGTGGCGATCAATAAGACGGTAGGGCAGGTGGATGATCAGCTCAAGCGTGAGATGGCTGGCGCGTTCAAGTCGCCCAGCCCGTATGTGAGCCGGTCGACATTCATCCAGCGATCGACCAAGTCGAATCTGACGGCGGTCGTCGGGCTCAAGGATCAGAAGCCTAGCGGCGGGACTGCGCCGGCCGNNGGGAACAAGCCATACGAGAAGGCCATCATCGCGATGGCTGGCATGCCTGCTGGTTGGCGCGCGATACCTGGCGGTGGAATCAAAAAGGACGCCTACGGAAACCCAAACCGCAAAGAGATCGGCGAGATGCTGGCCGTGCTGCGCACCAGGATGCAGGTGTGGAAAGGGCGCGGCAAGAAGGTCGAGCTGACCGGCTATTTCATTGTGCCGGTTGGCGCCAAGTCGCACCTGGCGGCTGGTATCTACAAGCGCATCGGGCGTGGTGGTATCGCATCGATGTTCGTGTTCGTCAAGCAGGCAGCATACCGCAAGGTGCTGGACATGCAGCGCACCGCCGACCAGGTGGTGCGGGACAAATTCCAGCCGAACTTCGACGCGGCATTCGCTGATGCGATGAGGACGGCGCGATGAGCTGGGAGAACTACGACGACGTGCTCGACCAGCTGCGCGATGCAGGGCTGATCATCGACAAGACGCTGACCTTCGATGCGCGCATTCAGCGCTGGAAGGTGGAGAATGAGGACCGCGAGAAGCGCGGCTGGTCACGGCTTCGGGAGTGGACATCAAAGACCGGCAAGACCTACCTGGTCGGCGTGTACGGCGTATGGCATGGCAACGACGACGGCAAGCAGAAGATCACCCTCAAGAAAGACCTGCAGAACACCCTGACCGATGACGACCGCGCGGCCATGCGCGAGGCGTACAAGGAAGCCGAGAAGCGCGTCGCCGAGATCCGCAAGGCCGAGGTCAAGCGTGCGGCCAGCATGGCGGCAGCGGTGTGGAACAAATGCGCGCCGTGCGGGGCGCATGAATACCTGGATCGCAAGCAGATCAAGCCGCACGGCCTGCGCATTTTGCAGCAATACGTGGACGACATGAAGCCGGAAGGGATGGACGACTCCAACTTCTTCCGGCTCAAGGTGGCGGCCGGCGCGCTTGTCGTTCCGATGCATGATGCCAAGGGCGGAATACAGGGGCTGCAGTTCATCTACGCCAAAAGCCATCCGCGCCGCACCAAGATCGAGCGCGACAAAGAGTTCTGGCCCAGCGGCATGGCCATGGGCGGCACCTTCGGACTGATCGGACCGGTCAAGCGCGAGGGTATCCTGCTCATCGCCGAGGGATACGCCACCGCCGCCAGCCTGCACGAAAGCGCCGGGCAGACCGTGGCCTATGCGTTCAGCGCCAACAACCTCATCAAGGCCGGCAAGCAGCTGGCCAAGGAATACCCAAAGCTGCGCATCCTGTTCTGCGCAGACGACGACTACTTGACCGAAGGAAACCCGGGCTGCACTGCCGCCGCAGACGCCTGCGCCGCGATCGAGCGCAGCGCATGGATCAAGCCAAACTTCATGGACGACGCCGGAGCCGACCGACGCGAAGGCAAGAAGCTCACCGACTTCAACGACCTGCTGTGCCTGACAGGATTGGCAGTCACCGTTGCCGACCAGGTCAACGCCAAGCTCGCAGAGCTCAAGTGGAGCGATTCGCCCACCGCTGGCGCGCCTCGCGCGGGCATTCCACCACAGGGGGGGNNGGGGGGGGGGGAGCGCGCTGCGCTGAAGTCCATGCTCTCCATCGATGAGGGTGTCGAGCGCTTCGCGCTGGTGTTCGGCGGTAAGGGGACGATGTTCGATTTTCAGGAGCACATCCTGGTGCCGAAGGCTGACGTGCTCGACATCCTGCCGGAGCATGGCTGGCGCGATATGCGCAGCGTGAAGAAGGTGGTGCGCATGGATGAGGTTGGCTTCGATCCGGCGTGCACTGATCCGCGCATCAAGTGCAACCTGTGGGGCGGCTGG
Organism: Gallionellaceae bacterium; assembly: GCA_003445795.1. Lineage (GTDB taxonomy): Bacteria > Pseudomonadota > Gammaproteobacteria > Burkholderiales > Gallionellaceae > Sideroxyarcus. The sequence goes on from DMCN01000004.1 coordinate 2,146, forward strand.
CCGACGACTGCGAAGCAGGGGAAGTGCGACCTGCTGCTGGAGGTGTTGGAATATCTGTGCCAGGACGAACCCAACCGCAAGGAAGTGTACAACTGGGCGCTCAAGTGGCTGGCCTACCCGATACAACACCCTGGCGCCAAGATGCGCACAGCGCTCGTCCTGCACGGCCCGCAGGGCACAGGTAAGAACCTGTTCTTCGAGGCCGTCATGGCGATCTATGGCGAGTACGGCCGCATCATCGATCAAGCCGCCATCGAGGACAAATTTAACGACTGGGCCAGCCGCAAGTTGTTCATGATCGCCGACGAAGTCGTCGCCCGGCAGGAGCTGTTCCACATCAAGAACAAGCTCAAAGGCTTTGTCACCGGCGAATGGATCCGCATCAACCCAAAGAACGTCGCCGCGCATGACGAAAAGAACCATGTCAACCTGGTGTTCCTATCCAACGAAGCGCAGCCGCTGGTGCTGGAGAAGGACGATCGGCGCTATGCCGTCATCCACACGCCGGAAAAGCAATCGCCAGAGTTCTACCAGCAAGTGCGCGACGAGATCAACGATGGTGGCATCGCCGCGCTGCACCACTACCTGCTCAATTTGGACCTCGGAAACTTCGACGAACACACCAAGCCGCCACAAACCCGCGCCAAGGACGACCTGATCGAACTCAGCATGGATAGCGTCGGCAGCTTCCTGCTCGACTGGCAGCGCGGAGAAGTCAATGACGCGCCATTCTGCCCGGCACTGGGAAGCCATCTTTTTACAGCCTACCGGAAGCACTGCGAGGTCACCGGAGAGCGATCGCCGCGATCCATGAAGCAGTTCATCGGATACATAAAACTGCTTCCAGGGTGGCGAGCTGGCGAGTCGTTCACGACACTGCAAGACCTGAATGCAACCGCCAAGGTCAACCGCAAGATGGTCGTACCTCCGAATGAACTTCTGCTAAAAAACGCCAAAAGCGACGAAAGCCACGCTAAAAAAGAGGGAGAAAACCAAGCCGTCTGGCTCACCGCATCTTTTTTCGCCTTCGCCAATGCGGGAGGTCATCTTGAATAAAACCACGCCAACCACGCATGAAACCACGCCACGACCCACGGCACAAAGCCCGCTGTCATTGGGTTACCACGCCAACCACGCGAAAAACCCTCACGGGAGGCGCGTGCGCACATGCGCGCACACACGCGCGCACACACAGCTTTTCTCCCGTGGTTCGAGTGGTTTAAGTGGTTTAAAGGGTTTTATGCGTGGTTTGTGGCGTGGTTGCCTGAATTCTGGCGTGGTTTGCTTGTTCTGGAGGGCGGCATGAACACCGAGACCCGCTCCAAATTCGCCACCCGCATCGGAAAGGACAAGAGCTACGTCACCCGCCTGGATCAAGCTGGGCGCCTGGTGCTCGTCGGCGAAGGGCGCAGCGCTCTGGTGGATGTTGAGGCCAGCCTCAAACGCATCGAAGAAACCACAGGGGGGCGGGACGACGTAGCGGCACGCCACGCCGCCGCCAAGGGCCAGCAATCGCCCAAGCCGGACGAGACGAGGGTGAGCGCGCAGACGCGCAAGGAAATGGCGCAGGCGGACGTGGCCGAGATGGAGCGAGACGTGATGCGCGGCAAACTCATCGATCGCGAGCAGGTGGAAGCGGCGCTGGCCGATGTCGTCGCCTTCGCCCGTCAGGGCGTGGAAAACCTGCCGCACCGCGTCGCGGCGCAACTGGTCGGTAAAGACTTCGAGCAGGTCGTCGCCATCCTGCGCGAAGCTATCAGCGACAGCATGGCGGAAACGCACAAAGAGGCGAGCAAGCGGCTCGCGGAACTGGTGAAGGTGGAAGCATGATCGACGTTCACTTTTCCAGCAAAACCGACCTGTGGGCAACGCCGCAGGACTTCTTCGACAAGCTTCACGCCGAATTCGGATTCAATCTCGACGTCTGCGCAACTCCGGACAACGCGAAGTGCAGCCGTTTCTTCACCAAACTCGACGACGGGCTGGCGCAGGAGTGGAGCGGCGTCGTCTGGATGAACCCGCCGTATGGCCGCGAGATCGGCAAGTGGATGAAGAAGGCTGACGAATCCGCTCGGGGGGGGGGCGACTGTGGTGTGTCTGGTGCCGTCTCGCACGGACACACGCTGGTGGCACGATCACGCCATGCGCGGCGAGGTGCGCTTCGTTCGTGGCCGTCTCAAGTTTGGTGGCGCCAAGTTCAATGCTCCGTTCCCGTGCGCAGTGGTTGTGTTCCGTCCGGAGTCGCGTGAATGAACGCCCCTCTCCACCCTCTCGCCCTGCGCGCCTTCACCCAAGGCTGGAAGCCCAAGCACCGGCTGACCGTCTCCGAGTGGGCGGACGCGCATCGCATGCTGTCCGGTGTGGGCAGTTCTGAGGTTGGCAACTGGCGCACCTCGCGCACGCCTTACCTGCGCGAGATACAGGACCAGCTTTCCGAGCACTCGCCGGCGCAGCTGGTGGTGTTCATGAAGCCGACGCAGGTGGGCGGTACCGAAGTCGGCGGCAACTGGCTTGGCTACATCATGGACCACGCCAAGGGGCCAACGGCAGTTGCGATGCCGACCGAGAAGTCGATGAAGGACTGGATCGCTCAGAAGTTCGACCCGATGGCGGAGAGCACGCCCAACGTGGCGGCGGTGCTGTCGCGCCGCAACAACAACAGCAGCGACAACAACTCGCAGTTCAAGAAATTCACTGGCGGCATCCTGTATTTCAAAACCGCCGGCAGCACCGCCGAGCTTAAATCCACCAGCCTGCGCTACATCCTGGCAGACGAGGTGGACGAGTGGGCGCGCGAGACGCCGCAGGGCGACCCGTTCGGCCTGATCATGGCGCGGCAGGACAACTTCCACGACCGCAAGGCCTATGTGCCCAGCACGCCCACCATGGACGATGCCAGCCGCATCAAGGAACTCCACGACGGCGGAGACCAGCGGCAATACTGGGTACCGTGCCCACACTGCGGAGAGCTGCAGGTGCTCAAGTGGTCGAACCTGAAATGGAGCAAGACGCCGGGCACCAACTACATCACCGAGGTGTGGTACGTGTGCAGCGAAAACGGCTGCGTCATCGAAGAGTGGCAAAAAGCCACCATGCTGCCCGAGCTGGGCCACGGCGGCACGGCGCGCTGGATCGCGCAAAAGCCGGACGCGCCCTACCCAAGCTACCACCTCAACTCGCTGTATTCCCCCATCGGCCTGGGCCGCGCCTGGCGCGAGATCGCCGCGCAATGGATCGAGGCGCAAGACGACCCCGCCAAACTCATGCGCTTCGTCAACACTCGCCTCGGCGAAACCTACCGTAACGCCAGCTGCGACATCAAAGCCAACGCCCTCGAAGCCCGCGCCGAACCCTACGCGCTGCGCACCGTACCACAGGGCTGTCTGGTCATCACCGTCGGCGTGGATACGCAGGACGACCGGCTGGAGATCCAAGTCACCGGCCACGGCAAGAAAGACCGCACCTGGACGCTGGACTACCACATCCTGCCCGGCAACCCGGCGGGCGATGAGCTATGGCAGGCGCTGGCCGATTACGTCAACGGCATCCGCTTCCAGAACCAGTTCGGCAAAGAACTCACCAGCGAAGCCTGTGCCATCGACACCGGAGGCCACCACACCCACGCCGTCTATGCTTTCGTGCGCAGCGCCAAAGTGCGCCGCCCCATGGCCTGCAAAGGTGCCAGCACGCCGGGGCGCAGCATCCTGGGCAAACCCAGCATGCAAGACGTCAACTGGCGCGGCAAAAGCGTGCGCAAAGGCGTCATGCTCTATCTCATCGGCGCCGACACCGGCAAACACCTGCTCTACAACCGCCTCAACGGCGACCACGACAAACCCGCCGACGAGCGCCGCGTCCACTTCAGCAACCAACTCGACGGCAAATACTACGACGGCCTAGTCGCCGAAACCTTCAATCCGCGCAAGAACCGCTGGGAGATCAAAAAAGGCAAGCGCAACGAACCGCTCGACACTTGGGTGCTATCGGTTGCGGCCAGCCACCATCCGGAGTTGTACCTGCACAAGTGGAAGGTGTCGGACTGGGATAGAAGGGCGGCGATGCTGGAGCCGGTGCAGCAGGTCGATGGGCAGGGCGCACCGGTGCAGACGCCTGCTGCGCCGCAGCAGCCACAGCGGCGGACGCTGCGCAGGTTTGGGAAGATCGGAGGTTAAACGTGACGGAGGTGGTGGAGATGATAAACGACTTGATCAGAGCGATGCGCGAAGCAGGGGTTGCAGTTCCAGACGGAGTTGCGATGGAGGTTGAGACAAAGATGCGGCAAGCCTATGGAGGAGAGCGCCTGTATATCGCGCGCCTGCCAAAGCAGAACCGCGCGGTACAACTGGCCAAGCTGGAAAGGCACACTCAAGTCGAGATGGCGCTGGCCACCGGCCTGACAGTTCGCCAGGTGCGCAGGATCAGGAACGGGAAGTGACATGGACGATATCGACCGCGCCCAGCAGCGTGAGCAGGAAGACCGCGCCGGCGCGATCGAGGCTGCGGCAAAAAGCATCCCCAAGGGTAACCCCGGACTATGCTACAGCTGCGGGGAGCATTCAGAGCGACTGGTGCAGGGGGCGTGCGCAACCTGTCGCGACAAATATGCCCTGCCGTGAAGCCGTGCTACACCTGCCATCACCGGCGCTGCAAGACCGAAAGCAAAAGCAAGGGACATGTCGCCATATGGGGGTGTGGTCGCAAAGGAATCCGCTTCGGCTACCAGCGCGAATATGAAGCCGGCGAGAATATGCCGCCAAGGTGCGCAGACCACATCACGCTTGAATCGGTGTGGATGAAAATGCAAGAAGCGTCCTAAGCGGACATTTTTTGCCTTAACAATGTCCGCAGCTACACCGCATGCTTGCGCGGACGATGACCGACATTCCAGAAAACGAGCCGCTTTCCCTACGTTCAGGCGACACCTGGAAGTGGAAACGTACGCTCGCCGATTATCCGGCGGGCACTTGGACTCTGAAATACCGCTTCAAACACCCAACCGCAGCGGGTTTCGAGGTGGTTGCCACGGCAGACGGAACAGACCACCTCGCTACTGTCGCTGCAGCAACTTCGGCAGGATATGCGGCAGGTGCATATTCATGGATCGCGTGGGTAGAGGGTGGTAGCAGCGAGAAATACACGGTCGACACCGGCACACTGACGATTGACCCGGACTATCGAAGCGGAACCGCTGCTGCTGTCCTGGACGACCGAAGCCACGCGCAGAAGATGCTCACCGCCATCGAAACATGGCTTGAATCTCGCGATGTTGCTGTCGGCGAGTACGAGATCGCCGGTCGGCGCATGAAATACATCCCGATCGCGGAGCTGATCAAGCTTCGCAATCGATACAAGAACGAGGTCGCCTCGGCGGCGAATGCGGCGGCCATCGCAAAAGGCGAAGGCATCGGCCGCAAGATCCAATTCAGGGTTTAACCTATGGGAATGCGCGAAATCTGGCAGCGCTGGTTCGGCAGTAAGCCTTCCCGCCGCGACAACTACTCTGCCACCTACGGCAGCGGCAACAGCGCAGGATTCGCCGGGGGTGGTGTTGGGCGGCTCACTGCCAGCATGGCAACCTGGTCTGGCGGCGTCAATTCAGACCTTGACGCATCGCTCGTCATCATGCGCGCCCGCGCACGCCAGCTGGCGCAGTCGAACGAATATGGCCGTCGATACCTGTCGCTGGTCGCCACCAATATCGTCGGTCATTCTGGCCCAAAACTGCAAGTGCGCGCCATGAAAGACCTGCGCGACCCCAATAAGCCGACTGTGCTGGATAAGTCAGCTAATGACGCGATCGAGATACATTGGGCAAAGTGGGGCGAAAAGGCTGATATCGCCGGGCGTATGAAGTTATCGCACATGCTGCGCATCACCGCAAAGAGCGTCGCGCGTGATGGCGAAGCGCTCATCCGCATCATCCGCGACCGCAAGCTGCCTTATGGCATGGCACTGCAACTGCTCGAAGCCGACCGCCTGGCGGAAAACATCAACATGACCCTATCCACCGGATCGATCCGACAGGGAGTGGAGATCGATAGCACTGGCAGGCCGGTCGCTTATTGGGTCTACACATCGCATCCTGGCGATAGATACGGCACCGGCCAGCCCGGCGTCGAGCGCATTCCGGCCGGCGACATCATCCATGTATTTCTCCCGGAGCGTGCCGAACAAGTGCGCGGATATACCTGGTTCCACGCTGTCCTGCTGCGCTCTGCCCAGCTGCACGGTTACAACGAGGCAGCCGTCACCGCTGCCCGCATCGGCGCATCCAAGATCGCCGCGTTGGAACGGACCGATGAAGCGCCAGACGCCACAGACTCGATGGGAGACGACAAGATCGGCGGCGCCATCCAGATGAACGTAGAAGCCGGAGAAATGTTCGAACTTCCTCCTGGCTATAAACTGTCCAGCTGGAATCCAGATTACCCGCACGCCAATTACGAGAGCTTCGTCAAGACCGCCATGCGCGGCATCAGCGCCGGCGTGGACGTTGCCACACACAACCTCTCAGGCGACATGACGGACGTGAACTACAGCTCCGCCCGCATCGCCGAGTTGTCCGAGCGCGAGCAATGGGTTGTGCTGCAGGACTGGTTCATCAGCGCCACTAGTGGCTTAATATACGAACAATGGCTGGCCGGCGCCATGTTGCGCGGCGACATCACCTTCGAAGTATCTGGAAAGTCTCTCCCGGCAGACAAATACACCAAATTCTTCAATGCATCTCGCTTCCAGGGGCGCAGATGGAGTTGGGTAGACCCGAGCAAAGAGGTGGACGCCAGCGAAAAACTGATCGCCACAGGATTGTCCAGCCGTTCCGAGATCGCCGCCAGCCAGGGTAAAGACTTCGACGACATCCTCGAAGAGATCAAGTACGAACAGCAAGCGANNTCGGGAAGCCCGCACCTGCCGCGCCGCCGCAAACGGATCCCGTGCTCGCCAAAGCTTTGGACGAGATTCGGGCGGATATTCGCAGTATCCCGCGCGAAAGCAATATCACCGTCAATAGCCCGGTCGAAATGCGTGCCGGAGATACCCTGGTGGCCGATACCTTCAACCAGCCCGCACCAGAGCCAACCCGCCGCAAATTCAAAAAAACCCCTGTACGTGATGCGCGCGGGATAGTCCTTCATATCATCGAAGAAGAGATCATCGAGGAGTAAACATGACAATCGTCTATTCAACCGCAGTAAAAAACAGCCGACTGAACGTGGTGCGTGACGCCATCGACGGCGGATCAGGGGCTGGATATATCGAGATCTGCACCGCAGCATATGCCAGCGTGCTGGCGACCATCCCGCTATCCAATCCATGTAGTTCTGGCGCAGCGGCTGGCGTGCTGATACTGACCACACCGGCAACCGACACCTCGGCAGACAACACCGGCACAGCGGCCATCGCCCGCATCAAAGACAGCAACGGAACGGTGGTATGTGATGGGCTTACGGTCGGCACGACAGGCTCAAACATCAATCTTTCATCAGTCGGCATCACTGCGACAGATAGCGTAAGCATCACGAGCGCTGCCATCACGCACGGCTGATCATGCTACTACTCACCTCCACCTCAGACTTACTTCGTGTAGTCACTGGCTCAGCGGTATCAACCATTGAGGTTCACGCCTCATACGTGGATGTCAGCGGGTCGACCATCACGCCAGACAGAAAGAACACGCTCATCACGACCGCCACGACTACAACCGTGGTCGGCAGTCCTGCCGCTTCGACTCAGCGCAACGTGAAGGCGCTCTACATCGCCAACAACAGCTTAGGCGGATCAACTGAGGTTGCTGTTGTGCATACCGATGGCACAAACGTGGTGGAGCTGATGCAGTTCATCCTGCTGCCCGGTGAGAACATGACCTTCAACGAGGAAGGCGGCTGGCGGCACCGCGACCGTAACGGCGCGGACTATCCACCGTCTGGACTCGGTTCGTACACCGGGAACGCGATCCCGTTTATGAAGACCGGCACCGCCGCCGACGTTGCCGGCTGCTGGTACTGCACCTCGAAAGATGCTGGTTTCCCCGGAGCGTGGGCTGTCGGCACGTCTGGCGTCAACGGTCGCGTAACAGACGGCACGGTCGCAGCTGACTACGGCTGCATCCCGGTCAAGAGCGCAAGCGTCGGTGGCAACTACCTTACCGAGTTGCAGATCGCTTCGTCTGTCAACCACTCCCACATGTTCTTTGACGCGCTGTGGGTGAACAACGGGCTTACTGTCACCACTACGACCGCCCAGTCCATCACAACCCCGACGCTCCCTGCTCGTGACGTCAACGGGACGACAAACGGCGAGGGTTGTATGATCGCCCTGCTGGTGACTGCGACGCTGGGTAACGCAGCCGCTATTGCCAACTCGACTGTCTCATACACCAACAGCGCCGGCACCGCTGGGCGCACCGCCACCCTGACCGCCATCGCCGGTTCTCAGATCCCGCAGACGGCGCTTATCGGCACGATCGTATGGTTCAACCTGCAGGCCGGCGACATCGGTGTACGTTCAATCCAGTCAGTCACGCTCGCAACAACGCTGACAAGCGGGTCGATCAGTATGCTTATCGCTCGCGATATCTCCATGATCGGCACTACGATCGCGAACGTGTCCGCGCAGAAGATCATCGGCGCCCCCGGCATCCGACTCTACAATGGCTCGTGCCTTTTGCACTGTATCGTCGCGAGTGCGACCACAGCCACTTTCTTCAACGGCGAGCTGACCGTCATGGAGAAATAACATGGTATTCGTCCTCGTAAAAGATGGGGTGATAGAGCATTGTGTCGCGGTGAACTCTGCTGCGGACCTCGCAGAGTACTACCCCGAGCATCAGATCATTGAGCAGACCGGTGACGAGAACATCGGCTGGACTTATGACGGAGTGAGTTTCACTGCACCTGTAGGGGTGTAGCATGGCTTTTCCAGGCTGGTTTGACCCAGAACTGATACCTAAGAGCTGGTTCGATTCCGAGCTAACCCCTGCTGCATGGTTCGATAGTGAAATAATAGATTCATCTCCGGTATCTGGTGGGATCACTGCTACATTTTCCGTAACAGAGTCGCAAGATGCCAGCACAATATCCGCAGTTACCGGCCATGCTGGTGCGCTATCAGTTTCTGATGCTGCGGACACCTCATCCCTTATAGGAAAAATCGGGCATGTAGGTACATCCTCCATCGCTGAGTCACAAGATACCGCGGCGCTCAATGGATCCGTCTTTGGCGCCAAGACTGGCACGCTGGCGATCACCGAGGTGGCGGACGCATTCGACGCAGCTGGCACGGTGCCGATACCAGAGCCAGCCATTAGTGGCGGAGGCTGGGTAGATGCACCTCCGCGCAGGAAACCATTGCTGCATCTGGCAACGATCACCGCCATCGAATCCGCAGACGGATGTGTTATGCAAGGCAAGGTGGTTCGACAATTATCGATTGTCATCAATGAGCCCGGTGATGGCTGCGAGATGCGCGGCGAGGTGGACATCTATGCAGCGGCCAAGGCGGAAGATGAGTTCTGGCTGATGGTCGCCTAGCGGACATTTTTTGCCTTAACAATGTCCGCATCCCTATTGCATTCTCCGCGTAGCACATTCGGGGAATGTATCCATGCAACTCAAACGAACAATAGCAGCGGGAGCGAAGCGGGCGGCAGGTGACGACAACCTGATCGACCTGGCGATCTCGTCCGAGGCGCCTTACGAGCGTTGGTTCGGCATCGAGATACTCAGCCACGACGCAGCCTCGGTGGACATGACGCGCATCGCCGATGGTCGCCACCCCTTGCTGCTGAACCACTGCACAGACGACCAGATCGGCGTCATCAAGGAAGCCACGCTGGATTCAGACCGCATCTTGCGCGGGCGTGCAAAGTTCTCCCAATCCCAGCTTGGCCAAGAGATCCTGCAGGATGTCGTTGATGGCATCCGCGAGCTGGTCTCCGTTGGCTACCTTATCGATGAGATCGTCGAGGTAGAGCCCGCGGAAGAGACAAATCAAGTTGAATACAGCGGCTGGCGCACTGTGCGCAAGCTGTCTGGCGATGAATTCGAGCGCGAAATGCGCTCCAAACATGGCGAACACTATTTCCGCAGCGGCCAGGCGGCTGCGCGCGCAAATGGTGATGAGCCACCGACGTTCCTGGTCACACGCTGGACGCCTTTCGAGGCTTCCATCGTCCCTGTGCCGGCGGATGTCACCGTAGGGATCGGACGCTCGGCTGGCGCTGAGAATGATCCCGCACCTGAAGCACCGGCAGCAACCAAAGAAACACCCCCCATCATTATTCTGGAGAAAAAGAAAATGCCTGATCCTATCCAAAAAACGCCAGCCGAGCTGGAGATCGAGCGCCGCGACGGCATTCAGTCGCTGGCCGAACAATACGCGAAATATCTGGAAGCCAAAGACGGCCCCGATGCAGTCCGCAAGGGCATGAGCATCGAGATGTTCAAGGACTACATCATCGCCCGCATGGAATCGCGCCACACCGATACCAGCAACCTGCACATCGGCATGGGTGCCAAAGAGATCAAGCGCTACAGCCTCGGCCGTGCGCTGGTCGCCAGCATCACCGGCAACTGGAAAGAAGCCGGTCTGGAGTTGGAATGCTCCCGCGCTGTCGAGTCCATCATGGGCCGTTCGCCGGAGGGTTTCTTCGTCCCGTTCGAAACCTTCAATCGTGACTTCAACGTCGGCACCGCATCCGAGGCTGGCAACCTGGTCGCCACCAATCTGCGCACGGATATGTACACCGATGCGTTGCGCGCCAATATGGTCATGGGCAAGCTGGGCGTCACCATGTTGGCCGGCCTGACCGGCAACCTGGATCTGCCGCGCAAGTCCACCGCCGGAACGCTGGGTATGCTGACTGAAATCGGTTCTGCATCCGAGACCGCACCGGTCACCGCCAAGGCAACCCTGTCGCCGAAGCGCGTCGGTGCCTACACCCAGGTGTCCAAGCAGGCGCTGTTGCAGTCTGCCATGGCGCTGGAAAACATGATCCGCGACGATCTGGTGACCGGCGCTGCCGTGTTGCTGGAGAACCAGTGCATCAACGGTGCTGGTACGGCTGCCGAGATCAAGGGTCTGCGCAATGTGGTTGGCATCGGCACTGTCACCGGCGGTACCAACGGCATCGCGCCGGCATGGTCGCATATCGTCGATCTGGAATCGGCCTGCGCCAACTCCAACGCGGAACCGGATCGCCTGTCCGGCTATCTGCTCAACACCAAGCTGCGCGGCAAGCTGAAGCAGACCCAGTTCGCCACCAACCTGCCGTTCATCTGGCAGAACGGCGACATGCCGCTGAACGGCTACCGCGCCGCAGTGACCAACAACGTGCCGAGCAACCTGACCAAGGGTACTTCCACCACGGTCTGCTCGTCCGCGCTGTTCGCTTCTGACTGGAGCATGGCTGTGATCGGTCTGTTCGGTGCGCCCGATATCACGGTCGACCCGTACACGCTGGCAGCAACCGGCCAGGTGCAGATCACCCTCAACCAGTTCGCCGACCTGCAGCATCGCCAACCGGCGGCGCTGGCCAAGGTTGACGACCTGCTGGCGGGTTAATGGCCAAGGCGAAAGCCGATAAGACGACCCCGGCGGCTGCAAAGGCGCCGGGGCCTTCTCTCCCTGTTTGGCACTGGTGGAACGCATGACCTGGAATATCAACACATCAAACGGATTCGAGTCGGACAAGGTCCGCTTCGATGTTCTTCCGTATCTTGTTCGGGGTGGCCTAGATATAGGCTGTGGCCCGAAGAAGGTATGGCCGCACCTGATCGGCATCGATTCTGGCAAGGATACGCAGCTTTTCGGCGTACAGATGAAGCCGGACATCATGGTCAACAGCGCAGAGCGGCTGCATTTGTTTGCCGACGCCAGCGCAGATTCTGTCTACAGCTCTCACACGCTTGAGCATATCGAGAACTACAAGGCCGCTCTGGCCGAGTGGTGGCGTTTGGTGAAGGTGGGTGGATATCTTGTACTGTACCTGCCGCACCGCGACTTCTACCCCAATGTGGGCCAGCCCGGCAGCAACCCCGACCACAAGCACGACTTTGTGCCGCTGGACATCATCGGCGCCATGGCTGAGATCGCCGCAGACTTCGACTTACTGGTGAGCGAAGACCGCAACGGCGGCAACGAGTATTCCTTCCTGCAGGTGTTCCAGAAAAAACAGGCCGGCTACGGCCAGGCATTCAGCTACGACCTGCCAAAACCGGAAAAGACCGCGGCCATCGTGCGCATCGGCGCAAAGGGTGACGCGCTGTGGGCATCCTCACCAGCAGCGCTGCTGAAAGAGCAGGGCTACCACGTCACCGTGTACGTGGCGACCACAGGCGAAGAAGTGCTGCGCCACGACCCCAACGTCGACCGCATCATCACCTTGCCCAACAGCGTGATGGACGATGAAGACCTGCTGATGTTCTGGGCGAATCAGGCAGTCAAGTACGACAAATGGATCAACCTGATCGGCTCGGTCGAGCAGCGTCTGCTGTTCCATCCGTCCAGCAACGAGTTCTTCTTGCCGCACAAGTTGCGTCACCAGCTGGCCGATGTGAACTACATGGAGATGGTGCACGACTACGCTGATCTCCCGTATGACTTCCGCCAGAAATACTTCCCGACCGCAGAAGAACTGCGCTGGGCGCACGAAGTCCGCGCAAAACTTCCGGCCGGCCCGCTCCTGGTGCTCAACCCATGCGGCTCCGGACCAGCCAAGACCTGGCCGCACGCGCAGGAATTCATGCGCCTGATGGCTGATGCCGGTGTAGTCACTGTGCTGCTGGGTGATACGCGAGATCTGGAGCTGGAAGAGATCGAGCCTTATGCCGTCATCGTCGGCACCGAATGGCCGGTACGCGCTGCGCTGGCATTCGCTCAACTGGCCGATGTGGTGGTGGCGACCGAGAGCATGATCTCCAATGCCGTCGCCCAGGAGCAGATGCTCAAAGTGATGCTGCTGTCTCATTCCAGCAATGAGAACCTGACCAAACACTGGGTCAACACCGCCGCCATCGAGCCGCGCGGCGTGCTGTGCCACCCCTGCCACCGCATCCACGCCAATCTGTCGTTCTGCGCCAAGGATAGCGCAAGCGGTTGTTCTGCCTGCATGGCCAGCGCAACAGCGGCAACCATGGCCGGCTTCGTCATCGAACAGCTCAAAGAGAGCAAAGCGGCATGAACTTCACCGAAGACACTGCTGCGATGTTGGCTGATTTCGGCGTGACGGCGACGCTCGACGGTGTTTCGGTTGAGGGAATCTTCGACAACGGTTCCACTTCCGGGCTCAGCAACATGATGCTCGGCAGCAACCCCACATTTACTTGCCGCTCCGCCGACGCGCCGAGCAGCAAGCGCAACAAGACGCTGGTGGTTGGGTCTGTCAGTTACACCGTGCGCGAGATCAAGGAAGACGGCACCGGCATGTCGGTGCTTGAACTGGAGCAAGTATGAGCAGCAAAGCGCTCCAGATCGTCGAGGTGATCCAGACCTTGTTCGAGACGCCTGCACTCACCGGCATCGGTGCTGGCGGGGTAGTTGACGATCCGGACTATGCCTTCAATGTATCCGACCTGCCGATGGTGGCGGTGTACATGGGCGACGAGACGCCGCCAGATCGCAGCGTGATCTCGATGCATGACAACACGGCGATCATCACTGTGCGCGTTACCGCGAAGAAGGGCGGCGTTACCGGCAAGTCGGCCCTGGCATCGTGCGATCCGCTGGTGGTGGCGACTTATAACCGGCTGATGGCGGCGCCGACGCTGGGTGGTCTGGCGTTCGACATCCAGAAGCAGGCAACGCGCCGCAGCCGCGATGTGATCGAAGTGCCTGTGGCTTATACCGAGATCGACTACGCCGTGCAATTTCGCACCACCGATACAAGTCTGGAGACATAAATGGCCGCCAAACAACCCGCAGAAAAGCCGCAAAGCGATCCTGTCGAAACGTCTGCACAGCCGGTCACCCCGGCAACACCGTCCAGCGGCGGCAGCTACCGGGTGGATGACGCCACCGGCGAGCACACCCTGATCGAGCGCACTGAACCGAACACCCAAGCAAGGAGCAAACCATGAGCCGCCTGACCCGCAAGATCGCCATACTCGCCAAAATCGAAACGACCTACGGCACCGATGCCGTGCCGACCGGCGCCGCTAACGCCATCCTGATCTCGAACCAGTCCGTCAACCCGTTGAACGCGCAGAACGTTGACCGCGTCACCGTCAAGGAATACCTGGGCGGTGCCGAGCAGCTTGTGGGCGTGGCCTACAAGGAAGTCAGCTTCGACACCGAGCTGGCCGGTGCCGGTGCGGCCGGTACAGCTCCGGCGTATGGCGTGCTGCTGCGCGGTTGCGGCATGGCCGAGGCGGTCAGTGCCGGGGCGCGCGTGGAATACACGCCGATCTCTGCTACCTTCGAAGCGCTGACCATCTACTACTACGACGATGGCGTGCTGCACAAGCTGCTCGGGGCGCGCGGTTCGTTCAAGCTCAACATGGGGCTGGGTAACCGCCCGATCATTTCGTTCCGCTTCATCGGCATCGATGGCGGCGACACCGCTGCCGCCAACCCGTCGCAGACGCTCACCGCCTGGAAGACCCCGCTGGTCATCACCAACCCCAACACGGCCGACCTGCTGCTGGGTTGCACCTATGCCACTGCCGCGCTCTCCGGCGGCACGGCCTATCCAAGCAAGGGCATCGAGATCGATTCTGGCGTCACCGTGAACCACAACGCGCTGCTGGGCGGCGAGACCATCGAACTCTCCGACCGCAATGTCAGCGGCAAGATCACCCTGGATCTGACGGCCGCTCAGGAAGTCAGCTTCATGACTACCGTTAAAGCCAACACCACCCAATCCATCGGCCTGCAACATGGCACGACAGCGGGATATAAGGTCATCGTCTACTCTCCCGCGGTGCAGCTCATCAGCCCGAAGAAGGAAGAGCAGAACGGAATTCGCCTCATCGGCTTCGACACACGCCATGTGCCGCTGTCCGGCAATGACGAGCTGCGCATCGTGGTGTTCTAAGGATCGCCATGATCGTACTGGTTCCGAATCCAACCTTTGAGGCGCCCGTCAAGCTCACGCTGCCGGGCTCGAAAGACGAGGGCGAGGCGAAGTTCACGTTCCGCGCGCTTAACCGCAAGCGGACCATCTCGCTGCTGGTGCTGGTGCGCGCCATCCCGCGCAGCGCAGCCCGCCGCCTGGTGGAATACATCAGGCTCTGCTGGCGCATCAAGCGCATGGCATCGGTGGTGGACATGCTCGACGAGCTGGTTGCCGGGTGGACTGGAATCGACATCCCCTACAGCAAAGCCGCGCTGCGCACGCTGCTGGAAGAGTCTCCGGGTGCGCCAGTCAACATCCTTAACGCTTGGATGGAACACCAGGAAGCGGCCAGACGAAAAAACTAGAGCGCGTCGCCCGCGTGCTGTACGAGGGCGACGCGACACCAGACCACGAAGCAATTGCGGCATTCGGTCTGCAACTGGTCGAAGAAGTGCCGGAACACACCGAATGCTGGCCGGACAACTGGCTGCCGTTTCAAGTGTTCTCATCGCTGGCCACGCAGTGGAATGTCGGCCCCTCCAAAGCAATCGGCCTGCGCTATGAAGCCATCCCGGTGGTGCTGCAGATGGGCGGAGTGTCAAACAAAGAGCATGCGCAGATCCTGCAAGACCTGCGTGTGATGGAAAGAGAAGCGCTTCAACTTTTCAATAAGAGCTGACATGGCCGACACAAAGATCAAAATCACCGCAGAAACAGACCAGGCCGAATCGTCGCTGATCTCGTTGGGGCGGCATGTAGATGGTGTGTCTGGCAAGTTCTCTGGCTTTGCAGGCATCGCCGGAGCGCTGGGCGGGGTGCTCTCCATCTCGGCATTCGCCAGTATCATCAAGGGCAGCATCGACGCTGCCGACGAACTTTCCAAACTCTCGCAAAAGACCGGCACCGCCGTCGAGGATCTGGCCGGCCTGAAATTCGCGGCCGATCAGAACGGAACATCGCTCGAAGCGGTGGCAAACGCCAGCAAGAAACTCTCCACTTCTATGGCCGACAAGCCGGAGCTGTTCGCCCAGTTCGGCATCAATGCCAAAGACTCCACCGGCGCGCTGATCCAGATGGCGGATGTCTTCGCCGCCATGCCGGACGGCGTGGAAAAGACCGCCCTGGCTGTGAAGCTGATGGGCAAGAGCGGCGAAGAGATGATCCCGTTCCTGAATCAGGGGTCGGAAGAACTCGCCCGGATGGTCGAGCAGGGCAAAGAACTCAATCCCGTCACCACCGAAAATGCGCTGGCCGCCGCTCAGTTCAACGACAACCTCGACCTGCTGATGGCGCGCGGCATCACCCCGTTCATCAAGCTGGCCAACGACCTGCTGCCGATGCTGAATGACACCGTCTCGGCCTTCACCGAGCTGTCCAAGTCTGGCGAATCATTCATCCCCATCGGCAGCGTGATCAAGAGCATCTTCGAAACCATCGTCGTGCTGGGCGCGAACATCGGCTACGTGTTCAAGATGGCCGGCAACGAGATCGGCGGTATGGCCGCCCAGCTGGCCGCCCTGGCAACTGGAGATTTCAAGGGTGCCAAGGCCATCGGCGAAGCGATGCGCGCCGACGCAGCCGCCGCCCGCGCCGAGATAGATGCATTCAGCGACCGCATTCTGAACGGTTCTGCGGCAAAGCCATCTGCCGCGCCGGCAACTGCTGTTGCGCAGGATGGTAGTGCAGGCCGCAGCCTCTTGGGCGCGCTGGGTGGCGACGATAAAGAATCCAAGAACGCGGCGAAAGAGCAAGAGCGCATCGATGCCGATATCGCCCGCCAGCAGGCCAAGTACGACAAGCTACACGAAATGGCGCTGATGTATGACGCCAAAGACCAGGACCGCATCACCTGGAAGCTGGCGTTCGATCTCGGGGCGCTGGATGAGGAGAAGAAGGCCGCCGAGGCCAAGCATGCGTGGAATGATGAGCTTGAGGTTTCCTACCAGCAGGCCCGCGTTGATCGTGAAGCGATGGCGCAGGCTGAGTTGAAGGCGATGAGGGACAAGGAGTTATTGGACAAGCAGCAAAAAGACGCGCTGGAGATCCAGTTCATGCGTGCATCGTTCCAGTTCAAGAAGTCGATGCGTATCGCCGACCTGGGCAATGCGCTCGGGTTGTTGGCTCTGGCGACGGAAGGTATGGCGTCTCACAGCCGTCGCGCATTCGAGATCAACAAGGCGGCCAGCATCGCCAGCATCATGGTCAAGGCGCCCAAGATCATCACCGATGCGTTCGATAGCGGTCAGCAGGAGTGGGGTTCTTACTGGGGTGGGGTGGCTTATGCGGCAGCAGCAGCAGTTGCCATCGGAGCCCAACTCTCTGCCGCCCAATCCGCCACCTTCGGCGGCGGCGGCAGTGTTGCGCCTGCCTATGGCGGCACGGCAGGCATGCCTGCATCGTCTGCGGCAGACCAGGCTGGCGGATCTGCTGCGCTTCCTTCGCAGGGCACTGAGGCCGCGCCGAAGGCAAACTCAACCATCCATCTGCATGGTTCATTTTTCGACGCCAAGACCGTTCGAGACCTTGCCACGCTGATTGCCGAGGCCAAGGCGGATGGAGTCAATTTCGATGTGGTGACAGACTGATGACGACTCCGACAAAGCCATTCATCGTCTACGATAACCGCTTCGCAGATGCCACGCCTGCGGCCAGTAGCACCGCGTCTGGTGCCGCCGTTAATATTTCCGACTTCCGGCCTTATACAAGCTGGAAGCCTTCCGCCTTGCCTGCAACATTGACGGTAGATTGTGGCAGCGCCAAGTCGGCAGACTGCCTCGGAATCTTCAATCATGATCTATTCACCGGTGGCTGCACGGTCGAGGTACGCGGATCTACCGACAACTTTGCCGCATCCGACGTGCTGGTGCATTCCTACACGCCGTCGGCCAATACGCCGTTTATCCGCGACTTCACCGCCGTATCGTACCGTTACTGGCGCTTGCGCATCACCGGTAGCAGTGCGCCGACGCTGACCATCGTCGCCATTGGTGCCGGGCTGGAATTCCCCGTGCGCTTGCCGTATGGCTTCGACCCGCTGTCGCGCAAGGCATTTGGTCAAATGAACATCAGCGAAGAAGGATTGCCGCTGGGTAAATCCACTATGTTTGAGCAGTGGGCGCAGCAGCTCAACTTCCAGCATGTCGAGAACACCTGGTTGCGCGCCACTTTTCTGCCGGCATGGAAGGCGCACCTGCGCGACAAACCGTTCCTGTTCGCCTTTGATCTGAGCAATTACGCTGGCGAGATATATCTGGTTGCGTCGGATGGCGACTATAAGTCGCCGACCAGCCTGCCGCTGCGTTCCAATCTGCAGTTTTCCATCAAAGGCATCGCCCTTCCATGAGCGACCTGCCAACCACAGCCGCCCGCACTGCCGCGCTATCTGCCCACGGCAAGCACCCCTGCGCCGTGCTGGAGCTGACTGTAGACCGCTGTTCGAATGTCTACGGCAGCGCCCCGTGCACCGCCGCAGGCGNNGGCGCTGCCGGCAGCGAGTGTTACAACACCTTTTCCACCTGTCAGGACAAGACCAACTACAGCAAGGCCGCGCAGACAATCAAGTTTGTTTCACGCGGAGTGATGTCGCCGCCGGGTGAAAGCTTGCGGCCCTACCTGCTCAGCAGCATCACCGCGCCGACCAAGCTGGATTTTGAAGCCGGGCTGGCGGCGCGCAATGTCGTCAGCCTGTCGCTGGCAGACGAGACCGACAACGACAGCAGCCAAGACCCGTATTTCGCCACCCGTGCCACCCCGGCGGGCGGCACTTACTGGACGCGCTGGATCGCGCGCAACAAGAACTACGTCGGCAGGCTGGCAAAAATGCGCCGCGGCTTCGTGGCAGATACGTGGAACTGGGACTTGTTCCTGGACGAGCTATACACCATCGACCAGATCGGCATTGAGAACAACGGGCAGATCAACATCGTGCTGAAAGATCCGCTCAAGATCGCCGACAACACCAAATACCCGCTGCCAACCGATGGCGCGCTGCAGGCCGAGCTGAAGAATGTAGAGCAGACAGGCTATGCCGCTGCCGGTGGTGCTTCCACCATCACATTGAATGCCGATGCCTCTGCGGTGGATAGTTACTACAACGGCATGGAGGTATACCTATTTGCCGGAACCGGCGCCGGGCAGCGCCGTGTGGTGAGCAGCTATGTAGGCGGAACGCGGGTGGCCACGCTCAGTTCCGATTGGTCTGTTACACCGAACACCACCTCTGCCTATCAGGTGAGCGGTTTGAGCGTCACGCTGGACGCAGGTAAAGGCGCTCAATATGCCGACCCCGCGACCTCCGGCAAGGCGGAATACATCCGCATCGGCGGCGAGATCATCCGCTACACCGCTAAATCCACCGACACCCTATCATGGCCGGATGCCACCTATCGCGCACAGTTTGGCAGCGTGCGCGACGACCACAGCGCCAGCGATGCCGCGCAACTGTGCCGCGCGTTCATCGACCAAAGCATCAGCAATGTCATCACCGACATGCTCACCGAGAGCGGCATCGATGCCGGATATCTTTCTGCCGATATCGCCAGCGAATGCGCGATCTGGTATGGCGCGGGCTACAACATCACAGCAATCATTTCAGAGCCGGATACAGCTAGCAAATTAGTGGCTGAGCTGCTCACGCAGATCGACGCAGTGATGTGGTGGAGCCCGCAGACGCAAAAGGTCGAATTCAAAGCGCTGGTTCCCAATGTCGCCGCATATCCTTCCTGGACAGATGAAGCGAACATCGTGCAAGGCAGCATGAGCGTCAAGAGTCTGGACACGTTGCGCATCACCCAGGCGGCGATGCGCTATGCGATCAAAGATGCGGCCGGCAGCATCACAGAGCCGCGCAACTTCATGCGCACCGATGTGGCGGTGAATACCGACGCGCAGTCGACCAACGAATATAACGATGTGCGCCCCAAAGTGGTGAATACCCGCTGGTTCGGCGCGGCGAATGTATCGGCCATGCGCACCATCGCCAACCGCCGCATCGCGCGCCTATATGACGCGCCCAAGCAATTCACGCTCAAGATCGACCATAAAGACTACACCATGCCGATTGGATCGATGGTTGAGATACAGAGCCACAAGCATCTTGATGTGGCTGGGCAGCCGAAGGCCGAGCTGTGCTTCGTCACCTCGATGGACGACAAGGCGACACACGTGGAAGTGCAGGCGCGCTCGACCAATTTTTCCACCCGCTACGGGTTTATCGCTCCGGCTGGCACAGCAGATTACCCGACCGAGACCATTCACGCCCACATCGCCCTATCCACCGGCAAGATGAGTAACGGCGATAACGGATACCGCATCATCTAGGAGTTGATATGACTGCACCGACAAAGAACTTCACCGCCATCGCCGACTCGGCCATCGACGCCGAAAGCCCGATCACCGAGACATTGATGACGCAGATGCGCGACAACATGGAGCATCTGGAAGAGTGGCTCGGCAAAGACTTCGCCGCCGCGCAAAACCACAACCACGACGGCGTAAACAGCGCGCTGGTAGAGGTGGGCGGCAACCTGTTGCGCAACGGCTCATTCGAAAATGGCGTGAGCGGCTCAAGCGATGGCTGGACTGTGACCAACTACACCGGCGGCGCGAACGCTGTGCAGACAACCGGTGCAATGCACGGCAAGTATTGCCTCGCGCTGACCAGCACCGTGCTGGCGAACGGCGGGGCGTATGCCACCAGCAATGAGTTCTTGCCCTGCGCGCCTGCGCGAAACTATTTTGCGCACGCGCTGCTGAAGGCCTCTGTCGCCAACGTATCGAGCAAGGTTGAGGTTATCTGGTATGACTCGGCGCAGGCGCAGATCAGCATCAGCGTTCTTTACACCTCGACCAGCACGCCGACCGCAGCGACGCTGTGTGGAGCTGGTGTGGTTTCGCCGGCAACTACGGCCTATGCAAAAGTAAGAGTGACAGGAGGAATTCCGGCGACTGGTTCAGCTACAGGCTCTATCTACTTAGATGGTGTTGTGTTCGGTGCTTATGAACTTTCATTCCCGAGGGTTGCGGCTGGAACTGATTACGTCGGGAACTCAGGAGTCTTATCTACTTCGGCAACATCCCCCACTGAGATTGCAAATTATAGGGTGATTCAAGGAGGCACAATCAGATGCCAATTTAAACTGACTTGTAATAACGCCGGAGGAAATGGATATGCCCGGATTTACAAAAACGGCGCCGCTTTTGGAACTCACCGAGCGGATACCGATAATGTTTATTCAACATACACGGAAGATTTGGACTTCGCTGAGGGTGACACACTTCAGGTTTTTGCATACCGTGAAGTAGCGACACTCGCATATGTTAAAGAAATTGTATTTGGCGCGGACGAATGGATTTCTCCGCCCGTCGTTTTGTTGATCGGGGAGAGATAGCATGGGCTATAAAATAACAATCAACTCTGGCAACGAAATCACCGACTTGTTCCGAGATGATGTTGGATACGCAACGCCGCCTGCCGATGCAATACCTGTAACTCAAGAGCAAGGCGAAATCCTCCGCAGAGGCTTCTCACAATACAAATACATCGGCGGTGAGCTGGTGCTGAATGTTGCCTCAATTCTGGACGCCGCTGTCAAGAAGGCTGTTGCCGAGACCTATGCCGATGTGGATGCAATCTACGCTGCGGCCATCGGCAATCGCGCGGCTGAATATGAGCAGGCTGAGCAGGCTGCTCAGACATATCAGGCGGCCGGGTATATCGGCACCGCTTCCGCTTACGTTTCCGACTATGCCGCCGCGGCCGGAATCACCGACCAGCAATCCGCAGACATCATCATCGCCCGCGCTGCCGGATTGCGTGCGGCGGTGCTGGCGATGCGTTCCACTCGCTTCACCGCGCAGGCCGCCATGCGCGCCGCCATGACGCAGGCTGATCTGGATGTTGCGGTGTCTGGGTGGAAAACCTTCATCGCCTCGATCCGGACTTCTCTGGGGTTGTGATGGTCAAGCTCGCCCTCTACAAAGGCAAAGGCAAGATCGGCAACGCCGTCACGCGCTGGTGGACGGGTTCGCAGTATTCGCACTGCGAGCTGGTGATCGGCGGCATGTGCTACTCGGCATCGCTGATGGATGGCGGGGTGCGCGCCAAGATGATCGACCTGACCAGCGGCAATTGGGATGTGATCGACCTGCCCTGGGCGGATGCCGGGCGCGTGTTGGATTTTTACAGCCGCACCTGCGGGCTGGCCTACGACTGGCTCGGCCTGTTTCGCGCCCAGTTGTTCAACCGTGGCAGGGCGGACGGCAGCAAGTATTTCTGTTCGGAGTGGTGCGCGGCGGCGATGGGGTTGCCGATGGCGGAGAGTTATTCTCCTCGGGCGCTGGGTGAGTTGGGGGTGTTTTTGATGAAAGGGGAGCATGGTGGCTGAGCCGCATTCAACAGTATTGGTGGGCGCGCTCACCGGAGCGGGGGTAAGCAGCTTCACTATCCTGCTTGGCGCGCAGGTGGACGCGCTGGCCGTTGGGTTGATCGCGGCCATCCTGGCATCGATCTGGCTGGAGACCATCGACAATAAAGCCAAGGCCGCCTCGGCGGTGTTGCTGTCATCTCTGCTGGCCGGCTACGGTTCGCCGGTGGCGGCGCAGTGGGTGATATCAAGCGTGGATGGGGTCTCCGGTTCCGATTCGCTGCGCCTGCTGCTGGCCGCCGTGATCGGCCTTTCCTGTCCGAGACTGGTGCCGATGGTGATGCGGCTGATGGGCAGCAAGGTGGGAGGTTGAGCATGAGCGCGAATATCTTGCTGGTGCTGGTGATGCTTCTTGGCACGGGGGTCGTGCTGGGCCGCTGTATCGAACTTTCTGCACTGCTGAGCCGCAAGGCATGGATGGGGCATCCGTTCCAGTTCGTCGGCTTCTCCGTCTCCGTCGCCCTCACGGCCGGCGGCGCGGTCGGGGTGTTGTTCTTTTGGGGGTATGGGCAGGTGCTGCTGCTGGTCGGCATTGCTGGGTGGTTCTATTTTAATCGGAGGATGTGATGAGTGCATTGATATCGTTTTTGGGAGGCTCGGCATTCCGCATGATCTGGGGTGAGGTGTCAGCGTACTTCACCCGCAAACAGGAGCAAGCGCAGGAGATCGAGCGTATGCGGCTGCAGGGAGAGCTGGATGCGGCGGCACATGCCAGGAATATCGAATCCATCAAGGTGCAGGCAGAGCTTGGCGTCAAAACCATCCAGGTGCAGGCTGATGCTGATCTCGCGCGGCTTGATGTTGGCGCCTGGGCGCAGGCGGTGGCGGACGTCGGCAGAAGCACCGGCATCAAGTTCCTGGACATCTGGAACGGATCGGTGCGCCCGTTGCTGGCCACCATCGCCATCGGCGTGGTGTTGTTTGAGATCATCCGCAACGGTTTCGTGCTGTCGGACTGGAACCGCGAGCTGGTTGGGGCCATCCTCGGAATCTACGTTGCCGATCGCAGCCTGGGTAAGCGCGGTAAATGAACATCGCGCTGGCCATAGAGGTCGCTGCCGCACTGGCGAGACGCTGGGAGGGGTGCTACCTCACCCCATACCTGTGCCCAGCAGGCGTGCCGACGATTGGCTACGGCGCGACGTATTACGAGACCGGGTACAGCGTCACCCTGCACGACGCGCCGATCAGCAAAGAGCGGGCAGAGCAGCTGCTGCTCTGGATGGTGCGCACGAAATACCTACCCGCCGTCATCGCACTGTGCCCCGGCATCGACGACCCCAACCGCCTGGCCGCCATCATCGACTTCACCTTCAACCTCGGCAGCGGCAACCTGCGCATCAGCACGCTGCGGAAGCGCATCAACGCCGGACGTTGGGAGGATGTGCTGTTTGAGCTGATGAAGTGGAACAAGGCGGGAGGGAAGGTGCTGCGCGGGCTTACACTGCGGAGACAGGCAGAGGCGGTGTTGTGCTGATCCGTGGTAGAATTTCGCTGTGGTGATTTTTGTGCCGCGCCTGCCTATAAATTGCACGTTCTGGCGCGTCTTTTCACCACATTAATCTGGGTGATGTATTTGATTCTATGCCGCTTTCTTTCGCGGTTTTAGGATTGTGATTCCAGTTGTCGACGGTTCGAGCCCGTTCAGCCACCCCATCTTAGTAGCCTCTCCGCGATAGTCCTCACTAACATCATCCACGCTGTGGGTGGAATCGTGAGGACGTGTGGGTGATATCGTGAGGGATGCGTTCTCGGCGTAGCCTGCCACGTAGCCCGGCGCCAGATGCGCGTAGCGCAGCACCATGGTCATATCTGCCCATCCTCCCAGTTGTCTCAATACTTCCAGCGGCGTGCCGCCCATGACGTGCCAGCTTGCCCAGGTATGGCGCAGGTCGTGGAAGGTGAAGCCGTCTGCTATTCCGGCGCGGTCCAGCGCTTCAACCCATGCTTTGGTGGTGGTGCGCTCTACCGGCTTTTTGCGGTAGGTGAAGACATAGCGCGCGTCTCGGCAGGGGGTGCCTTTCTTGTCTTTCTGGTTGAATCTCTCCTGCAGCACGG
Source organism: Gallionellaceae bacterium (assembly GCA_003445795.1). Classification (GTDB taxonomy): domain Bacteria; phylum Pseudomonadota; class Gammaproteobacteria; order Burkholderiales; family Gallionellaceae; genus Sideroxyarcus. The sequence continues at coordinate 26,680 of DMCN01000004.1, forward strand.
CTATGGCGTCGGCGTTGAGCGGGACGGAGATCGGTTTTCCTGCCTTGGCTTCATCCGGCCATATCCATGCGACGTTGCGGTCGGTGTCGATGTTGTTCCAGGTGAGGCCGGTGATGTTGGCGCGGCGCAGGCCTGTGGCGAGTGCGAAGCGGGTCATGGCGGCCAGATGTTCGGGGAGTTCGGCGATGATCGCCTTGGCCTCGCTGCGGGTGATCCAGCGGAAGCGGTCTTTCGGCTCGGGCAGGTAGGGGATCTTCGGCACGGCCGCGAGCTTGCCCTTGGCATGGGAGTAGTTGAGCACGGCGGAGATGATGGCCATGAATCGATTGGCGGTGGCCGGCGCGCGGGTAGTCAGCAGTTCCTTGCGAATCTCGAGCATGGATTCTGTGGTGATATTCGTGAGGGGCTGGCCGGTGAGCTTGTCGGTAAGTAGGATGAGGCGGACGCGGTCGGTCTCGAAGCTGGCCTTGTGCATTGCGTGTTCGTCCACCCATTCGAGGGCGGCTTCGTCCCAGGTGGCTACGCGCACGTCTCCAAGTTTTTCTTCGCGCCAAATTTCAGCACGGCGGCGGTCGTGGTATTCCTGGGCGGCTTGGCGATCGGGCGTGCCAGTCGATTCCCTAATTCTTTGGCCGCGGATCTGCCACTCGCACCAATAGTTTGCACCGCGCTTGTAGAGCGACATTGTGGTTCTCCCTGATTTTTATCGCGGTATTGTGCGCGCAGCCATTCGGCAAGGTCAACGTCAATAAAAACCCAGCATTTCCCCGGCTTCGCCCCGGGCACCTCTCCGGCGCGCGCCTTGGCTTCGAGCGTGTGCGGGTGCAGGCGCAGGAATTGGGCGGCTTCGGCGAGGTCGAGGGTGCGCATGGTTATGCCATATCCCCAAATAATTCCCTTTGTTTTGGTGCGATCAGGCGGGCGCGGAGGTTGCTGGTTGCTGGCGGCCGTCCGGTCATTCCTTCAATTGGGAATGGCCAGTGCACCCAGCAGACGATCTTGGTGCCTTTCGAATTGGTATAGCAGCGGCAGATGCCGTCTGTTTTGTAGTGATTCGGCGAATTAGCCATGCGGCCTCCTGTATGTCTTTGCCAGATTGCCGCTGATGCAGTGCCCGCGATACCGCATCACGTTCGACAGCTGCACGCGCTGGTGATGGCTGTGCGGGGCCTGCCGGAACAAACCGTAGTAGCTGTTGGCGGTCTCAAAAAGTTTGGCGGCATCGATGTCGCGCACGCGGTTTATCGCGGCTTTAACGGTGCGCTTGCGGGTGACGCGGTGCCACGGTTTGATGACTTGGCCAACGAAGTCCACGCCGCGCTCTACCGGCTGCAGGATGGTCTTTGCCGGGTTGAGGCGAAGTCCAAGGTGTTCCGGCAGCCATGCTTTTATGTCGGCGTGGGCTTGGTTGAGCCATTGTGGCGATCGGTGCAGCAGCACCATATCGTCCACGTAGCGGATGTAATGCTTGCAGCGCAGTCCGTGCTTGATGTGCTGGTCAAGCGCGTCCAGCAGGACGTTGGCGAAGAACTGGCTGCTCAGATTGCCGATGGGCAGGCCGAGGTGCGTGGGCTGGCCGGTTAGGCGCTTGTGCGGCGGCACGCGGTCGAGCAGCACAGCGTTGCCGCGATACTCGAAGTCTTGGCGTGGATCGTGGAACAGCACTTGTTCGGCCAGTTGCAGCCACCAGCCATTCACGCGCTTGGCCAGCATCTCGCGCACGATACGCTTGTCGATGCTGACGAAGAAGTTGGCCAAATCGAGCTTGAGGTAATGCGCCGGGCGGCTCCAGTTCTGGGTGATGCTGCGGATCTTCGCTTCCAGCCGCTGGGCGCCGTACAGGGTGCCGCGCCCAGGGATACAGGCGCAGCTGTCGGCGATGAATCCTGCATAGAAGCGGGGCGAGATACGGTTGTAGAGCAGGTGGTGCACGATGCGGTCGCGGAACTCTGCGGCCCATACTTCGCGCGGCTTGGGTCGGGTGATGACGAAGCAGATGCTCTTTCCGGGGAGATACGTGCCGCTGCGCAGCTCATCTGCGAGCTGGCATAGGTTGGCCTCAAGGTTCATCTCGAACGCGATGGCGCTCGGTTTGTTGCGTTTGGTGCGGCGGCAATCGAGGTATGCCTGCACCAGTTCTTCCGTTGAAAAGTCAGCATGGTGGTTGTCGGTTTGTTCTGCGGACGGCGCGAGCACGGAACTGGTTGTTCGTGTTGTTGTTGTTCTGGTTGCCGTTGTTGAAATTCTGGTTCCAAGCGAAACGCGTCCTGTCGTGCTATCCACGTCGCCCTGCCGATCACTCAGCAAGGAAACTGCGCCAGACCGGGTATGGGTATCTAGCCCATCGGTATCTGTGGTGCGCATGTCGGTGGCCGGATTTCCAGTCCGTTTGGCCAGCGGCACAACCAGATCAAGATGTCGCACAGTCGTCATGACCTTGATCCTGACGAAGCGGGCGATGTTGCGGAACGACGCCATCCATTGGCCTGCTTGCCGATGCTGTTGGTGAGCTCGATGGCCTTGGCATACTGGCCGGTAGAGATCAGGCGCTTGTCGCGAGACAAGCGCAGCAGCAGCTCGGCTACTTGTTGGCGCTCGACCAGCTCGGTGAGGTGCGACCCCTTATCCAGCGCCACATTGGCACGGAAGATGAGCACGCTGATCTCTACCGCCTCGTCACGCAGCTTGCCGCCGATGCTTTGCTTGAAGTCGCGCGGCATGTTGCGGGCAAGGTCGGTGACGACATCGAGGAAGTCGTAGGCCACTTTGTAGATCGGCAGGTTGGTATGGATTCCCATGCTGATAAAACCAAATAATTAAATGACTAAATCACTCAATAACGATTCTGCGGACGGCGCGAGCACGGACCTGGCTGAACGTGTTGGTGCCGTACTGGAAGCCGCGGTCGAAATGCTGGTACCAAGCGAAACGCGTATCGGAGTGCTTCTCGCCAGACCAGTACCAGCGCTCGTCGAACTGCTCCTTGAGGTTGGCGAACAACAAGGATTGCTCGCGGCGAGTCGGTAGGACTCCGCTTGACTTTTTGGCAAATTCCTGCGCTTGCTGGAAGGTGACATCGTTCGCCTGGCCGGCGATCAGGATCAGGTGGTGGTCTGGCTCTCCGTCTTTGCCGAGCAGGATCCCGGCGTACATCTCGCCCGGCTTGAGGATAGATGCGAGAAAAGCATTTTTCGCGGATATGGTTTGTTTCATCGTGATCTCCTAATAACTGAATGGATGAATGATTAAATGGCTACTCTGCGGACGGCGCGAGCACGGAACTGGTTGTTCGTGCTGATGCTGCCCTGGTAGCCGTAGTGGAACACCTGGCGCCAAGCGAAACGCGTATCATCGTGTTTGGTGTTGCTCCAGTACCAGTATTCCTGGAAGCGGTCTTTCAGATGGGCGTAGAGCATGGATTGCTCGACGCGATCCGGCAGGTCGCCGCCAATGGACTTCGCCCAGTCCATCTGTGTCTGCCAGTCGGCATCGTCGTTGTCGCCATCGATCAGGATGACGTGATGGCCGGTTCCGTCAGGTTTGACGATGGCTCCGGCATAGATCTCGCCTTCCTTGAGCTCGGGGATGGTGAATTTGTTGGGTTCGGTGATGGCGTTCATGGTGTCTCCTTGGGTTGGTAGTTAATCGCAGGTGTGATTTGTGATGCCTGGTGCAGCTGGAAGCTTTTTGAACGGAGGGATGAAGCCTGTGCCGTTGCCGCCGATCACGCGCAGCGCATCGACTTCTACCTTGGCGCTGTTGATGATGGTCTGCGCGACCTCGTTGATTGCCTTGGCGCGATCTAGATCCATCGGGTTGGCCTTGTCGCTCAGCGCCTTCAGTGTGTCGAAAAGGGCTGTTCTGACTGCGGTGATGTCATTCTCAGGCTGCGGTAGTGTCGCTTCGCTCATGCTTTAGTCTCCTGTTGATCTTGCGTTGTACGGCGCCGCGCAGCTGGATGAGCGTGGCGATCTCTTTCGGGTAGCGGTGGTATGTATTGCGCTTCATGTTCTCGCCGCGACTGATGAGCTCCACTTTGTCTAGGGTGATCTCTTCCTCGTTGGCGGTGCACATCCCAGGCTTGAATACGACGATATGACCGGCTGGAACATCGCCATGCGCCTCGATCCACACTAGTCTGTGCGAGGCCACCCAGCGGCGCGCCGGCACTGGATGCGTCATCGATGTCTTGCGCTCGAGATAGCCATCCTTGTTGATGCGCAGTGAGCCGAGCGGAAGTTCAGTGTTGTGCTTGTGGCCTTTTTTGAACTGCGTCTCTTTGCAGCGGCCGCCGGGCTGGTAGCTCGTCCCCTTGTTCCAGGATTGCTGACCTTTGACGAATCTGGTGCCGATGCCTTGGCGCCCGTTCGTGCGGCCGGATGCCGGGGTTGCCAGAAAGGCAGCGGATTTTTTAAGACCGAGATTCTTGGCCTTACTGTAGATGGATTTCTCGTCGCGCCCGATGATCTGTACCAGATCGGCAGTGCGCTTGTCTGGATAGTATTGACGCAGCAGCTCAATCTGCTGCTCTGTCCAATACGTGCGTAGAGGCAGGATATTTCGGCTCTTGGTCATTTGGCAGGCGTCCAGATAAAGTCCGGCGCATTGCAGTATCCAATGACATCGCCCATGGCGGCATCGATGATCCGCCACTTGTATCCCTTACCCATGACCGAGGCGATTATTGCCACCTGATTCTCGATGTCCATTAGCTGCACAGAAGTGCCGCGCAGGACATTGCGCCATGCACCAGAATCGTTGACTTGAAGGGTAAATTTGGCATCCATATCATTTGCTCCGCTTGAGTATTGTTGCCAGCCTCGGATGCGCCCACATCGATGCGGTGATACCGAACGGCCCGCCGAGCAGGAAGGCGGCGATCTCTGTCCAGCTTGCGTTCGGGGCGAGTTTGAATAGGATCATCTGGCCGGCGCCGATGACGAAGCTGGTGATGGCTGCGGCGATGTAGTGGCCGTTATTAACATTCAGCGATTGCGCGCCAAGGGCGAATACCAGGACGAAGGTGCTGGCGAAGAGGGTGATTTCGGTCATGCTGCCAGCCTTTCTTCCGCCCGCTGCTCGGCTTCGAGCTGCTTGATGGATTGGTAAACGGTGGTGACGTCGAGCAGGGCGAGGGCTTCTTCGGCCTTTTGCGCGCCGGCGCGGACGGCGGCGATCTCGGTGACGCGCAGGGCCCAGACGCCGCTGGTGTCGCCGCGTTTGCTGCAGTCGTTCATGGCGCGCATGGCGCCTTCGATGGCGACGAGGATGGTTTTGTCCTTGGGCGGTTTAAGGTCGAGCGCACCGTAGATGGTATTGAAGCAGGTGCCGATCTTGTCGAACTCGACGGTGGTGAAGTAGCCGAGCTGGGCTTTCATCAGCGAGAAGTGCAGCTCCTGGGCGAACTGGTCGATCAGGCCGCGCGTGATGGGGATGCGCAGCGGGCGGATGGTGCGGCGTGTAGATTTCCGGCTCATGCTGTTTGCCTTGTCTCACGAACTACCGGCATTCCCAGCGCGCGCCATAGCCGCATGCAAGCGGTATTCATCTGCTTGGTGCGCTCGTCGATGGTGGCTTGGCAGTTTTTAGGCGACTTTTCTTTTTTAGGCTTTGGCGCTTTGGCGCGGCTGTAGTGGATGATGGTCTGGTAGTCTTTTTTGTGCTGATCGACGCGGTCTACAACGCCGGTGCGAGATAGCGATGACATGGCATAGGGAAGGTGCGCCTCGGTGTAGCCGTTGGCCTTTGCGATGTTGATCAGGTCGGTCATGAAGAATACGCGGTCGAACGGCAGCGTCTCGACATAAGCCGTCAGCGCATCTTTGAGCGGGCCGTAGTCTGTGGTTCTTCTGGTGTTTTGGCTTTTGGTCATCATTTCCACTCCGGTTCTGTTTTCACTTCCAGTTGGCAGGTGCCTTCTGCTTTATCCGTTGATGTGCTGCAGGGCGCGCCAAGCACCCACGGTTGCCACCACTCCGTCAGGCTTTGCTCTGGTGTCGCTGGGTGCGAGTAGAGCAAGACAAGCAGGGCGGCGAGGTATTTCACAGCGTGAGTTCTGCCTTCTGTCGCGCCTCGGCTCTGGAGTGGCCGAGACCGCGGTAGAAACGGCGCAGTTCGTACAGCTTGCGTTGCTTGCCTATCCAGCGCGCCAGCCGCACCAGCCAGCCTGGGTTGTGCGATCTGCGCGGAATGAGGATTTGATGGTTCATAGCGGCACTCCAATCGGCTTGCAGGTGATGCGCACCGGCGCTGCGCTGATCTGCACCATGTCAAGGCCGGTGCAGGTTGCTTCGAATGTGCTGCGCGCGATGATGCGCAGGGTGGTGCGCTTGCGGCCCTGGATGATCTGGAATTGGTAGGCGCTGCTCATGCTGCCGCCTCTGCGCAGCAGGTCATGCCTGCGGCCGTTTCGGTGGTGATTTGGCCGCTTCCGATGAGTCTTCTGGCGTGCTCGATGTCGTCTTCGCCCTGCGGGAAAAGCGTTTCGCAGGCCGCATAAATGCGGTCACGCACGCTGGTGCATTCATCGCGCTCGTCGGCGGTGAGAGCATCGGAATTCTTGGCGTGGTCCATCAGCCTGGCGGCATCCAGCGCCACCTTGTTCAGCACGGCGATCTGTTGCTCGCGGCAATCGCAGGCGTGGTGGTGGGTGGTGCGGCAGCTGGTTGTAGATACGTCTGCACTGGGCGTGCCGCACAGGTCGGCGACGTGGTTGATGACCATTTGCACGGTGGTCAACTTCGCCAGATCGTCGTCATCGATCTCGATGTTGAATTTGCTCTCCAGAGCCAGCGCGATCTCGACCATATCCATCGAATCGCAGTGCAGGTCCTCTGCGAAGCGTTGCTCTGGCTTGAGTTGGTCGGCGGTATCAGGATTCCCGTTGATCTGCTCGGCAAGCACCTTCAAAACTTGGTCGCGTATCACTTCCATGTTGTCTTTCTCCCCTTATGCGGCCTGCTGCATCGGCGCAGGTGTGCCGTGTTGCTGTTTTTTCCGCAGCGCCAGTGCGGTCATCTCCAGCGAGATGCGCACGCACGGGATCTGCAATGCCGTGAGCAATCCATAGCCGCAGGTGAATTTGAGCCGCGAGGCCTTAAAGGCGGCGCGCAGCTCGTCTGCGGTGAGGGTCTGGCGCTCGGCGGCGGTGTTCATGCGGGCACCGCTTGATTGAAGTCCAGAAGTTCCTTGTACTGCTCAATGGTGATCACTCCGGCGAGCCAGTAGGCGCCACTCTCGCCAACAAAGATTCCATGCCAGTAGTTGTCTTTCTCGGTCTTCGCCCTGGCCTTTGCGGCATTGAGCTGCTGCATCGCTTCTGTGTTGGTGATCGCCATTTCCGCCTCCGGTTGGGTGGGTGATGTCGCGCATATTAGGCATGCCTAAAACAGAAGTCAAGATATATTTAGGCACGCCTAATATCGTGGCACAATAAAAGCCGCAGGGGTGTCCTGCGGCTTAATTGAGAGGTGTTAGGCGAGGGGGGTGGTTATTTACTGGATGCTGCCTTGCGCTGTTCTTCTGTGGCTGTGATCCCGTTCAGGCTGCCGCTCTCGTTGTATATCACGTCGACTACGTTGCCGTTCTCGACGATCACACTATAGCTCATGGAGGCTTTTAGGTTCGGACGGTAAACCAGCATCTTCTTTCCTGAACTGTTAATGGTCTGATCTGGCGGACCAAGCTTGGCGATTGCTTCTGCCTCGCTGATGTTGAGCGGAAAGGCTTGCAGGTAGCTGGGCGGATAATTGTATCGGTTGGGGCGGCTACCTGGCACGGCGGTGCAGGCGATAAGCGTTGCTGCAATGATGGCGCAAAGTATTTTTGACATTTCTGGCTCCGGTTTCTATGGCTGGTTCTGGTGAAATTTTTCCACCAGCATACGCCCATTTGGTGTTTCCACGCCGATCATGTTGGGCATTCCACAAGCTGGGCATCCATCTTTTTTGCTTGATAGCCGCCAGAGCGAATAGATCAGCCCTGGCACAATGAAGCAAAGCCACAAGACGATCTCGATTCCCATGCTTCCGCCTGTGACGCTCTTTGGTGTTCCGCGTGTGCCGCAGTTCGGGCAGATCATGCTGGCATTTCTGTCGGTCGCGCCACCTTGTTTGAAAAGCCGTTTGATGAAGTCAGCAAGGGCGCCGATCAAAATCGCCATAATGATGAACACGATGATGAGCGACCCGACCATTTCCATGATCAATCCCCTTTGAATAATTGAAGCTGGATTTGCAGGTGCAGCACGTTACTGGGTGCCGTTGTGTTTCGGTTCGGGCTGTTCAGTAAGCGAAGTGCTCGCCTGCACTAGCATGTCTTTCTTGTATTCAGGCATATTCTCCATCGCGCGCAACACGGTCTGGATTTTCTTGTCGTAGTTCCCGGTGGTCATGTCGCCTTCGCCGAATTGCAGCCATCGTGGTGAAACGTGCAATACCTCGCATAACTTGAGCAGATTCTCCGCCTCAAGCTTTTTTATATCCCCGCTCTCCCAGTCCGAAACAGTTGGGTTTGATACCCCGACCAGCTTGGCAAGCTCTGTCTTTGAGAGATTGGCAGCCGTCCTGGCGATCGTAATGCGTTTATTCCACGTTACCATATAGGTGAGCCTAACATTTAGTGATTTAGGTATGCCTTGACTTTGTATTTTAGGCATGCCTAAAATGCATCCCATGAGTGATTCCAAAATTATTGATGAGTTGGGCGGCACATCGGCCGTGGCCAAATTGTTTGAGGTAAAGCCAGCTTCTGTCTCTGAGTGGAGAACAAAGGGGATACCGAAGGCGAGGCTGCAAACGCTGAAATTGCTGCGACCAGACTTGTTCCAGCAAGAGCAACGTCAGGAGGCCGCTTGACCGCATCGATTTATCGCAAGGTGGCGCAGTTGGTAGCGCGCTCGGCTCATACCCGAGAGGTCGCAGGTTCAAGTCCTGCCCTTGCAACCATACCCTGTCTCTCCCTGAGCGGGTGCCGCGCAAGCGGCTTCGTGCCACTGCTTTCCTCCTCCTCCTCGGCAGTGGCACTTTTTTATTCAGTGGTGGCTGCATTGCAGTCTCCCAGCACGGTGCGTCCTACCCGTGCAAATGTCTCGCGCTGGATCTCGATGGCGTCTTCATCTTCATTCGGTTCGGTGACGATGCGAAATATGGCGCACCGCGCCGCATATTCATTCCGCACGTCCAGCCCGGCCTTGTTTATCACGGCAGCAACCAGGTGCATCAGCGCGATGTTCTGCGCCTGCAGTGTGTTGAGCCGGTCGATGAGTTCGTCGTTGTCCATGGTTGCAGATTACTGATTTGCTTGGGCGTGATAAACGCCAATAAAAGGGGAGCTTTACCGTGACGTTACAACTAAATCCGCTGCATCCGCTTGATGCGCTCGCTAAGTCGTGCCGCGAATACCCTGGCGGTATGACTGCACTGGCAGCACGCATGGGCAAGACAGAGGCAACACTGCGCAAGGAGTTGGCGCAGGGTGTGCCGACCCATCGTGTTGGCTACGACGAGGAGCTTTCAACGATCCTCGATTACCTGCACGACGCCGGTGTGTTGAGTTGGGCAGATACGCTGCATGCCTTCGCTTATCGACACGCCCACTTGATGGTGCCCATCCCTGATGTGGATGGGCAGGAGGATGAGCAGTTGGTGCAGATGGTGTGTGCGATGGTGAAGGAGGTGGGTGATGTGGGTGGAAGTCTGACCTCGGCCAAGAGCGATAAGGGCGATGGCAGCAAGTACATCAGCACGCAGGAGTTCAAGAACTTCGATGCACAAGTCGAGGAGGCAATGGCAGCGCTCGCCGCTCTGCGCGAGCGCGTGCACGCAGAGCATCTGGCAGCAAAGAAAGCGGGCCTCGTCAAATGAGCCGCACCCAGTTCAATACCCGCTGCCGATCTGCCTTGACAGACTACGCCCGCCGCTACCTGACAAGCCCCGCACCCCTTGTGATAGAGAAGCAGCTCGGCTGCACTCATGGTTGCGCACCTGTTGCAACCCGCGCAACACACACCCAACCACATCAGCCAGTGCACGGGTCCTCCCTGGCCTTT
>DMCN01000106.1:0-110524 GCA_003445795.1 Gallionellaceae bacterium
GCCATCGAGCTCGCCTGCAAGAGTGTGGCCTTCACCTACAACGACCCGGTGATCTTCGCCGAATATGCGATGGATACGGCCGATGCCTGCCACGCTGCTGGCGTGAAGACCGTCGCCGTGACAGCGGGCTACATCCACGCGCAACCGCGCGCGGAGTTCTACGCAAAGATGGATGCAGCCAATGTGGACCTGAAGGCATTCACAGACGAATTCTATTTCCGCCAGACCGGGGCGCACCTGGAACCGGTGCTGGATACGCTCAAATACCTGTGCCGGGAGACGCCGGTATGGGTGGAACTGACCACGCTATTGATCCCTGGGCTGAACGACAGCGCGCATGAGATCGGCAAGATGTGTGAATGGATCGCGAAGGAACTGGGGACGGAAGTGCCGCTGCATTTCACTGCCTTCCATCCCGATTACAAGATGACCGCCATCCCGGCCACGCCCGCGGCCAAACTGACCGAGGCACGGCAGATCGCACACTCGGCCGGATTGCTGCATGTGTATACGGGAAACGTGCACGACCTGAGCGGCGGCACGACATTCTGTGCATCATGCAAACAGCCGCTGATCGTGCGCGACTGGCATCTGATCCGGGATTATTCGCTCAGCGGAGATGGCAGCTGCCCGCATTGCGGCAGCAAACTGGCAGGACACTTCGAAAGATACGAGGGACAGTTCGGCAGGCAGCGCATCCCAATCGTCGTCAAACAGCGATAATGTTCCTCAGTGATCCCTGTACTTCTCGGCGATCTCGATAAACACCCCTTGTATCTCCAGGAAGGCATCGACCACATCGGGGTCGAAATGTTTGCCGCGTCCCTCAAGGATGATTACTTCGACTTCACTGGCTGCCATAGCCGATTTGTAGACTCGCCGGCAAGACAAGGCATCATAGACATCCGCCAACGCCATCAGTCTTGCCGGGATGGGTATCTCGTCACCGCGCAATCCGGAAGGATAACCGCTGCCATCCCATTTTTCATGATGCCGCATGGCGATCTGGCATGCGATGTTGAGGAACGGGCTATTGATGCCGCCGCCATCCACGATCGCCGCCGCAATGGCGTTCCCTCCAAGCGAGGCATGCGTCTTCATGATCTCGAACTCTTCCTCGGTCAACTTTCCTGGCTTGTGCAGGATGCTGTCGGGAATGCCAACCTTGCCCACATCGTGCAATGGCGCGATCTTGTAGAGCAGACTGATGTTCTCCTCGGTGAGGAAATGATTGAAGCGCGGGTGTTCCTTCAATTGCAGTGCAAGTTCACGGATGTAATTCTGGGTTCGGCGTATATGATTCCCGGTCTCGTTGTCACGCGTCTCAGCCAGAGATGAGAGCGCCATGATGGTCGTATCCTTGATCAGTTCGATCTCCTGGGTCCTGTGCAGCAACTCGGCAGTGCGTTCGTGCACCATCTGTTCCAGTCTTGATTCGCTATCCCGCAACACCAGATTCACGGCCTCAAGGTCTTTTTTGGCCGATTCCGTCTCTTCCTTTTGCGCTGTGAGCTGCTGCAGCAGCTTGAGGTTATCGAAACGCTGGTTCAGTGACAGCATGAAGGTTCTGCTCAGAACCTGTCCGGCGACAAGCACCACCAGCAAGAACAACACCAACATCATGGAAAGTATCCAGTGCAGATTGTCGCCTTCCGACATCACACGCGAGATGAGCGGCAGCATGATGCCAAACAGATAGGCGAGCGAAGCCGGCGGGTGGACCGGATTCATGGTAACCGCACCGGCAACCAAACCGAGCATGATGCAGATCATCAGCCCCTGATAGAAGATATCTGCGGGGAAGAACAGCATCGCCGCCACTCCCCAGAGCGCACCGGAGGCCAGCGCAAAGAAGGTGAAATGCAGATGCCAGTCGCGGCACTCTTCCACCGTGTTCAGTCTGCCTCTCTGCAAGACCAGATTCACCACCTCGACCGCATGCAGCGCATAGGAACAGGCGAGCCAGAGCAGCAGTTGTGAATGGGCGGCCTGCCCCCAGAACATCCAGACGAACAGCGGTTGAAGTATGACCTGACTGAAGATGAGCGATGGATACATCACCATCCGGGTGCGCAACTGTTCGGCGCGGACAAGCAGATTGTCCTGGTCTATTCGGAAAGCAAGATCGTCCAGTTGGAAGAGCGGTGCTTTGCGGTTAATGAAAGCGGTTTCCATGATCGACTCCGAACTGCACTTGATACTGCGTCACTGGACCGGGATTCTGCTACGCCAACGCATGCACCGCAATATACCAAAGGGCCTATACCTCGGACTATACCTCACTGACGCGGCAATCAAACGCTGCAACTCATTCGACCACCCTGACCAGCGCAAAGCCGCCGCCCGGCGTGCGGAAGTTGGTGGTCTGCCCCTGATATAACCTTGCTGCCATGAGTTGTACTCGTCCATCGTACACATAACAACGCACGTCGAATTTGAGCGATTGCGGCTCTAGCCCCGCCGGACACACCTTGCGCTCGCCCGGCAAGGCCAGGCGTTGCGCGATGTAGTCCGCCTGCATGATCTCCTCGAACACGCGCTTGGTCAGTTTGTCGCCGCGATACGCCCCTTTGCTGCCATAGCCACTCACCGGCTTGAAGAACCACTGTTTGCGCTCATCCCACCAGTTCGCAGCCTCAGCCGGAACGACGATCCGGGTTTGCGGGACGCCTGCAGACAGCGCAGCGATACCAGCTTGCGATATCCCTTGTGCACGGAGTGCAACAGGATCGGAAAACAGGGCCAGCTTGCGCTTCTCTGCATAGCGTTCGTGGTGCGATGGGTTCGGCGTCACCACGACTTGCCATTTGTCCCATGCTGAGCGGAGATGCGGATATCGCTGCAGCGTGAAATCGGTAAGGCGGTTGTAGACCAAATCGACGCGCTGTCCGTCGCAATACAGCCCGTCATCGCGCGCCTGCAATGCGGACGGATCGGCGATGTACGCAGTGACACCCGCACGTCCGAACATCTTCTGTGCCAGCAGAAACTCGGGATAGAGATACTGCGCTTCCGGCTGCTCGTCCACGATGGCGACGGTCTTGAGCGGCACAGCGCCGTGTAGCAGCCGCCACTCGTTACGGAACATCTCGATGAAGACCTGCTCAAGATCCTGCTCGCAGACTTCTGCGCCGTACAGCGTCGCTTCGCGCTGACTGCAGACCAACACATCAAGCAGAAAGGCGCCGCCCGCATTGGTATTGACCTCGATCAGGTGCGTACCCTGCGCGTTGAGGTGGAAGTCGTAGCCGTAGAAGACTCCCAGTGCGGTTTGCGGCTCCGGCGTACCGACCACCTCCTCCACCGCCGCGATCACCGCCTTCATCTGCTGCAACTGCATCTCGCTGATGAACACCGGCGCCGCCGCGAACACATGCGGACAACGCTCTTTCACCAAGCCGTACCAATCTGCCCCCTGCGCCTGCAAAGCCTGCTGCAGTGCCTCGCTATCCATCCCCGCCCAGTCGAGGCATTCCCCGTTCAGGTGCGCGATGAAATCATGATCCACATCGAAATGATCCTTCGTTTCCAACTGCTCAGCCAAATCAACCACCCAGCAATCCCTTCTTCAAATCCTCCTGCACGGGTTTATTGCCAAGCCAGATTTTTAACAACGCGCGATTGAATGTTGGGCCGGGAATGACTCCCTGAGTTACCGCATTGAGACTGATCCGCGTGCCGGCGCCGGGCATATAGTCGAGGGTGATGAGGTCGCCCGTTTTCACTTCTTTCACTGTATTGAAGATTTGAGTCAGCATCGAAAGTTGCACGCTCATGGCAGACAACTCTTCCGGAGTGTGGTTTTCCCTGATTGCCTCGTTGAATGCTTCCAGCAGCTTTGCGCTGCTCATATCGCGCATCATATGCAAAGCCACTCGGTGCACCTGTCCATCCGCGATGACCGTGTCTGCGACAGACTGTTTTTGCACCAGATACAAGCCGGCAACATATACCTTGAAGAAAAACTTGGTACGCACCCCAGTACCATTCAACTGCAGATCCGCTCCAGCCACCTTAACGCTATCTGCCATGCCGATACCGGCAACCTCCACTGCATTCACATGAAAACTCAGCAATACGCCGCAAATCAACCATAGAACTCTTCTCATTTTCTTCCTCTCAAGTACAAATAACCCGGATATTCTACAGCGCCTCGAACACTCCCGCCGCCCCCATCCCCGTCCCGATGCACATGGTGACCATTCCATACTTCTGCTTCCTGCGCCGCATACCATGCATCAGGGTCGCCGTGCGGATCGCCCCCGTCGCCCCCAGCGGATGGCCCAAGGCGATCGCCCCACCCAGCGGATTCACGATCTCCGGGTTGAGCCCCACATCGTTGATCACCGCCAGCGACTGCGCCGCAAAGGCCTCGTTGAGTTCGATCCAGTCCATGTCATTCAGGCTCAGTCCNNCGATGCCCATGATCTCCGGCGGCACACCCGCCACGGAAAAACCGAGGAACTTGCCGATGGGTGTGAGGTTGTAGCGCTTCAATGCCGTCTCACTGCACAGCAGCACCGCGCCCGCGCCGTCCGACATCTGCGAACTGTTGCCCGCCGTCACCGAGCCCTTCTGCATGAACACCGTCTTGAGCTTCGCCAGCGCTTCGAGCGAAGAATCCGCACGCGGGCCTTCGTCCTGTTTCGCTTCGCGTGTTTTGATCTTAACCTCACGGCTGTGCATGTCCGGCAGATGCTCGGTAATGAGGTAAGGCGTGATCTCGTCCTCGAACTCGCCGTTGTTGATCGCCGCGATGGCGCGCAGATGGCTCTGCAAAGCAAAGGCGTCCTGTGCCTCGCGCGAGACCTTCCAGCGTTCCGCCACCTTCTCGGCGGTGATGCCCATGCCATAGGCGATGCCGTAGCGCTCGTCGCGCTCGAAGATGGATGGATTGAACGCGATCTTGTTGCCCATCATCGGGATCATGCTCATGCTCTCGACCCCGCCCGCAATCATCACATCCGCCTCGCCGAGCCGAATGCGGTCCGCCGCCAGCGCCACCGACTGCACGCCGGAAGAACAGAAGCGGTTCACCGTCATGCCCGGCACCGAGTTCGGCAACCCCGCCAGCAACAGCGCGATGCGCGCCACGTTCATCCCCTGCTCCGCCTCCGGCATCGCACAGCCGACGATCACATCGCCGACACTGGCCGGATCGAGCGACGGTGCCTGCGCCAGCACGCTCTTCAGCACATGCGCAAGCAGATCGTCGGGACGCGTGTTGCGGAACATGCCGCGCGGCGCCTTGCCGACCGGCGTGCGGGTGGCGGCGACGATGTAGGCTTCCTGGACTTGTTTGCTCATGATCTTTACCTCTTCAATGAATCAGAAATTTACCCACAGTCACTCGCATTCATCCGTAATTTTTCATTAGCTCTGATATCGCCAATCAACAAGAAGATTCCTGCAATCACCATAAAAGCACCAATGTACTCAAGGCCATGAGATGCAATTTCAGCAGAATCCGCAAGCGAACTTAACGTATCCCTCTGCATAGTTATAATTTCTGCGGCTCTCTGCGTCTGTGCTGACGTTTGCGTACCGTTATGCAAAGCTTCAACAATCGTTGATGTGTCGACTGGTTTCTCAGCAAGAAAACGAATAGCTGTAAGCCCATTTAGTGTTTGAACGATTAGTAACGCCCCAAGAACAATTTGGGCCACTAAAACTAATCTGAAATATATATTTTTCATTCACAGACACCTTCCGCAATCACTTTTCATCGCACTGGCAACAAAACACTGCACTAATTCCTCAACGGCTTCCCGCTCTTCAACATATGCTCGATCCGCGCCTGCGTCTTCTCGGTCGCCAGTAGTTCCATGAAGTGCTTGCGCTCCAGATCGAGCAGCCAGGTCTCATCCACCATGCTGCCCGCCTCAACATCACCGCCGCACAGCGTGTCGGCGACGCGGCAGCCGATGTTGTAGTCGTGTTCGGAGATGAAGTTGCCCTGCAGCATGTTGATCATCGCGGCCTTGAGGGTGGCGGTGCCGGTGCGGCCGGCGACGGCGATCTGGCGCTGGTGCAGCGGCGGACGATAGGCGGTGGCGTTGAGTGCCTTGGCTTCTTCCTTGGCGATGTGCAGCAGTTCGAATTTGTTCAGCACGATGCGGTCGGACGGCCTGAGGTAACCCATCTCCCTTGCCAGCTCGGCGCTCTTGGCAACTTCGCCCATGGCGATGTGCTGAAAGTAACGGCGCACGAAGGGGAAGATGTCGACGCGGTTGTCGCTGGAGTAGCGCTGCGCTTCCTGTGAGGCGCGCTGTGCCATCTCCTTGCAGCCACCGCCGGCGGGCAGCAGGCCCACGCCGACTTCGACCAAGCCGATGTAGCTTTCCAGCGTGGCGACGATGCGTGAACAGTGGATGGAGAATTCGCAGCCGCCGCCGAGCGCGAGGCCGTCCACTGCAGCGATGGTGGGCACTTGGGCGTATTTGAGGCGCATCGAGGTCTGCTGGAACTTGGCGACCACGGCTTCGACCTTGGGCACATTACCCGTCGCCGCGTTGAACAGATCACCCATGCCGCCGCCGCCCGCTGCGGTGTATTTGACGCGGTTCACCGCGCCCTTGAGTTTGCCGAACATGCCGGTGTCGGGTGTCTCCTGCACGCCCTGCATGAGTTGCAGCAGATTCGCCCCCGCCGAGAACGGCGGCTCGCTCTGCCACAGGATGAGGGCGGAGAAATTCGCCTCGGCTTCGTTCACCGCACGCAGGATGCCATCCAGCACTTCGTTGCTGACGGTGTGCATCTTGGTCTTGAAGCTCAGGATGGCGATGGTGTCGCCGGTATGCCAGAGGCGGACTTCGTCGGTCTCGAATACCGTCTCGCCGTAGTGGCGCTCTTCGCCGAGCAGACGGTCTGGGTAGATTTGGCGTTTGTAAACCGGGAGCATTGAACGTGGTTGATATGCGTTGCCGGTAGCAGAGAAGGAGCCCTGCATGCCATGCACGGCGACACGCGCAGGATCGGTGGCCCAAGCGGGCAGCGGCGAGGCGGCCATGGCTTTGCCGGCGGCGATATCGGCAGTGATCCAGCCGGCCACCTGCTGCCAGCCTGCGGCCTGCCAAATCTCGAACGGACCGTTGTCCCAGCCGAAGCCCCAGCGTACGGCGAAGTCGAGGTCGCGCGCGTTGTTGGCGATGTATTCCAGATGCAGCGCACAGTAATGGAACACGTCGCGGAACACCGCCCACAGGAACTGCGCCTGCGGATGCGGGTTGCTGCGCAGTCCGGCAAGTTTCTTTGACCAGTCGCGCTCGCGCAGAATGTCCTTCACGCCATCGTCCACCTTGGCGTCGGACAGTTTGTATTCGCGCGTGTGCAGGTCCAGCACGTGGATCTCTTTGCCGATCTTCTGGTAGATGCCGCGTTTGGTCTTCTGCCCGAGCGAGCCCTGGTCGACGAGATAGTTGAACCAGCTTGGCAACTCAAAGTGTTTGTGCCACGGATCTTCGGTGAGGTTCTCGCGCATGGTATTGACCACGTGCGCGAACACATCAAGACCGACCACGTCCAGCGTGCGGAAGGTGGCGCTCTTGGGACGGCCAAGATAGCGACCGGTGAGCGCATCCACCATGTCGAAGCCGAGATTGAACGCAGCCGCATGGTGTTTGGTGGCGAGCATGGAGAACACGCCGATGCGGTTGGCGATGAAGTTGGGGGTGTCCTTGGCACGCACCACGCCCTTGCCCAGCGTGGAGACGAGGAAGGTCTCCAGTTCGTCGAGCAGTTGCGGTTCGGTGCCTCTGCACGGAATCAGCTCGACCAGATGCATGTAGCGCGGCGGGTTGAAGAAGTGGATGCCGCAGAAGCGGTGGCGCAGATTCTCGGGGAAGGCTTCGGCCAAAGTGTTGATGGAAAGACCGGAGGTGTTGGTGGCGAAGATGGCATTGGCATTCACAAAAGGCGCGACCTTGCGATACAGGTCCGACTTCCAGTCGATGCGCTCGGCGATGGCCTCGATGATGAGGTCACAGCCGCGCAACTTCTCCAGATGCTGTTCGTAGTTGGCAGCTTCGATGTAGCTCACGCGCGCCGGGGAAGAGATGGGTGCGGGGTCGAGTTTCTTCAGACCGTCCAGCGCCTTGTTGACGTTGCCGTTGGGATCACCCTCTTTCGCGGGCAGCTCGAACAACAGCGTCTCGACATTGGCATTGACCAGATGCGCGGCGATCTGCGCACCCATGACACCCGCGCCGAGTACGGCGACCTTGCGAATCTTCAGATGATTGCTCATCGCGATACCCCCGAATCGATTAACTTGCAAAGCGGCGGGACAGAATCCCGCCGCTCACTGCGGACTATCAGAAGTTATATGCGTACTGCAAACTCAGGATGTCTACGCTGCTGCTGTAGGTACCCACCAGACTGCCTGATGTTGCGGTAGGTTGGTTAATAGAGGCATCCTTGACAACCAGATGTGCATAACCAAAATCGATCGTACCCGAGGCAGATGGCTTGTACTGCCCCCCTAGCGAGAACCACGTGCGATCATTGTCGGGGATACGTGCGGTGCGGAAAGCATCGGGAACGGGACTATGATCGTACGCAGCGCCAATGCGTGCCAGCCACTGTTCGTTATAGTGATAGCTCGCGCCGACTGCCACACGCCATGTGTCCTTCCAGTTCTCCGGAACAGTCTGCAAAACAGCCCCGCTGGTGCGGGTGATCTGCAACTGCTTCAACACACTCCAACCGGTCCGGGTTGCATCAGCCATCAAGTCCCACTTGTCGGTCAACCGGTGAAAACCACTGATCGACAGAGAATCAGGCATGGTGATCGGCAGGGTCACATCACCATTGGCTGCAGGCACACCACCGGTAAATGTGACAGTGCCACTCAAGGTATATTTCACTTTCGAACGATATGCCAATCCGATCCGGGTATCCGGAGTCACATTGAACAATGCGCCAAAGTTATAGCCCCAGCTTGAATCACTACCCTTCACTGAACTAAAACCCTCAGCGGCACCCAAATTAACTGCATTGGTCAGTTCGCCCGAGATGTGCTGATAGTTCAGACCAAGCCCCAAGCTGACGCTGTCATTCACCTGGTAAGCAACAGAGGGATTCAGGTTGATGGTCTCTATCCTGGATTTGACCGCCTGAAAACGGCCGATCCAGGTAGCGTCATATTCAGTCTGCAAACCAAACGGTGCATTGATACCCAGACCGAGGCGTAGCGTAGGATCCAATTCCATCATCATATAAGTATTGGGTACCAGTGCCAGACCGCCAGCATCTCCACCATTTCCACCCAATGGACGCGGCCCTGCCGCTGGTGTCGACCCGGTATTGGAAAATTTCGCCGAAGGCTGGATCAGACTGCCCGCCAAGGTCACTTGTTTGCCTTTCAGCCTGGACATGCCCGCCGGATTGAAAAAAATAGTTGTCGCATCTTCGGCGGCTGCGGCGCCACCGGCGAAAGCATTACCCAGTCCGCTGCTTTGTTCGATCAGCGCGAATGCAGAGGCTGCGGCATTGTTGGACATCGCCATCAAGGCGCCGACAACGGAAAGACAGACTAACGTTTTTTTCATTTTCACTTCTCCCTGGTTATTGAAAAAACTACCAACGACATTGCTAAACGATACTACATACCAATGATCAATCTTCCGGCGGCAAAGAGCGCGGCCTGCGGTCCTCACCCACCGCGACATAGGTCAGCGTCGCCTCGGTGACTTTGTGACAGGTCGGCTTGGCCGGATCGCGCTGCACATAGACTTCGACATCGACGGTGACCGAGGTGGTGCCGGTCTTGACGATGCGGGTGTAGAAACTCACCAGGTCGCCGACGAAGATGGGCTGCTTGAACACGAAGGAATTCACCGCGATGGTCGCCACCCTGCCCTTGGCTCTATGCACCGCCGGGATGCTGCCGGCGATATCCACTTGCCCCATCAGCCAGCCGCCGAAGATGTCGCCGGTGTAGTTGGCATCTGACGGCATCGCCGCCACGCGTATGGTAGGTTCGCGCTGGGGCAATGAGGTGGTCGCATGTTCGTTGTGCATTATCAATGGCCTTTATACAGATCTTCGATACGAGAACCGAACACCTCCACCACCTTGTTGCGCTTCAGGCTCAGCTTGGGCGTGAGCAGGCCGTTGTCGATGTTCCATGGGTCGCACAACAACAGAACGCGGTGCACCTTTGCATAGCCCGGGAATCCGCTGATGTTGCGCGCGATGCGGCGCAGCACCTTGGCTTCCACGTTGCTGTCGGTCAGCGATTCCGGCATGTCGCAGCGCACGCCGACCTTGGCCGCCACCTGCGGCCACACCACAGGATTGAGCACCGCCAGCGCGACCAGATAGGGTTTGCCTTCGCCGTAGACCATCACCTGGTCGATCAAAGGATCGTTGAGGATGGCGGCTTCCATGTCGGCGGGCGGGATCTTCTCGCCGGTGGAGAGCACGATGATCTCCTTCAGGCGGCCGGTGATGTAGATGTGGCCGGTCTCGCTGATATGCGCGATGTCGCCGGTGTTGAGCCAGCCGTCGGCATCGATGATCGCCCTGCTCGCCTCGGGATTGTTCCAGTAACCCATCATCACGTTCGGACCTTTCACCAGCAGCGCGTTCTGCGCGCCCAGCTTGACCTGCACGCCGCGTATCGGTTGGCCGACGCTGTCGGGGAAGTTGTTGTCCAGACTGTTGCCGGACACGATGGGGCTGGTCTCGGTCATGCCGTAGCCCTGCACCACCGGCAGGCCGAGGCCGACGATGAGGTGCGCGATCTCGGCCGGCAAAGCGGCGCCGCCGCTGACGGCGGTACGCAGACGACCGCCGAAGCGCGCAAGTATCTTCTTAGCCACCAGCGCGTTCAGCAGCGGCCACAGCAGGAAGGATGGCTTCCAGCCGCCGCGCCCCTGATCGCGCAGGAACCGCGCCCAGCCCGTCTCCACCGCAAGGTGGAACAGCGCGCGCTTGAGCGCGGAGCCTTCGTCAAGCTTGGCCTTGATCGCGGCGTTGATGCGCTCGTAGATGCGCGGCACCGAGATCAGGATGGTCGGCTTGATGGTTTGCAGGTCCTCCGACAGCAGCGGGATGGAACGCGCGTAGGCCACGGTCGCGCCGGTCATCACCTGCAGGTAATAGCCGCAGGTGCGCTCGAAGGTGTGCGACAGCGGCAGGAAGGACAGCATCAGATCGTCGGCGCGCACCAGGAAGGTCGCCATCGCATCATAGGCATTGGAGAGCATGTTGTTGTGGCTCAGCATCACGCCTTTGGGCTTGCCAGTGGTGCCGGAGGTGTAGATGACGCTGGCCAGTTCGCCTATCGTGCAGGGTACCGCTGCCTGCAGGGTTGCGCTGGCGGGCAGGTATTTCGCCGCGGAGACCAGTCGCGCATCGTTGCCCGGCACTTCGTCCAGCGAGATAAAACGCTGCACACAAGCCATCTGCCCGAGCACACCGTTCAACTCCTTCCATTGCTCGGCCGTCTCGAACAACAACGCCTTGCACTGCGAATCGTTGACGATGTAGGCGATGTTCTCGGCGCGGTCCACGGTGTAGAGCGGCACACAGATAAGCCCCAACGACATCGCCGCCTGGTCGAACATCACCCATTGCGGACAGTTGCGCAGCATCAGCGCCACACGGTCACCCTTGACCAGCCCTTCCTTCGCCAGCGCCGCCTGCCAGCGCGCCACCTGCTCGCTCATCTGGCGCCAGCTCAGCGATACCCATTCATTGCGCGGCACATCGAAGTAACGGTAGGCCTCCTTGTCCGGCGTGCGCCGCACGCGCTCCAGAAACAATCCGTGCAGCGTCACTGCCTGCAGCGGCGTGATCACATCCTTATTATCTGTAGTTTTCATTTTCGGCTCCTCTTATTGTTATATTTTTTTACTGACTACAAGAACAGATCTGAATACAGCTTCTCCCCCGGATTGACCGCATAGTGGTCGAGGTTCTTAACACCCGATGCGCGCATCACTTCGTCGTCGATCAGGAAATGACCGCTGAAGGTCTTGCTGTCGCGCAGCAGAATGGCATGCGCCGCATCCGCCATGATGGCGGGCTTGCGCGAGGCGCGCAGTATCTCGGGCGGGAAATTGAACTCGATGGCCGCAGTGGCGATGGTGGTACGCGGCCACAGGCAGTTGCAGGCGATGCCGGCGGCGGCGAACTCCTTCGCCAGCCCGAGCATGACCATGCTCATGCCGAATTTGGAGATGGTGTAGGCGAGATGCTGCGCGAACCATCTGGCTTCCAGGTTCAGCGGCGGCGACAGCGTGAGGATATGCGGGTTGGCCGCCTTCTTCAGATGCGGGATGCAGGCCTGCGAGGCGAGAAAGGTCGCGCGCATGTTCACGTCCCACATCAGGTCCAGCCGCTTGGCCTGCGTCTGCAGCGTCGGCGTGAGACTGATGGCACTGGCGTTGTTGATGAGAACGTCAATACCGCCGAAATGCGCGGCAGCCTGCTCGACCGCGGCGGTGATGGCCGCCTCGTCGCGCACATCGAGCTGTATCGCCAGCGCCCGCCCGCCCGCGTCTGTCACTTCCTGCGCCACACTGTGGATGGTGCCCGGCAACTTGGGATGCGGCTCGGCCGTCTTGCCAGTGATGACCACGTTCGCGCCGTCGCGCGCGCAGCACAGCGCGATCTCGCGGCCGATGCCGCGGGAGGAACCGGTGATGAAGATGGTCTTGTTATGCAGATCGGTCATATCGGATCACCGTTCGCTGTCAGAATCTATTTCCCTGCCTGCAACTCCTCGGGCGCGAAGTCATCCACCATGATGACCTTGCGCCGCAGCGCGTAGTCGCGCTCCAGCTGCAATGCCTGCTCAGCATCGATGAGGCCCAGATCACGCGCTTCGGCGATCTGCAGCAACTCTTCGCGTGCCTTGAGCTTGCCGCCCTTGCGCGCCTTCTCCAGTTCGGCCTGCATCGGCTCGCACGCCAGCGTGCTGGTGAGCGCCGCTTCCAGTGCGCCGACCGCATCCGCCTCGTCGGGCGAGATGTACATGCCCGCGGTCAGGCGGTCGCGCGCGGCACCCGGCTTGAGCAGCAGCGAGGCGACCTGGTGGCCAATATGGTCGCTCGGCGGTTGACGCCATTGTCCGAGCGGGAAAATCATCACGCGCAGCACCAGGGCGGCGAAGCGGTTGGGGAAATTCTGCAGCACGCTGTCGAACGCGGTCTGGATACGGTAGAGGCCGTCCTGCATGCCCCAGTGCAACAGCGGCAGGTCTTCCTCGAGGCGGCCGTCGTCCTCGAAACGCTTCAGCACGGCGGAACACAGATACATCTGGCTCAGCACATCGCCCAGCCGCGCGGAGAGTTTCTCCTTGCGCTTGAGCCCGCCGCCAAGCACCAGCATGGCGACATCCGCGGCAAAGGCGAACGCGGCCGAGTAGCGCGTCAAGGCCTGATAGTAGCGCTTGGTCGGCTGCTCGGTCGGCACGCCGATGATGCGTCCGCCGGTCAGTCCATAGAGCAAGCTGCGCACAGCATTGCTCAAAGTGAAACTGATGTGGCCGAAGAACGCCTCGTCGAACTCGCGCACCGCGCGCTTGTTGTTCTGGTCGTGCGCGGCGTGGATCTCTTTCAGCACATAGGGATGTGAACGTATCGCGCCCTGGCCGAAGATGATGAGACTGCGCGTGAGGATGTTGGCACCTTCAACGGTGATGCCGATAGGCGTCTGCTGGTAGGAGCGCGCCAAATAGTTGTCGGGGCCAAGGCAGATGCCCTTGCCGCCGTGCACGTCCATCGCGTCGTTGATGACCATGCGGCCGCGCTCAGTGCAATGGTATTTGACGATGGCAGAGATGACCGAGGGCTTGCCGCCCAAGTCCACCGCTTGCGCGGTCATGGTACGCGCCGCATCCATCACATACAGGTGACCGCCGATGCGCGTCAGCGCCTCTTCCACGCCCTCGAACTTGCCTACCGGCACATGGAACTGTTTGCGCACGCGACCGTAGGCGCCGCTGGTGCGCGCCGCCAGTTTGACGCCGCCGGTCGCGCTGGCCGGCAAGGAGATTGAGCGCCCCGCCGCGAGGCAATCCATCAGCATGCGCCAGCCGTGGCCGATGCGCATGGTGCCGCCGATGATGTACTCCATCGGGATGAACACATCTTTGCCCGTGGTCGGTCCGTTGAGGAAGGCGGAGTTGAGCGGGAAGTGGCGGCGTCCCACTTCGACGCCTTGGATATCGGTGGGGATCAGCGCCAGCGTGATGCCGCGCGAGACTTCCGCTCCCAGCAGGTTCTGCGGATCGTAGAGCTTGAACGCCAAACCGAGCAGCGTTGCCACCGGCGCCAGCGTGATATAGCGCTTCTCCCAAGTGATGCGCACGCCGAGCACGTTCTGGTGACCGTTGAAATCGCCGTAGCCGACGACTCCGTAATCGGGAATGGCACCCGCGTCGGAACCGGCGAAGGGGCCGGTCAGCGCGAAGCACGGTACTTCCTTGCCGCTGGCGAGCCCGCGCAGGTATTTGTCCTTCTGTTCCTGGGTGCCGTAATGCAGCAGCAGCTCGGCCGGTCCGAGCGAATTGGGCACCATCACGGTGACCGCCGCCGTGCCGCTGCGCGAAGCGATCTTGGTGATCACAGCCGACTGGGCCTGGGCGGAGAATTCGAGGCCGCCGTATTCCTTCGGGATGATCATGCCGAAGAAACCCTTGTCCTTGATGAACTGCCAGGTCTCCGGCGACAGATCCTGACGCTTGTGGGTGATGTCCCAGTCGTCCAGCATGGCGCAGAGCTGGTTGACCTCGTTGTCGAGGAAGGCCTGCTCCGCGTCGCTGAGTCCGGTCTTGGGCAGGGCCAGCAGTTGTTTCCAGTGCGGATTGCCGCTGAACAGCTCGCCGTCCCAGCCGACCGTACCGGCGTCGAGCGCCTCCTGCTCGGTCTGCGAGACCTGCGGCAAAATCTTGCGGAAGATACCGAGGATGAAGCTGCTGATCAGCAGACGGCGCAGGGCCGGGATGCCAAAGAGCGCGACGATGACAACCAAGGTGATGTAGATCGCCTGCAGCGCCTCGTCGGAGAGGCGGCTATCCAGCGCCACGATGGGCACGACCAGCGCGACCATCCCGATCAACCATCCCCAGATGGATGCCCGGAAGAACGCCAGACCGAGAACGACCGCGATGACCACCACAGCCATGAATATTGACATTCTTATTCTCCTCAGTAGGGTCTGTTGTGTATGGGACGAACTTTAACGCCAGCGTGGCACGCTGACAATGGATAAATTCCGCACACCGGATGTGGGGTCTGACATATATATCAGATTGACTATCAGGCACCACTTTGCCACACTGCGGGCATGTCCAAGCTGACCAGAAAACTCGTTGCCGTACTGATGCTGCTGTGGTTGCCGCTTTCCGGCGGTAGCGCGCTGGCGGCATCGATATCCATGCAATTACAGCATGGCGGATGTGCTGAGTCTGCCACCATGCAGGCGAAGGTGGTGCACGAGGATATGACAGCGCATCGCCAGCACCACGAGCAGACCCCTGCCGTAGCGGACACGCAAGACAACACCTGCAACGACTGCGGCGTCTGCCATCTGGCCTGCACCGGCTATCTGGCTGTGCCGAGTACCGAGGTTGTCGCGGCACAGGCAACCGAACTTGAAACGACTCCCTATCTGGTGGTCTTCCACTCCTACACCTCCGCCCCGCTGGTTCCGCCTCCTCTCGCCCGCGCCTGACGCGGGACGAGTCCGTCTGTAGTTTTCACGTAGCCTGATCTTCGTCCCGCACCGTTCGGCGGTCGCTCGCGGCTGTCCGATTGCTTTGCAACAGCAAATGGATGCGGAACATGAAATCACCTTCAATTGTTTTATCGCTGTTTTGCGCGCTCTGGCTCTCACCGACTGGCGCCGAAGGGCTTTTGGGCAGCAATCTCAACGGTTTGCTGGACTACGCGCGCGAACACAATCCCGAACTGGCCGCCACGCGCTATGAGGCCGAGGCGGCGCGACAACGCAGCGAAGCGGCCGATGCCCTGCCCGACCCGGTGTTGCGTACCGAGTTGATGGACATCACCAACGAGGGTTCGACCGGCACGCGCTTGCTGCCCTCGCAGGTCGGCGCTACGAAATACACGCTGATGCNNGTACGGCACCCGCGATCTGCGCCGCGAAGTGGCCGATGCCCAGGCTGTGCAGGCGAGCGGCCAAGTCGCGGCAAGCTGGACCGATCTGGCTGCGCGCATCAAACAGACTTACGCCATGCGCTACTTCACCGTCTCCAGCATTCAACTCTCGCAACAGACGCTGGATCTGCTGGATGACCTGGAGCAGGTCGCGCAGACGCGCTACGCCAACGGGCTGGGACAACAGCAGGATACGATCCGCGTACAGGTCGAAAAGACCATGCTGAAGAGCGAACTGATCGCGCTGCAGAACGAGACCCACCACACGTATGCCCGGCTCAACGCCCTGCTGTCGCGTCCGGTGAATGCGCCGCTGGCGGAAGCAGCGCAACTGCGCGTCATGCCCCCGGCAGCCAAACTGGACGAAGCGACATTGCAGGAACGCCTGCTGGCACAGAATCCGCAGTTGCGCATCGCCGAAGCCAATATCCAGTCTTTCGAAAAGAGCCGCGACCTGGCCCACGCCAATCGCTATCCCGGCTTCACGCTCGGCTTCTCCCCCACACAATCCGGTGCAGCGGTGAAGACCTGGGACTTGATGCTCGAGCTCAATATCCCATTGCAGCAGGGTCCGCGGCGTTCGCAGGAACGCGAGTCGGAAGCGCTGCTGTCCGCCTCGACCGCACGCAAACAGGCGGTACTCAACCGGGTGCAGTCGGAACTGTCGGAGAACCTGTCCGCGCTGGAGTCGGCACGCCGCACCGAAACACTCATCAACACACGCCTGCTGCCGCAGGCCGATCTGACCTACCAGTCCGCACTGGCGGGTTATGAGACCGGCAAAGTGGACTTCGCCATGCTCATCGAAGCCCAACGGCAGATCCTGAAAGCCCGCCAGCAATTGCTGCAGATACAGACCGACATGCAGTTGCGTTTGGCCGACATCGAAAGAATATTGGGAGAAGAAATATGAACAACGCCGTCAAAACGATCCTGGGCGTAGTGCTGTTGCTGGCCGTGGCTGCGGGCGGATATTGGTATGGACAGACCAGTGCTGAGTCCCGGGTGCCGGGTACTGAGGCTCAGGCCGAGCGCAAGCCGCTCTATTACCGCAATCCCATGGGATTGCCGGATACCTCGCCTGTGCCCAAGAAAGACTCGATGGGGATGGACTATGTACCAGTGTATGAGGGTGAAGCGGAATCCGGCAGTCAACTCAGCATCAGCGTGGACAAGGTGCAGAAGCTGGGCGTGAAGAGTGAAGCCGCCGCCCTGCGCGAACTGAAACGGACACTGCGCGTGACCGGACGCATCGAGATCGACGAGCGCCGCCTGCATACCATCGCGCCGAGATTCGAGGGCTGGGTGGAACACCTGTATGTGAACACCACCGGTCAGGCCGTCAGCAAGGGACAGGCGCTGTTCGATGTATACAGTCCCGAACTGGTCTCGGCCCAGCGCGAACATGCCCTGGCGATACAGGGACTGGCTGCGCTCAAGGATGCCGACGACGATGCGAAGCAGAGCATGCAGCAACTTGCGGATGCCAGCGCCGCACGCCTGAAGAACTGGAACATGGCAGCTGTGCATGCCGACACAGGCGACTCTCGTCCGCGTGTGACCTTCCGTGCCCCCGCCTCCGGCATCGTGCTGGAAAAGAAAGCCGTGCAAGGAATGCGCTTCATGCCGGGCGAGATGCTGTACCAGATCGCCGACCTGTCGTCGGTGTGGGTCATCGCCGAAGTGCCGGAACAAGACATCGGACAGGTTGAACCCGGCACCAGGACACAGGTTACGGTCGATGCCTGGCCGGAGCGCAGTTTCGACGGCAAGGTGGCGTTCATCTACCCGACGCTGAACAGTGCGACGCGCACGGTGCAAGTGCGTATCGAAATAGCTAATCCGAAAGCGCTGCTCAAACCCGCCATGTTCGCCAACGCGCAGATCGCCGTGGGCAAAGCCGACAAGGTGCTGACCGTGCCGACCTCGGCGGTGATCGACAGCGGTACCCGGCAAGTGGTGCTGGTGCGTCTGGCGGAAGGCCACTTCGAACCGCGCACGGTCACGCTGGGCAGCCGCAGCAACGACTATGTCGAGGTGCTGAGCGGGATCGCGGAACGCGAACAGGCGGTGACCTCCGCCAATTTCCTGATCGACTCGGAAAGCAACCTCAAGGCGGCGCTGGGCGGCATGGCCAGCGCTCCTGCCAAAGCACCTACCGAGCAGAAGATTGTCGGTCATCAGGCACAGGGCGTCCTCGATGCCATCAACAACGACGGCACGGTGAGCATCACGCATGAACCCATCCCTGCGCTCAAGTGGCCGGGAATGACCATGGACTTTGCGTTGACGAATTCTTCATTGGTCGCAGGCATCAAGCCCGGCAGTGCAATCACCTTCGAGATCCTGGAGCGCAGCGAGGGAGAATGGCTGATTACCAAACTACAAGCGGAGACCAGCCATGCTGAACACAATCATTGAGTGGTCGGCGAAGAACCGCTTCCTGGTTCTCCTCGCGACCCTGTTCATCACGCTGGCGGGCATCTATGCGCTGATCAAGACCCCGCTGGATGCCCTGCCCGACCTGTCCGACGTGCAGGTGATCGTCTATACCGAATACCCGGGCCAGGCACCACAAGTGGTGGAAGACCAGGTCACTTACCCGCTCACCACGGCGATGCTGTCCGTGCCGAAATCGAAAGTCGTGCGCGGCTTCTCCTTCTTCGGCGCGTCCTTCGTGTACGTGATCTTCGAGGACGGCACCGACATCTACTGGGCGCGCTCGCGCGTGCTGGAGTATCTGAACAGCATCGCGGGCCGCATGCCGCAGGGTGTGTCGCCGCAACTGGGGCCGGACGCGAGCGGCGTGGGCTGGGTCTACCAGTACGCCGTGCTCAGCGACAAGCACAACCTCGCCGAACTGCGCACCATGCAGGACTGGTATCTGCGCTATCAACTGACCAAGGCGCACGGCGTGGCGGAGGTCGCTTCCATCGGCGGCTTCGTGCAGCAGTACCAGGTGACGGTCGATCCGGTGAAACTGCGCGCTTATGGCATCCCCTTGGCTAAAGTCTCGCAAGTGATACGCGACTCGAACCGCGATGTCGGCGGGCGCGTGATCGAGATGGCCGAGACCGAGTACATGGTGCGAGGCAAAGGTTACTTGCGCGGCAAGAGCGACATCGAGAACCTGGTGGTGAAAGCCGAACTTGGCACGCCGGTGCTGCTGCGCGACATCGCGCGCGTCGAACTCGGACCGGATGAGCGGCGCGGCCTGACCGAGCTCAACGGCGAAGGCGAAGTGGTATCCGGCATCGCCATGGCGCGCTACGGCCAGAACGCGCTGGAGGTGATACAAAACATCAAGGACAAGATCGCCGAGATCACGCCCGGTTTGCCGGAAGGCGTGAGCATCCAGACCGTGTACGACCGTTCCGAACTGATCGAGCGCGCCATCGCCACATTGAAGAAGACGCTGCTGGAAGAAGGATTGATCGTGGCGTTGGTGTGTATGGTGTTTTTGATGCATGCGCGCAGCGCATTGGTCGCCATCGTGATGCTGCCTATTGGCGTGCTGATCGCATTTATCGCGATGCGCTTTCTGAATCTGAATTCAAACATCATGAGTTTGGGCGGGATTGCGATCGCCATCGGCGCGATGGTGGATGCGGCGATTGTAATGATCGAGAATGCGCATAAGCATTTGGAGAGATTAGATACTCGTTCCTCAGTTCAACCTGAGCCCTCTAATCCCGTTCGTCCTGATCCTTCGACTCTGCTCAGGACTAAAGGCGATGTCGAAGGAACGAGCGGCGCGCCGAACGAAATTGTCGAAACCGGTGTTGACCTTGGTGCAGTGGACCGTCCACCCTTCGACGGGCCTGTCCTGAGCAAAGTCGAAGGGCTCAGGGCGAACGGGGAAAAAATGGGGGACCGCTATAACGCCATCCTCGCCGCCTGCAAGGAAGTCGGCCCCTCCCTGTTCTTCTCCCTGCTCATCATCACCGTCTCCTTCCTGCCGGTGTTCACGCTGGAAGCCCAAGAAGGAAGATTGTTTGCCCCCCTCGCCTTCACCAAGACCTTCGCCATGGCCGGTGCCGCACTGCTTTCGGTTACTCTGGTGCCGGTGTTGATGCTGCTGTTCATCAAGGGCAAGATCCAGCCGGAGGCGGAGAACCCGCTCAACCGCTGGATGATCGCAGGCTACCGACCGCTCATCGCCGCCGTGTTGAAGCACAAACGGGTCACGCTCGCGGTCGCCGCAGCGGCCATGCTGTTGAGCGTGTATCCCGCCATTAAGCTGGGCAGCGAATTCATGCCGACGCTNNAAGATCATCAAGAGCTTCCCCGAGGTGGCCTCGGTGTACGGCAAGGCCGGACGCGCGCAGACCGCCACCGACCCGGCGCCGCTGGAGATGTTCGAGACGGTGATCAATCTCAAGCCGCAGGAAGACTGGCGTCCCGGCATGGACACCGACAAGCTGATTGCCGAGATGGACAAAGCGTTGCAATTCCCCGGCGTGGCCAACTCGTGGACCATGCCGATCAAGGCGCGCATCGACATGCTCTCCACCGGCATCCGCACGCCCATCGGCATCAAGGTGTATGGCAAAAACCTGGACGAGATGGAACGTCTGGCCAAGCAGATCGAGGCCGTGGTGAAACAGATACCGGGCACAACCAGCGCCTATGCCGAACGCATCACCGGCGGCTTCTATCTCGACATAGCACCGGACCGTCTGGCACTGGCGCGCTACGGTCTGAGCATGGGTGAAGTGCAGGACGTGATCGCCACCGCGCTGGGCGGCGAGATGGTCACCACCACGGTGGAAGGACTGGAGCGCTTCGGCGTGAGCGTGCGTTATCCGCGCGAACTGCGCGGCACGCCAGAGCAGATCGCGCGCGAAGTATTGGTTACGACCGAAACCGGCGCGATGATCCCGCTCGGCCAGGTCGCCAAAGTCAGCATCAGCAAAGGCGCGCCGTCCATCCGCACCGAGAACGCCCTGCTCTCAGCCTACATCTATGTGGACATCCGCGAGCGCGACATCGGCTCGTATGTGGACGAGGCGCGCAAGGCGGTGGCGGCAGAAGTGAAGTTCCCGCCCGGCTACTACGCCACCTGGAGCGGGCAGTTCGAATACATGGAACGCGCCATCGCCAAGATGAAGATCGTCATCCCCATCACGCTGCTGCTGATCTTTCTGCTGCTCTATCTCAACTTCAAGCGCGTCACCGAATCGCTGGTGGTGATGCTGTCAGTGCCGTTCGCCTTGGTGGGCGGCGTGTGGCTGCTTTGGCTGCTTGATTACAACTTGAGCGTTGCGGTGGCCGTGGGCTTCATCGCGCTGGCCGGTGTGGCGGCGGAGACGGGTGTGGTGATGCTGATCTATCTGGAGCATGCCTGGCGCGACATCCAGGCGCGTTGCGCCGCTGAAGGACGTTCGCCGACCGCCGCCGACCTGCAAGCCGCCATCATGCACGGCGCAGTGGAACGCGTGCGCCCCAAGATGATGACCGTGGTCGCCATCATGGCCGGCCTGCTGCCCATCCTGTGGAGCAGCGGCACCGGCTCGGAAGTGATGCGGCGCATCGCCGCCCCCATGGTCGGCGGCATGATCTCTTCCGCTGTGCTGACGCTGCTGGTGATACCGGTGATCTATGCGCTGATCAAACGAAACGAATCTACTCCAACCATTAACCAACCCCGAAAGGAATCACCATGAAAACTCTGACTCTCGCATTCTTATTCGCCCTGCTGGCGACCGGCACCGCAGCCCGCGCCGCATCGCACGAGCATGAGAATCATCACGACACAGCTACACAGCAGCCCGCCGCCACGCACACAGGCACAGGCGTGCTGAAAGCGGTGAACGCCAAGGACGGCAAGGTGCAGATCGCGCACGAACCCATCGCCGAGCTGGATTGGCCGTCGATGACAATGTGGTTCGCGTTGCGCGACCCCTTGCCCAAGGATCTCAAGGCTGGTGACGCGGTGCGCTTTGAAATGATGCAAGGCGAAAAGAATCAGTGGGTAATCGTCAGGATCGGGCGCAAGTAATACTGCTTGAACAGCACGGCAATCAACTTGATGCATAGCAGGGCTGCACTAAAGCCCGAGCGCCTTTGGAACCGGATAATCGGGGTAGCGTTTCTTGAACTCGGCCAGTTCTTTTTTGGCATCTTCCAGCTTGCCTTCCTGTTTTAGCTTCCCTATGCGCGCGAGCCAGTCTTCCGGGCTCTGGCTTGCCTTGTCGGCCTCGTCTTTCTTCAGCGAACGTTCAAACTGGGCAGTGGGAGGTGAAGCCAGCCGGGCTGCTGCGGGCGCACGGGGTTCGAGCGCATCGGAGACGTTGCTGCCGCCAACGTCGTTGGATTTCTTTTCTTTTGCAAGCGTCCCCGCACTTTGGGACGCCGCCTCTTCCCTTAACTCGCTTTGCCTGGCGACCGGTGCGGGCGTGGCAGCCATCGGCGCAGCGGGTTGTGCATAGGCTTCAGCTGCGACCAGCGCTGGCTTGCTGGCTGCGATTTCGGATTTGGCGCTGTCCATTGCCAGGCTCCTGCTACGCGCTTGCTTTGCGGCGGGAGCGGCGGCACTTTCATCCATGGACGCAGCAACCTTGGCTTCCATCGGCGCTTGCTGTAGCGCGGGCTCTTGCAGCAGGTACGGCAACTGCAAACCAATCATGACCACCGCGAACAGGCTGGCGACCATCCCCAGCGGAATCGCCCAGCGGCGTTTTGACTTCGCACCCGGACGCGCATTCACCGCCCGATGCGCTTCCGCCAGAATGGCGGCATCCAGATGGTCGGGCGGCTCGACTTGCGGCGCATCGGCGTACAACCGCGACAGCCCGGTTTTTCCCTGTAGGTAGGTATCCAATTCACGATCTTGGTTCATCGCAGACCTCTCAATCCGTCACGCAATTTGGCGACCGCATAGCGCAACCGGCTCTTCGCCGTTTCCGCAGTGACACCGGTAGCCAGCGCGATCTCTTCCAGCGACAGCCCCGCTTCTTCGCGCAAAATAAAGGCTTCGCGCTGCAAGGCGGGGAGCGCCTCAATGTTATTGACCAAAGTTTCTACCAGACGTTTACGTTCAACCAGTATTTCCGGCTGGCCTCCGGGATCGGCGGGAATGAATTCAGCCAGACTTTCCGCGTCTTCATTTTCGGCATCCAGCGATAGGAAAATTTCACGGTTTTGGCGTATGTGGTCGATCAGCCGGTTATGCGCGACCTGATACAGAAATGTACTGAATTTGGCGATGGGCTGATAGCGTTCCCGGCTGCGGATGATGTTGCTCCATACATCCTGGAACAGCTCGTCGGCCACGCCCTTGTCTTTGCACAGGCGGAACAAGTAACGGTAAAGCCCGCCTTTGTGGCGGCGATACAGGATGTCAAAAGCACCTGCATCACCGTCACGATAGAGCTCCATCAATTGTTCGTCGGCCACTTCTTCGCGCATGGGGGCGAGTATATGTGAGCGACGATGGGGGTGTTGAATAAAATGCCCCGGATAAATGAGGACGCTCTTCGCCCTTCCCCACCCCTCCAGGGTAACTTTGTTCTCAAAATATCGCAGGGTGGGCTGGCCGACGGGTCCCAACGACTGCGCCGTTACCTGTTTGCACTGCCCACCCTACAACCTCAATCCACACTCACCCCTGTTGGCTTGCCGGTGGACAATGACTGCGCCAGATGTACCAGCCGCAGAAACTCCCCGCGATAACCGAAGGCATCCGTACCGCGAGCTTCGGCTGCTATCTTTGCGATATCGTCATAACCCATTTCGCCGGTGTGCGCGCCGCCGCGCAACTGCTGGCCGAAGGCAGCAACGGCGGCAGCAAAGCGGAACTCTGTCGATGCCTGATCGAATGCGGGTTTTGCATCCTGGTGCTGCAAAGGCCACTCCATCAATTTCGAAACATCACCATCGGGTGCTTTGTAACGCAGACGCAGGAAACCCAGTTCACCGGTTTTGCCGCCGCCGGACACTTTCTCGCTGCCGTAACGCAAAGGATTGACGCTGCCTGCATTGCCCTTGAGGGTCAGCTCGTAGATCGCTGTA
Organism: Gallionellaceae bacterium; assembly: GCA_003445795.1. GTDB lineage: Bacteria > Pseudomonadota > Gammaproteobacteria > Burkholderiales > Gallionellaceae > Sideroxyarcus. Next base: position 24,144 of record DMCN01000106.1, read on the forward strand.
ACGGTGTGTCCCGCGCCCACTTCACCCGCATCCACCTTGTCGTTGTTGAAATCTTCGCGATTGAGCATGCGGTTCTCGTAACCGACCAGCCGGTATTCGCTCACCACGTTGGGGTTGAATTCGATCTGGATCTTCACATCCTTGGCGATGGTTGCCAGCGTCGAGGTCATCTCGTCCACCAGCACTTTCTGGCCTTCGTTCAGCGTATCGATGTAGGAGTAATTGCCGTTACCCGCATCGGCCAGTTGCTCCATGAGCTGTTCATTGTAGTTGCCCATGCCGAAGCCCAGCGTGGACAGCGACACGCCGCTCTTGCGCTTTTCTTCTGCCATGTTCTTCAGCTCATCGAAATTGGTGATGCCGACATTGAAGTCGCCATCCGTCGCCAGGAAGATGCGATTGATACCGCCCTTGATGTAGGACTGCTCCGCCATGCTGTACGCCAATGCAATCCCGGCTGCGCCGCTGGTGGAGCCTCCGGCCCTCAGGTTATCCAGTGCGGCGATAATTCTGGACTTGTGCGCGCCAGAAGTCGGCTCCAGCACCACCTGCGTTCCCGACGCATAAGTCACCAGCGAGACCCTGTCCTGCGGACGCAACTGGTTGACCAGGAACTTGAGCGCCGATTTCAACAACGGCAAACTCTTGGGTGACTCCATCGAACCGGAGACGTCCACCAGGAAAACCAGATTGGATGGCGGCAGGCTCGTCTTGGCGATGTCCTGACCCTTGATGCCAATACGCAACAGCGTGCGGTTCTTGTTCCAGGGCGCAGGCGCCATTTCGGTATGCACGGCAAACGGCGCGTTGTCTTTGGGCAATGCGTAGGCATAGGGGAAGTAATTGATCATCTCCTCCACCCGCACCGCATCCGCCGGTGGCAGCCGCCCCTCATTCAGCATGCGCCGCACATTGGAATAACCCCCGGTATCCACGTCGATGCTGAAAGTAGAAACCGGCGCCTCGGCCACCAGCTTGATCGGATTCTCGACAATCTTGCCGTATTGCTCGCGCTCTTCCCTGGGCTGCTGCATATAGGGCATGACAGCCATGGGCGCAGCCGGGGCCGCAACCATTTCCCGCATCACCCCGAGGTTCGCCCTCTTGCTTTCAGCAGGGGACGCAACCGCGCTATCCATGATCTTGTTGGGCAAAATGGTACCGGCAGCAGACAGCTCATCCTTCTTCAGGGCAGGCTCGCCACTTTTATCTTTGGCATCCACTTCGTGCTGGGCAACGCTTGCCCCAGTGGGCAAATTTTGCCCGGTGGTTGTCTGGTTCTGGCTGCTGCAAGCGGTCAGCAGCAACAGGCAGCAAAGCAGTGTTCTATTAAATAAGGGATTCATCGCATCCTCGCAGTTCATGTATCGGTTAATCGGACAACTATGCGGAATTGCACAGCATGTCAGCTATAAACGGAGGAAGGAGTAAAACGGGGTTAGGCGGAATGAAAAATAATTGGCGGGGCTCGCGTCGGCGCAGGCGGGTGGATCTTGGCTGTCCGCTGCTTGATGGCGCGTAGCAAGCCGTTCGACAGCGTTATGCAGCTGGAGGATGGGTGAGATTCACTTTGCCATGGTCGATGATGTAGCGGACAAATTCCCGATCCTGCGTTTTCATATGCTCCGAATACCAGTTGCCCAGGTATTCGATGGTGTTCATGGTTACTTGCCGACTCAGGGTGGTCATCTGCAACTGGTCCAGCTTGTCCAGGAAATGCTTGTGCTGTTCGACATGTTCCGCCAGTTTTGAATAGCCGTGCATGCGCATCAGGGACACTTCGACCGCGAAGTGGAAACGGGCATGTTCGCGCAGTTTTTCAAGCTTGAAGAAGACATCGGACCAGCCTTCCCGGCTGTCGATCGCCGCGTTGATCACGGTAAACAGGTCAATGATGCCCTTATGCTGGTCGTCGAGCTCGGCGACGCCGACTGAGTATTCATCCTCCCATTGCATCTATGCACTCCTCCAGGTTTCTTGCTTCTACTCAATTCGCTTTTTAGCAGAACTATTGCGCTGTGGCTATCTTGATAGGCGGGACAAACACAATTTGCGCCCACCTCACATCACTACTTCAGTAGCGGATGGTCCGCAGGCAATTGCTTTGAGTACCAGATCGCCAGCTTGTGCCGCATGGTCTTTTCGGCCACCTGATCTTCGGGCAGGGGCACGATGACCTTGTCGTGCACCAGCAGCCTGTAGATATACAGCAGCTTCTCGCTGGCCGAGTCTTTCGGCTCGAACACAACCACGCCGCGCCCTTCGGCATACTTTACGCCGGCCAGGAACGCTTCCTTGAACAAGGCGGCTTCATTCTTGAGTTTATGCATGGCACCTCCGTATGACCGCGTCAGGGCACTTCAATACATTCCCCCGTAGCGATGGATCTCTATTGTGGTGTGCACGATCTCTTCGTGCTGGTTTAGCCTATCGCGCACCTGATCCGGTGTCAGCGTAGCGCTGCGCGTCACCAGGCTGATTGCGCAGGTATAAGCATCGGCACCGACGCGCCAGACGTGCAGGTCGACTATCCTGGTTTCATCGGCTTGGTCAAACTGCCCGATGACTTCGCGGATCTCGTCCACGACGGGATGGTCCATCTCGCGGTCGAGCAGTATCTTGCCGGTATCGACCAGCAGCCCCCTCGCCCAGATCGCCACCAGTGTCGCGCCGACGATGCCCATGAGCGGGTCCAGCCAGGACCAGCCGTAGAACATGCCACCCGCCAGCGCGACGATGGCCAGCACCGATGTCGCCGCATCAGCGATGACGTGCAGGTAGGCGGATTTCAGGTTCAGGTCGTGGTGATGATCGTGACGGTGGTGGCCATGCCCGGCATGTTCGTGGTGATGGTGGCCGTGTTGCGATCTGCCGAGGATGACGGCGCAGACGATATTCACCAGCAGGCCGATCACGGCGATGAAGATGGCTTCCTGATAGTGGATAGGCTGCGGCGAGAACAGCCGTTCGACCGAGCTGATCACCATCATGGCGGCAACGCCGAGCAGAAAGATGGCGCTGGCGAAGCCGCCCAGTATCTCTATCTTCCAGGTGCCGAAGGCGAAGCGCGGATCCTGTGCATAACGCCGTGCCGCACCGTAGGCATAAGCGCTCAGGCCGATGGCGAAGGCATGCGAACTCATGTGCCAGCCGTCGGCCAGCAGAGCCATGGAGTTGAACCACCAGCCGGCGACGATCTCCACCACCATCATGACGGCGGTGATCCACATCACGGCACGGGTGCCGCGCTCGGCGGCGGGATTGCCCTGGTTGAAGATGTGATGATGGGTCCAGCGAGGGTCGTTATCCGGATTCATGAATATGAAGTGCTTCTGGTCGGTGGTTTCAGCAAGGCAGACAGATCAGCGAAACTCTTCGCTGAAATAGATGCGATTGCGACCCAGCTCCTTTGCACGATACATCGCAGTATCGGCGAGCTTGAGGATGTCTTCTGGTCTTCCCTCGTGATCCATGAACAAGGTCACACCGATACTGGCGCTGCAATGGTGCTCGACGATGGCATCCGGGCATCCATTCTCCCTGACAGTCAGTCGATAGGTTTCAGAAAGAGCCGCGCGGATCTTTTCGGCAACAATACTTGCCTGCACATCGGACTCCTCCCTGCGTGCCCCCAATTCTGTCAGGACTATCACGAACTCGTCGCCGCCCAGACGAGCGACCGTATCCATCTCGCGGACACAGGCTTTTAGACGGCGCGCCACTTCGATCAGCAACAGGTCGCCGACCTCGTGCCCGTGGGCATCATTGAGCGGCTTGAAATTGTCCAGATCAAGGAAGATCAGTGCGGCATAGCGTTTGCTGCGATTGCTTGCCGCAATGGCCTGCCCCAGACGGTCATGCAGCAAGCGCCGGTTCGGCAGCAGTGTGAGCATGTCGTAGAACGCCATATGTTGCATCTGCTTTTGCTGGTGCAGGACCAGGCGATGTTCTTCGTATAACCTGCGTTTGGTCCACATCAGCCGCAGCATCAGGAACATGACCAGACCGCTGGCGAACAGGACCAGTAATACCTGCCAGCTATACTGGAGAATCACATCCTCAATGGTGAACAGCGGTGTCTCTTCGAACGGCGGCGCGCGCAGTTCGCGCAACACCTCTGCCACGGATGCATAATCGCCGGGAATGACGAAGCCATGTATCTTCATGGCCTTCGCGGCAGCCGAGTTCTCTTCCAGCATTAACAGCGAGGCGGCGACATGCTGGGCCAGATGTTCATCGACCTGCGGTAAAGCGGCAAACGGCCATTCCGGATACAAACGGGTGGAGACCTGCACCGGGAATCCGGGCGGATGTTGAAGGTTCAGCACCTTGAGTCTGGACGCATCCAGTTTACCTTCGCGTGCCAGCGCCTCCAACACCCCGGTGCGCACGAACCCGACATCGGCACGACCCTCGAGCACTGCGTCGATCACCGTGTCCTGGGGCAATCCGGTAACGATCAGTTTTGCATCCTGCGGCAGACGTATCCCCGCCCGCTTCAACTCATATGCCTGCATCTGGTAGCCACCGAGCGAATCGGTATTCACGATGGCGATCTTCCTGCCACGCAGAGAGTTCAATGTGTCTATCTGTGTCTCATCAGCCCGTGTGAAAATGACACCGCCAAAAGAGCGGGCCAGCTTGCCGCTCTCATCAACGATGAGAGTGGCGATGGGTGAAGTCAGCCCGAAGCGCTTGTTCAGCAACACGTAGTGGCCGGAATTGGTCAGCACGAAATCCAGCTGCTTTTCGGCGACCGCCTTTTCCAATTCCGGAAGGGTAAGTGCTTCGATCACGAATTCGCGCCCGGGCATGGCCTGCCTGAAGACACCCTCCAGCGGCTGCCATTGTGCCTGCGTGATCGGTTTTGGACGGAAAGCCAAGACGCCGATCCGCACAGGCTGCGCAGCTTCGGCTGACGTGATGGCGATAAAGAATATCAGCAGGACAAACAGTCCCGCCCGGACGATCGAATCGCGCAGGGAGTCTTGCAAAAAGTCCGGATCGCTTTTGTTCATGACCTGTCGAGAAAAATGCCACCAGCCGATTCCCGCAACGATACTGAGTCATGCAGAAACTCCACCCAGTACCCGCCAGATTGAAATCAGCCGGCGCCACTCTACCACAACGATGATTGCCTTATTTTCCCTCTTGAACAAAGGGTTGTGTGAGGTACCGCACACTGGCGGCGCGGCTCATGAGGTGTTTCAGATCAGCGCATCTTCTCCACCGCTTCATCCACCCGCTCAACCGCGATGATCTGCATGCCCTCGATCTTGTGTTTGGGCGCGTTGGCTTTGGGGATGATGGCGTGGGTGAAGCCGAGTTTGGCGGCTTCTTTCAGACGCTCCTGCCCGCGTTGCACCGGGCGCACTTCACCGGCCAGACCGACTTCGCCGAACACCACCATCTTTTCCGGTAGGGGTTTGTTGCGCAGGGAGGAGACAATGGCGAGCAGCACGGCAAGATCGGCGCCCGGCTCGGTGATCTTCACGCCGCCCACGGCGTTGATGAACACGTCCTGATCGAAACAGGCGATACCCGCATGGCGGTGCAGCACGGCCAGCAGCATGGCAAGGCGGTTCTGTTCCAGTCCCAATGACAAGCGGCGCGGAGTCGGTGAATGCGAATCGTCGAGCAGCGCCTGTATCTCCACCAGCAAAGGTCTTGTGCCTTCCTGTGTGACCATCACGCAGGAACCGGGCACTTGTGCGCCGTGCTGCGACAGGAACAGCGCGGAGGGGTTGCTGACTTCTCGCAGCCCTTTCTCGGTCATCGCGAATACGCCCAGTTCGTTCACCGCGCCAAAGCGGTTCTTGAACGCGCGAATCAGGCGGAAGCTGGAATGGGTGTCGCCTTCGAAATACAACACGGTGTCGACGATGTGCTCCAGCACTCTGGGACCGGCCAGCGCGCCTTCCTTGGTAACGTGGCCGACGAGGATGATGGTCACGCCGCTGCTCTTTGCCAGGCGCGTGAGTTGCGCCGCGCATTCGCGTACTTGCGCCACCGAGCCGGGCGCGCTCGTGAGCTGTTCGGAATACACGGTCTGGATGGAGTCGATCACCACCACGTCCGGCTTTTCGTGGGCAACGGTGGACTGGATCTTTTCGAGCTGGATCTCCGGCAGCAGATGCACTTCGCTCGCATCGAGTGCAAGACGCTTGGCGCGCAATGCGATCTGCTGCGCCGATTCCTCGCCGCTGACGTAGAGGACTTTTTTGGTGGTGGAGAGATGCGCCAGTGCCTGCAACAACAGCGTGGATTTGCCGATGCCGGGGTCGCCGCCGATCAGCACCACGCCACCTTCCACCAGTCCGCCGCCCAGCACGCGGTCGAACTCGGCGATACCGGTCGGCGTACGCGAAACCTCGCTGGCTTCCACCTCGGCCAGTTGCTGCAACTTGCCCGATGCCGCCAGTGCGCTATAGCGGTTCTTGCCCGCCGCAGGCATGGTATCGACCACTGCCTCGACCAGCGTGTTCCACTCGCCGCAGTTCGGGCACTGGCCCTGCCATTTGGGGGATTGTCCGCCGCATTCGGTGCAGCTGTAGATCGTTTTTGCTTTTGCCATGGCTGCCTCTGACTGAATGCTGCAAGGATAACGCAGTTATCATCGGGTAGAATAGCGCCATGTTACGTCTCACCGAAATCCGACTCCCGCTGGCCCATCCCGCAGAAGATCTTCAGGCCGCCATCCTCAAGCGACTGGGTATTCCTGCCGCAGACCTGGCCTCATTCACCATCTTCCGCCGCGGTTACGACGCGCGTAAACGCAATGCCATCGTGCTGGTCTATACCGTGGACGCGGAGGTGAAGAACGAGGCGGCACTGCTGAAGAAGAACATACCTCATGTCGCCGCCGCGCCGGACATGAGCTACCGCGTGGTGGCACAAGCTCCACAGGGACTGAGCGAGCGCCCCGTTGTGATCGGCACCGGCCCCTGCGGCATCTTCGCCGGGCTGCTGCTGGCGCAGATGGGTTTCAAGCCCATCATCCTCGAACGCGGCAATTCAGTGCGCGAAAGGACGAAAGACACCTGGGCCCTGTGGCGCAAAGGCAAGCTCAACCCGGAATCCAACGTGCAGTTCGGCGAGGGCGGCGCGGGTACCTTCTCCGATGGCAAGCTGCACAGCCAGATCAAGGACCCCAAGTTCTACGGGCGCAAGGTGCTCACCGAGTTCGTCAAGGCCGGCGCGCCGGAAGAGATCATGTACGTGAGCAAGCCGCACATCGGCACTTTCCGCCTGGTGGGCATGGTGGAAGAGATGCGCCACGAGATGGAGAAGCTGGGGGCGGAGATACGTTTCCAGAGCCGCGTGGAAGATATCGAGATCGCCGATGGACAGGTAAGCGGCGTGGTGCTGGCCAACGGCGAACGCATCGCCACCAAACATGTGGTGCTGGCTGTCGGCCACAGCGCGCGCGACACCTTCGAGATGCTGCACAAGCGCGGCGTCTACATGGAGGCCAAGCCCTTCTCCATCGGCTTCCGCATCGAACACCCGCAGGCGGTCATCGACCGCGCGCGCTTCGGCGCCAATGCGGGCAATGAATTGCTCGGCGCAGCAGATTACAAGCTGGTGCACCACGCCAGCAACGGCCGTTCGGTCTACAGCTTCTGCATGTGCCCCGGCGGCACGGTGGTCGCGGCGACATCGGAAGAAGGCCGCGTGGTCACCAACGGAATGAGCCAGTATTCGCGCAACGAGCGCAATGCCAACAGCGGCATCGTGGTCGGTATCACCCCCGCGGATTTTCCGGGAGATGTGCTGGCGGGGGTGGAGTTCCAGCGCAAGTGGGAATCGCGCGCCTTCGAGCTTGGCGGCAGAAGCTATGCAGCCCCGGCGCAGCGCGTCGGCGACTTCCTCGCCGGACGCCCCTCGACGCATCTGGGCGAGGTCGTGCCTTCCTACACCCCCGGCGTGACCCCAACCGACCTTTCCACCGCGCTGCCTGACTACGCTATCGCCGCCATCCGCGAAGCATTGCCCGCGTTCGAGAAACAGATCAAGGGCTTCGCCATGGAAGACGCCCTGCTCACCGGCGTGGAAACGCGCACCTCGTCGCCCGTGCGCGTAAAACGCGGCGACGATTTCCAGAGCATAAACATCAAGGGGCTGTATCCGGCGGGCGAAGGCGCGGGCTATGCGGGCGGGATATTGTCGGCCGCGGTGGACGGTATCGAGGTGGCCGAGGCCTTGGCGCTGGATATGGTCAATAAATGACCTCACTGGCCCTGCTCCTGATCGGTTTCTCCCTGTTCAGCGCGCTCACTCTTGCGTTGACCCACTTCCGCCGCGAGAACTATCAGGACCAGACGATGGCGATGATCATGGGGCTGGTGCTGTTACTGGCCTTGAGCGGCCTGCAGTTCGCCCACTTCGTTTGGCTCTACCTCGATCAGGCGTGGGTGGAAACGACGCTCTACCGCATGACGCTGTTTGCCGTTGCACCCGCTTTCTATCTTTTCAGCCAACCTTTGTTGCACCCGCAGATTCGGACAGCCCGGATGCAGATTTGGCACGCGCTACCCGTGGTGGCTGCGCCCTGGCTGCCATCTGATATGGCGCTGCCTTTGGCATTCATCGTCGGCGCAGGCTATCTGTTATGGCTTGCCCGCAGCCTCTATGCGCTCAGGCATGAGCGGGAAAATTTCCATCTGGAGCTCGTTCTGCTGGGCAGCGTGTTCTTCATCGCCATCGGGGTTTCCGTGCTCGGGCTGGCGCAGGCGACCTTGCCGGAGAAACTGTTCTTCACGCTCTATGCGATCTCGATAGGTGCCGCCTTCCTGCTGGTGCAACTGACACTCGGTCTGCGCCCGCAACTCTCCACCGAGATCAGCGAAGCCGCACAGGAATCCTACGCCAGCTCCACCCTCACCCATGTCGATTGCGATGCCGTGCTCGCCAGCCTGAACACCCTGATGCTGGAGGAACGGGCCTATGAGGATACGGAACTGAGCCTGCCCGGACTGGCAACCAAACTGGGCATCAGCGCGCACCAGTTATCGGAACTGATGAACGCCCGCCTGGGCAAGGGATTCTCGCGCTACCTGCGCGAACAGCGCATCGTTGCCGCCAAGTCCATGTTGCGCGACGAGCCGTCGGCGTCGGTCCTGTCCGTCGGGCTCAGTGTTGGATTCGCCGCACAGTCGAACTTCTACGAGGCATTCCGCGAGATCGAAGGCATGACGCCCGGCCAGTACCGCAAGCTCCATCCCAGGAACAAGTCGCCCGAATAGCGCCCCATGCTCCGAAACTATCTTTTCGGAACAGAAAACTGTTCCGAAAAGATGAAAGCGGAAGAATAACCAGCAGACAAACTCCAGACTGCAGACTCCATCAACCCAAACGGAGTCTCACATGGAAAACTATCTTCTGCTGTTGCTAGAGTCACTTACCAGCATCGCCGTCAGCCTCACGGTGCTCTACGTGCTGTCCCGCCCCCTGATGAATGTCCTGAACCGGGTCTGTCCCGACGAGCAGGCGGCTGCCTTCTGGCTGAGCTACACCAAGATCATGCTGCTGATCGCCCCGCTGCTGCTTGTGCTGACTGTGGATATGGTCTCGCAGTTCAGCGACCCCATGGATGCCTGGCGCTTCTCTCTGATCATGGCTTTGGGCGGAATATTGATCGGCCTGTACGCGGTCGGGGAGCGCCTTGGCCGGTTCGTGACGACTCCGCAAAAGACAGGAGGCGCATCATGAACGTCCTGCTGACCGGAGCCAACGGCTTCATCGGCCGCAACATCTCAGCCGCGCTTACCGCCGCAGGGCATCGAGTCACGCCGGTGTCGCGCCACGACAGCATCGACTTTGCCCGCATGAACGCCCCGGCGCACTGGTTGTCGCACCTGAAGCATATCGATGCGGTCATCAATTGCGTGGGCATCATCGGCGAAACCGGTTCCCAACGATTCGAGCCTCTGCATACGCTTGCGCCATCCGCCCTGTTTCGTGCCTGTGAACAGGCGGGAGTTCGCCGCGTGTTGCAGATCTCGGCACTGGGCGCGGACGAAACAGCGTTCTCGGCTTACCACCTGAGCAAACGCGCCGCCGATGATGTGCTGCGCGGCCTCGATCTCGACTGGTTCGTGCTGCGGCCGTCGTTGATCTATGGCAAGGGCGGCAAGAGTGCCGAGCTGTTCATGCGCATGGCGCGCTTGCCCATGATCCCCGTCATCGGCGACGGGCTGCAAAATCTGCAGCCGGTGCATATCAGCGATGTGGTGACCACCGTCATGCACAGCCTCACTTCACGCGAATCAAGAAAGACGCTGGATATCCTCGGCACGGAAACCGTGACTTTCGCCGAGTGGATGCAGTGGATGCGTCGGGCGCAGGGACTGCCACCGGCACCGGTCTTCCGCATTCCGTTCCGCTTGGCGATGGCCATTGCCAGGCTGGCGCGGCATTTCAACCCGATGCTGCAACCGGAAAATCTGCGCATGTTGCAGACCGGCTATCGGGCGGACGTTCAGCCACTGGTTCAATTCCTCGGCCGCGAACCGCTTGCTGTTCAGCCCCGCCTGTTCTTTTCCGATGCCGTCCATACAGGGAGGCCATCATGAGTTATACCGCGATCAAGACCTTGCATATCCTCAGCATGGTGCTGCTGTTCGGTACGGGGCTGGGCAGTGCGTTCTACAAATGGATGGCAGACCGCAGCGGCAATGTCGCCCATATCGCGATCACCAACCGGCATGTCGTCCTGGCGGACTGGATATTCACCACACCGACGGTGATCTTCCAGCCCATCAGCGGCCTGTGGATGGTGTATCTGCTGGGCCTGCCGCTGACGACGCCCTGGATAGCCGCAAGTCTGTTCCTGTTCTTTCTGGCCGGGGCTTGCTGGCTGCCGGTGGTGTGGTTGCAGATGCGCATGCACAAGATAGCCGCCCTCGCCGTCGTAGAGGCGACCCCGTTGCCCGACATTTATTGGAAAATGGCACGCTGGTGGTTCTGGCTGGGCGTACCGGCTTTCATCGCGATGGTGCTGGTGGTGACAATGATGGTTTTCAAAAACATACCGGGAGTCGAATCATGGATAGCTTGATGCAGAACGCCCTGGGCGCAGACTGGGACAAATTGCCACCCGCTTTGCAGACGCATTACCGCTTCGGCAAGACGACAGACAACGGCTACATGGATATCGAGTATCCCCGCTTCATGCAGCCATACCTCAGTGTCCTCCATCTCATGGGAGCATTGATCGATCGCGGCGGGCGGCAAGTGCCTACAGTGGTGGAGAAGACCGTGGTGGGAGAACGCCAGTACTGGCGCAGGACGATCACTTTTCCCGACGGGAAGGTGGTTTATTTCAACAGTTTCTGGGTCTTTGCGGGCGGCAACCAGATGATCGAATTCGTCAATCCGGTGCTGGGATTGCAGATGGCGGTGCATGTCGAGGATGGCAAGCTGCACTACGAAGGCGTGCGCTTCGTGGCGAAGCTGGGAAGTTGGCTAGTGCCGATCCCGGAATGGATGGTGCTCGGGCACACCACGATCACGGAGCACGCCATCGACGCAACGCATTTCGCCATGGATTTCCGGCTCACCCACCCGCTGTTCGGCAAGCTGTTTCGCTACTCGGGTACGTTCGAAGCCACGGCAGCTTGACCGGGACGCAGGATGGGCAACTCGTTGCCCACCCTGCAGTTAATGCAGCGTCTTGTTCGCCGACACCGCCATGACATCGGCGAATGCCGCATTCGCATCCACTTGGTCGAAGACATAGCGCTGATTGCAGAATTCGCAGTGCACCTCGACATCGCCGCGCTCGTCGATGATGGCATCCACTTCTTCACGCCCAAGCATTCGCAGCATCCGGGCCACATTGTCGCGTGAGCAGGTGCAGCGGAACACCACATCCTGTGCGTCGAACAGACGGATATCTTCTTCGTGATACAGCAGATGCACCAGCTCGGCCGAGGGCACGGTGAGCAATTCTTCCGGCTTCAGCGTGTTGGCGATCTGCACAGCGTTCTCCCAGGGTTCCTCATCCGGCACTTCGTCCGGCTGGGGTAGTTTTTGCAGCAACATGCCGCCGGCGCTCTTGCCGTCCGCCGCAAGCCACAGGCGCGTCTCCAGTTGTTCCGAGCGCGTCATGTAGTTCTGCAATATCTCGGCGATGCTGTCACCTTCCAGCGCGACGATGCCCTGATAGGCCTGGTTGCCGTCCTTGGGGTCGAGGGTGATGACGAAGCGGCCGTCGCCGACCATTTCCTGCAGCTTGCCGTGAGCAAGGTCACCTTCCCACTTGGCGGTGGCACGCAGTTCCAGATCGCCGGAGCATTCCACCACCAGCAGTTTCAGCGCACCTTTGCCGTGGATCTGCAGCACCATGGAGCCTTGCAACTTGAGAGTCGCGGCCAGCAGCACGGCGGCTGCACACAGTTCACCCATCAGATTGCGCAATACTTCGGGGTAGTCATGGCGATCGATCACGGACTGCCAAGTCGCGTCGAGACGGACGATCTCGCCGCGAAGGGAGGCATGTTCAAACAGGAAACGACGCAGGGAATCGGAGGAGTTTTTCATGGCGCGCGATGATAACACGCGCCATCACGGCGTTCAGTTGCCGGGACACATCAATCGCATACGCTCTTTGGTAGCCGGATGGCTGGACAGGTAATCCATCGCGCTGTCGTCTTTTGCCGCACCCGCTTCGGGGTGCTTCTCTTTCACCTTGGCCAGATAGGCCGCTTCCATCTTGTCCAGAATGGTGCCCAGCAGACAGGGCGACAGCCCGTTGGCGCGCATGGTCTGTTCGGCGTACACATCGGCCTCGCGCTCCATGTCGCGCGAATATTTCGCCTGCATGATGATGGCGGGTGCGGTCGCCAGCAGCGAGCTGACATCGCCCACGTACCAGGCCAGCGCCAGACCGACCACCGAGCTTTGCAGCACCATACGCATGGCATGGCGGCGCTCGACGTGGCCGCGCTCGTGCGCCAGCACGGCGAGTATCTCGTTGTCGTCCTGGGCCAGTTCGACCAATCCGTCCAGCATCACGATGGTGCCGTTAGGCAGGGCGAAGGCGTTCGCGCCCATGGGTGAGCTGCGGAAGATGATGTCGTATTTCAACTGCGCGTCGGCCGGCGTCCTGAGTCCCGCGTAGGCATCACGCAGCGCCTGCTGGCGTGCCTCATCGAGTGTACTGGGTTCCAGCAGGTATTCATCCATCGTCTCCAGCGTGGAATCGCCCATCTTTTGCAGCATCGACGCCGGTACGCGCATGGCCAGTTCTTCTGCCCCCCAGGGCAGCAGATATTTGTAGGCAGCGGCGAAGATGATCAGCATCAGCGCCATCGCGGCAAGCGCCCAAGGCAGGCTATGCTGCAGACTGTCCAGCCAACTCCGGCCCGCACCGACCTGTGCCAGCAACCTGCCTAACCCGGCCTGATCGTTCACTTCGCAATGCCCGCCGCCCGAATAGGTCAGCAGGCGCGGTGTGTTGCCCAGTCGCTCCGAGACATGCACCTCGCCCAGCGGCCAGCGCAGTTCGAGCGCATCGCTGTGCAGCAGCAGATCGCCGCCATCGATGGACAGCTGCACCGCTCTGCTCGCGGTGGTCTGCCCGTCGTAATAGGCGGCGGCGACCTCTATGGATGCGTCAGAAGGAGATGTCGACATCGAACATCTCGGCGGTCTCTTCGCCGGCGGCTGTCGCGTTGAGTTGCTGGTCGGCGACGAAACCGGACAGGTCGCCGCTGACTGCCAGCCCCATGGCTTCGATCTGCAGGCGCGCCATGCGCACAGCGGCGAACGGCATGAACAACCCGAGCGTCAGCACGATGCCGATAAAGTTGCTCACGCGCACCCACAACAGGCGGCGGGCGGACACGTGGCTGAAGATGCGGTGCGGCCCCAGCGTGGTGCTGCCCCACACCAGGTTCTGCATGTAGGCGCTGAACAGGCTGCCAACGACCAGCATCGCCACCAGCATCACGAGCATGATGAACGGACCGGCCAACATCAAACCGCTGATGATTCCCGCCGCACCGGCTGCCCCCGATCCCATCATCATCGCCAGCGCGACTGCCAGCAGCACCGAGCCGAGCATCACCGCCAGCGAGGACAGATAGAGAATATAGAAACCCTTTACAGGCGCGCCGAAACTGAACGAGGCGTTGCCGAAACGGCTGTTGTCGAACTGGTATCGCTTGATGCGTTGGTGCGCCAGCGGTGCCAGTAGATAGAGGGTGAACATGGCCAACAGGGGGTAGAGCAAAAAGGCGCGGTAAGAATCACCGGTGCTGCCGGCAAAACCGAAGCGCAAGCCGCGATAGCTGCTGTTGTAGAGTTTGAAGCGCAGCGAACGCATCAGCAGCCAGGGCATCACCAGTGCGAGCAGCGCGGCCACGCCCAGACCGATCATGGGATCGTATTCGAACGCGGCGTTATAGCCGATCAGCAGGCCAAAGGCGATGAGGCGCCCTTTCAGGATGGCCTGCGGCGTGCCGTGAAAGTCGAAGCTGCCGCCGTCGAGACGGGTGTTGCGGTAGAAGTACTGCAGGCGTCTGACCTTGGCCCAGGCGCTGTAGATGCCCAGGGTTACGATGGTCAGCAACAGATTGACAATCCATATCTTGAAGTATTCCCAGCCACTGCCGGTGAATTCGAAACTCTGGTTCTTCTGCCCGAACTGCTCTTGCATGCTCACCCTTTCGATGATTTTGTGTGATTTGGGTCCCGCATACCACTCCTCCCAGAGGGGTTGAACTGTAGCAGCCCGCTGCCGCTGCGGCAATAAAAAAGGGCAGCCGAAGCTGCCCTTCGTCATACCTTCACGACACCAATCATCAATCGCGGTCGGGGAAGTTCGGGATATCCACCGTGTCTTCGTCGAAGATGCCCTCTTCCGCCTTGGTGTGGCAGGCGTTGCAGTAGGCCTGCGACTTCACGTCCTTGTTGCCTTTGACCATCTTCTCGGGGATATCGTGGTGCTTGCGCTTGATGTAACGCACCTCGGTGATACGCAGCGGCACTTCACCGTCTGCGGTTGCCAGCGCGATCTTGCGCGAACGCTTGTACATGGAATTCTCGGCCGCATTCGCCATCGCGTAGTCGCTGACCTCCTTCAGTGTTTCCTTGTCCAGCGAGGCGTCCTCGCCGAAGTGATCGGCCAGCGCCTTTTCGTCCAGCAGTTTCACCCAGGACTTGCCCGGCAACAGACCCGGCTGATAGGCGAAGTGGCAGGAACCGCACTCTTCCTTCCAGACCTTGTTGTCGACTGCTTGCACTTCCTTCTGGCGCGAGAAGTTGACCAGCCACAACCAGAAATTGCCTTCCGCCAAAGCCGGTCCGCTGCTCATCAGCAATGCGGCGGCCAACAGTGCTGCCTTGATATTTGTTCGCATCTTCATTTCTCCAATCATCATTTGCCGAGCAGGAACTTCAGGTAATCGCCTTTTTCCTGCGCCGTGCATTCGCGCGCGAGGACGTCGTTGCAATTCCGTTTGAACCACTTCTCGATCTTCTTAACATCGGTCAACCGTTCCTTGTTGGCGCTGGGCGCCATCGGGGCGATGACCTTGTTGGTCTTGTGATGCTTGCCTTCCTTGCCCAGGTCCTGGCCGTGGCAGGTGGAACAGGACATCGTCTGGCCTTCCTCGCCCTTGGATTCCTTGTGCCAGGCCTTGTCGCCGCGGGCAGCGTCGAAGCCCGCCGCGCCTGCGGACTTGTATTTTGCGAACAACTCGTCGGTCGCCGGGGTCGCCAGTGCCGCGGTCGTTGCCAGCAACAATCCCGCCGTCATCAATATCTTGTGCAGTTTCATCTCGGCTCCCTTACCAGGTGATCTTGATCGCAGCAGCCATCAGCACGGCACCGGCGATAGCCTTGCCGGCGTGGCCGTTGCTGCTGTACGGATCGGCGGCTTTGGACACCGCATAGGCCATGGTCAGCATACCGGCCGTACCCAGCAGCGCGTGCAGGTTGTCCGGATCGGTGATGCCGTCTTCCAGATGGAAATCATCCCAGTGCGCAACCAGACCGGTCACCACGGTTGCCGCTGCCAATGCAACGGTGGCGCGCGCCAGTTTGGCGTGCGTACCGTTGGTCTGGCGCGGCTGTTGCACGCAGCCGCCGGTCTCGCACTCGTTGTCGTCGGGGGCAGTCAAGCCCGTCAAGCCCGCCCCCACGATGGTCGCCAGCCCCAGATACTTGTGCGCGTTGCTGCCGGAGAAAGTCGCCGGCTCGAACTCGGACTTCTTGATCTCGGGCGCGGCGCTGCCCGATTTCTTCACCGAGGTTGGTTCTGCATCGTTCGCCGCGAGTTTGAACGACTCGTAGTCTTTCACATACGCACTGGATGTCAGCGGCAGGTCGAACGCCGCCTCCTGCGCCAGTGCCGTTCCGGACAGCGCTGCCAGACATACGGCAACACTCAGGGACTTTATACCTCTCATTGATTGCTCCTCTTGTTCATTCACTTTGTTGGAATAGATGGCGTGTTCTTTCTTTTCTTCCCGGTGAGCATCGCCCTCACAAGGTTTTCTTTGTGCTGGATGCTGCCTGCCGCGACACCGATGAGGTGCAGCACGACGAGTATCAAGCCAAGGATGGGAAGAAATTCGTGGAGGTCGCGGAACGCGTAGCTGGCCTCATCGCTCACGCGGTTCGCCAGGAACACGAGCGGCCCCTCATAGTCGATCGCCGCCAACGTCAGCAGGCCGGACAAAAAGATCAATAGCAGCAGCGCCAGCATCGCGAACACCATCAGCGCGCCCGCCGGGTTATGCCCGAAATAATGTTTTGGCTGACCAGCGAACATGCCGCGCACATAAGCGAGCGTCTCACCGGCAGAAAAGAAGAAAGAGCGGAAGCGCGCGTATTCGCTGCCCCGGAAGCCCCAGTAAAGCCGCAGCGCCACCATCACGCACAACAGATACCCGACCCAGACATGCAGCGCGGCAGCGCCGACTTCGCCGGAGATGAATGCCGTGGCGAAACCCGCAGCCAGGGTCCAGTGGAACACGCGGATGAAGCGGTCCCACACCTTCACAGTCACTGTCCTGCCTTCGATGTTGTCGTTCTCTTGTCGCATGCTTTAGTCGATTGATTCTTGCCGGACGGAATGCCAAAAAATCCCGCTCACGAACTCCCATGCCTGGTTCCGGCACGGCCGCGCCTTCCGACTGCGGCAAATTGATTTAGTTCGATTGGACAAGCAGGATGATTGCGATTGCCTGCGCGAAGCAGGCGCGGATTCTATCCCATAAGCCGGATCTCTTATGTCAAAAATCCGTTAAGGCACAGTGGTCCGGATGCCCGCAAAGTGCTTGCTGCCCACCTCAAACAGGACTAATCTGGTTTCGCGTCAACACCATAGAAGGAGGTGTGTCATGACTACCCATCCTCGTCCCGATCCCGTGGCCGAAAAGATCCCCTGCGATGTATGCCAAAAAGAGATCCCCCTCTCCGAAGCCGAACGCTTTGAAGCGCAGGACTATGTGGCGCATTTCTGCGGGCTGGAATGCTACTCGATATGGAAACAGCGCAGCGAAACGCTTGAGCGTCAAGACAAGGAAAGTCAGCGCTAAGCCCCTGCGCTCGGAGAGTTCAGACTGCGTGCTTCGCCAGAAACCTGTCCAACTGGTTGGCGAACATCTGCCGGTCACTCTGGCTCAGGGTCGGCGGCCCGCCCGTCTCCACCCCGCTGCTGCGCAATCCATCCATGAAATTGCGCATGGTCAACCGTTCCTGAATGGTGTCTTTGGTGTAGAGCTCGCCGCGCGGATTCAGCACGTGGCCGCCCTTGGCGATCACCTCGGCGGCCAGCGGAATGTCGGCGGTGATGACCAGATCGCCCGTCTCGCACATCTGCACGATCTTGTTGTCGGCTACATCGAACCCGGCAGGCACCTGCAGAGCACGGATGTGCTTCGACGGCGGGCAATACAACAGCTTGTTCGCCACCAGCGTGGTCTGTATCTGCAAGCGGTCGGCAACGCGGAACAGTATCTCCTTGATCACCTTGGGACAGGCATCGGCATCCACCCATATCTGCATCGCCTATCTCCGGCCGCGCAAGGAATTGCGATAGAACAGATACGGCGCGACCGCCACCCACAACAGAATCAGCGGCCAGAGACGGCCCGCAGACATATCGTAGTTCGCCAGCAGCACTTCCCACGGATGTCCGGCAACGTAATGGAAGAACAGGAACTCGAACGCCACCGTCAGTGCCATCCAGAACAGGCCGATCTGCCAAGCCTCGCGCGCCGAGACCGGCGGCCACAGGCGCACATACTGGCGGATCACCACGGCGAACAACAGGATGCCGGTCACACAAGAGAGTTGATGCGCAGATAACTCGGAGACATATTTGCCGTAAGTGAATTCACGCAACGCGCCATTGATCATGGCGACTGCAAGCAACACGAACCAGCCGCCCAGATAACGCACCATCACGATTCCCGATCTTGTCGTCAATTAAAGTTGTACTCTTCGATCCAGCGGTATCCCAAGGCGCCATCGCGTACTATCAGCGTGACCGGCTTGCCGGCCTGGACCTGACGATAGACATCCGACGAAACTTCGAGCTTGCTCGGCAAACCCTGAAAACCATCCCGGCCCTTCAGATACAAGTCGTAGTGGGTGCCTGATTTCCGACCGCGCCATGTGCGCTTGTCCACGACCTCCGCCTGCACCCTGCGCTGCACGGTCTGATCGAACGAGATATTGATGTCGCGCACCATGACATAACTGCCCATCGCCAGCCCCGCCCCGCCGGAGATGAGCACCTCGGCCAGGATCACATGCGCATACGAACTTCCGCGCAACAGGACGACTGTCGCGGCCATCAATACAAACAACACCGATCCGGCGCAGATAGTGGAAAAGGTCAGCAGGTCTCCCACGTCGATCATGATCTGCGCCCGTTCGAAAGCGTAGACACGAAACAACTCTACCGATCCCAGCAGAAGCAGAGATGTCGCCAGTACCGCCAGCAGTGAAGCGCGCAGCTGGAACACATCCCAGATGGAGCTCGTCTTCGATTTCGCGATCTCCAGCGTTTCCGCCAGACCGTACAGGGCGGCCACCACCCGTTTCACTTCGGCTGATTCCGGCTTGGTCGCCTTGCCGTCTTTGATGGTTTCCTGGAATTTCGCCAGCACATGCTGGCCGTGGCATTCGATGCGGATCAGCCGCGCGTCGCGAAACAGCAGAATCAATACCTGGCGCAACGCCTTGGTCTCGGCCAGTTCAAGCTGAAATGCCGGAGCATTCGAGACCACATATAGCTGGTTGTCGAATTCGTGATCGTTGAACTGGAACTCATAAGAAAGACCGATCTTCTTGGCAAAACGGTCCCAACTGGATTCGCGGTGTATGCGCAGGGACACCCCGGGGGCACAAGGCACCGCAATCACAAACTTGCGGATATTCTTGTTGGTTGAGTCCGTAAACTTGTAGCGCTGGCCGCCCGCCGTACGAAAACTCCCCTTGTCGTCCGTCCAGCCGGTTGCCCAACTCAGCCTGCGCCAAAGCCCGTAACCAAAAAACACCGAGAACGAAACGATACCGAGAAATAGCCACATAGGTTGTTGCTCACGCCATTTTTGAAGGAAGCTTGATCGTATCACCCGCCACCATGAACACCCCCTTGCCCTGATGGTGCAGCGTGCGCGGCTTCTTCTGCGCGGGATCGATCCACGCTTTTACCACCTCCAGCACGAAGAAGTTGTACTTGTTCACCATGCGCGTGTCCACCACCCTGCATTCGAGATTGGCGAAACACTCGGCGATGAGCGGTGCTTTAACCTGCGATGCAGGTAACGCGGTCAGTTTGAACTTGCTGAATTTATCCACCTTGCTGCCCGAACAGTTGCCAATGCCCACCACCTGCTTCGCCAGCTCCACCGACGGAATGCTGAGCACGCATTCCTTCGTTTTCACCAGCGCCTCGAAACTGTGATTGCGTCCGCTGATCACACAGCCCACCAGCGGCGGCTCGAACTCCATCATGGTGTGCCAGGACTGGGTCATGATGTCCGCCTTGCCTTTGTGCGTGGTCGTCACCAGCACGACCGGGCCGGGTTCGAGGAGGCCGTAGACTTTCGATAACGGAAAGGCTTTCTTGGTCATTTCCCACCTCCTTTCATCAAATGAAATACTCCAATTGGCGGTTTTTCCTATGAGCCGAATAAATCTCCTTGCGCAATTTTGAGTTCTCCAATACGTATCCTTCGGCTGCGGCCGCTTATTGCCTGATTCATTAGTTCTACAAACATACGTGTGTCAGCAAAGTAGTTTGGGTACGCTTTCCACAATGTGCTAACGTCATCAACCGAAACTAATACAGCATCTGTTCCGGGCCTTTGTTGTACTAATTTTTCTGCTTCTGCATATTGATTTTCAGCATTAGCGCCGTCGGTTATCTTGAATCCATTTACGTTCAGAACCCCAGACTGCGGATCAAGCTGCAATAAATAGTAGTAAGCACCATTAGGTGCATGAGAGATAGCATGTAAAGCTTTGCTATACCCCTTAAGTCTCTCCTCCACCTTAAGCTTAGTAGCATAAAAAGATAGCTCCGCAATAAGTTCGCGCCCACCCATTGGCGTACCCGGAACTAGGGCTGTTCCTTCGCGTATGGCAATTACAGAACCCATCAAAGAAAAAAACCTCTGCCATTCTTCACTACCCAAACTAGACTTCAGCGCCTGTCCTGAGAACATACCAACCGTTTCTACTGCTGTAGCCCAAGCATGCTGATATTTCGAACGAAGCTGAATCTCGATTTTCATTCCGTTGTACATGAACTTTTTCTTATCTGAAAAATACCTGTAAACCAAATGAATACCACGATAGCCGGATGACTTCGGCTCACCAATATAATCATCAACCGATGCCAGAGAGTGTTTAATTGCGCTTTGCTCAGCGTAGTACTTGGCTATGTTATTAACACTCGACACATGTGCAAGAATAGCTCTGCATCCACCCAAATCCTGCATTTGAGATAACTTCATTGTTGGGAAACGATCGAGCTTATGCCCAATAGAAAATAGTCGTTTTATTCGCTGCGCTATAAGCGGATTCTTCTCAAATCTGCGAGCTGTATTGCGTAAGTTCATTTGAAACGTGTTCAGTGGGTATGCGTGCGATCCACGCCAGTTATTTATGACGGCCAGAGTCGCATGATATTTTCGCCAGTCATCAGAGTCCCACCTCTCCCATTCCTCCTTATTGGCTTTAACCAATGCACGACCCGCAGCATTGATTGTCTCTTTGTTATTTTCCGGTTCAGGCCAAGCCATGATTTCCCCTTAAACAAAATTCCTACGCTAAACACTACCCCACTCGCGTAAAATCCCGACCGCACTATAACGCCGCGCCCGGCGAATAACCATATACCGTTTGGCCTATATACCCATCCCTGCCGTGACCATCGAAGTAGAACGCTTCTTTTCCGAACAAAGCCCGCTTGCCACTGAAGTCGCGTCGTTCCGCCCGCGCGCGCAGCAGCGCGAGATGGCGCTGGCCGTGGCGGAGGCGATACGCGATAACGCCATTCTCGTGGCCGAGGCCGGTACCGGCACGGGCAAGACCTTTGCCTATCTGGTGCCTGCCCTGCTGGCGGGCGGCAAGGTGGTGATCTCCACCGGCACCAAGAACCTGCAGGACCAGTTGTTTCAGAAAGACCTGCCGATGGTGCGCGATGCCTTGAAGGCTCCGGTATCGGTGGCGCTGCTCAAGGGGCGCTCCAACTATGTTTGCCACTACCACCTGTCGCTGGCGCAATCGAACGGGCTGTTCAAGACGCGCGAGGATGTGAAGCATCTGGCCAAGATCGTGAACTACGCCAAGGTGACGCAGAGCGGCGACAAGAGCGGTCTGGCAGATGTGCCGGAGAACGCGCTGATCTGGATGCACGTCACCTCGACGCGCGACAACTGCCTGGGGCAGGAATGCCCGCAGCACAGCGAATGCTTCGTGCTGAAAGCGCGCAAGGAGGCGATGGAGGCGGATGTGGTGGTGGTGAACCATCACCTGTTCTTCGCCGACGTGATGCTGCGCGACGAGGGTGTGGCCGAGCTGCTGCCAGCCTGCAACACGGTGATCTTCGACGAGGCGCACCAGTTGCCGGAGACGGCGAGCCTTTTCTTCGGCGAGAGCCTTTCCACTTCGCAGTTATTCGACCTGTCGCAGGACTCGCGCATCGAGGCGCTGAGTAACGCCAAGGATTTCGCGGCCCTGCCGGTTGCTTGCGACGAGTTGGACAAGGCATCCCGCGACTTCCGCCTGGTGTTCAAGAAGGAAGGCCGCATGGCGGCGGAGGCGACGGAGAATTTCAAGGACTTCGCTCCAGCGTTGAAGACGCTGGGGGAGAAACTGTCCAAACTCACCGGCTTGCTGGAGAAGCAGGCGGAACGCAGCGAGGGCCTGGAGAATTGCTGGCAGCGGGCACAGGCGCTGGCGCAACAACTCAAGCACTGGCAGGACGGCGATGTGCCGGAGACGGTGCGCTGGTTGGAGATATTCCACCATTCTCTGCAACTCAACACCACCCCGCTCTCCATCGCCGATATCTTCAAGAAGCAGATCAGCGGCCACCCGCGCGCCTGGATATTCACTTCGGCGACACTGGCGGTGAAACAGAACTTCTCGCATTACCAGAACGAGATGGGCCTGACCGAGGCGCGTACAGCCTGCTGGGACAGTCCCTTCAACTATCCGGAGCAGGCGCTGCTGTATGTGCCGGAAGGTCTGCCGGAGCCGAACACCGACGGTTATACCGATGCGGTGGTGCAGGCGGCGTTGCCGCTGATCGAGGCGAGCCAAGGCCGCGCCTTCCTGCTCTTCACCAGCCTGCGTGCGATGCAGCGCGCCTACGAGATATTGCAGGCCGAATTCGACCGCAAGGGGCTGAGCTATCCGCTGCTGATCCAGGGCGAAGGTTCGCGCAACGAATTGCTCTCGCGCTTCCGCGAACACGGCAACGCGGTGCTGCTGGGTTCGCAGTCGTTCTGGGAAGGGGTGGACGTGCGCGGCGAAGCGCTGTCGCTGGTTATCATCGACAAACTGCCGTTCGCACCGCCAGATGATCCGGTACTGGCGGCGCGCATCGCCGAGCTGAACAAACAGGGACGCAACGCCTTCATGGAATTCCAGCTGCCGCGCGCCATCATCAACCTCAAGCAGGGGGCGGGACGGTTGATCCGCGACGAGAATGATAGAGGCGTGCTGATGATCTGCGACCCGCGCCTGATCTCGAAACACTATGGCAAACGCATCTGGCAGAGTCTGCCGCCGTTCAAGCGCACACGCGACGAGGCGGAAGCCGTGAAGTTCTTCGAGAACGCCTAGCAGGCTGTTCAAAAACGTAGCGAGGATGGTCGGCTGCAAGGCGCACGGAGCGCAGGAACCGGAATGTACATGCAGTACATGAGGATTCCGAGTACCGCGCAACGCAGCAGATGACCACCGCAGTAGTTTTTCAACTGCCTGCTAAGCCGCCTCGCAGCGGTTGCGCCCGCTCTGCTTGGCACGATAGAGCGCATCGTCGGCATCTTTGACGATCGTCTCAAAATCGGGATGTCCGTTGTAGGCAGCGACGCCGATGCTGACAGTGACCTGTGCCGTCCTGGAATCTCCCACGCGCAGTGGCTCGGCTGCAAACCGCTCGCGGATGGTCTCTGCCACGACCAACGCCTTTTCCTTGTCGATCTCCACCAACACGACGAGCAACTCCTCGCCGCCGTAACGGAAGATGAAATCACCTACGCGCACACTGGCCGTGACCAGATCGGCGGCCTGCTGCAGCACCAGGTCGCCGGCGTCGTGTCCATAGCTGTCGTTGATCTTCTTGAANNCCTCGATGAAACGGTCGAACAGACCGGTCAGCAGGAACTTCACCTCCCCGATGTCGGCTTCGACCTGCTTCATCGCCTCGCGCACATCGCCCCCTTTGCTGCGCTTCCCGATCAGCTCCGGCAACAGAACATGCTCCAGCCTCTCGACGCATCCGCGGATGCGTTCCAGCTCGGGCGCATCGTGAAAGATGATGCTGGCCTTGTGCTGCAACCACATGCCGAATTCGGAATGGCGCATCTCGGGGACATCGCTGCCGCCGTCGCCCAGCAGATGCATCAGGATGTCCTGCGCCCACTCCGACAGGGCGGCACGCTGGCGTTCGCGCTCGGCCAGCATGTTCTGCCCCAGCGCGAACATACGGTAGGACTCGTCGTTGCGTACGCTCTTGCCGACGTTGACGATATAGGAGTCCGTCATCGCCGACATGCTCAGTTCCATCACTTCCGAGATGAAGCGCGTGGCCTGCACCAGTCCGGCGCGATCCAGTTCGCTCTCGACCAGATGTTCGGTGATGCCCTGTTTCAGCAGGCGCGAACCGCGCAGGACCAGCCCGATGGGTATCTGGATACGCGCATGCACCACGCCGACATGGCACTGGTGTTTGTATATCTCCGCGGCTTCAGGCTGCTTGACCGAAAACAGTTCGCGCAGCCAGCCCTGCATCGAGGCGTGCAGCCGCAGGTTCACCACTTCGTTGTTGATGAAGGGTTTCGCATCCTTGTCAGCCAGCATATGATCGTAGAACAGGCTGGCCAGCGCGGCGGCATGGTGCTCGACTGTGTCGTTGACCAACTGCCGGGTCGAAGCCGGGACCTGCTCGTGCAGCCGCTGCCATTCGCGCGCGAATTCCTCGCTTTTATTCTGCTTCAACATCACTCCTCCTGATCCATCTTGTCTTCGGGTACCGCGATACCAGCCGCATTGTAACCCGAGTCAAGTCCCTACCTTGCCGCATGGGAAACGGTCGCTAAAGTGCCGTGGATGTTGACTGCCCAGCGCATTTGTTGTCCACTGCATCAACCTGTTTCGAATATCCCGGAAACAATGACCTCCGCCAGCACTTTTTTCGACGATCTGAGATTCGTCATTGACGAAAGTAATCTGCCCGTTCGCGCGGAGCAGCTGCGCGCGCGTCTCAAGCTTTACCCCACCATGCTGGCAGGACAGATGGCGGTTGAGCCGTTCTTCGTCTGGCTGATGTGGGGCATCTCGCCGCACTGGCAACTGCTGCTGTGGCTGGGCTGCGCCTATCTCTTGCACACGCTCGATTTCGTCACCTGGCTTTCCGCCAGGGCGGCCACGCACACCATCCACGAATGCGAGGAATGGAGCCGGCACTTCTTTTCTTTCGCACTGGTCGTCGGGATGATGTGGGGCTTCGGCACACTATTCTTCTTCCCGCAGGAACTGCTCGCGCAGGTGCTGCTGGTGTGCGTGCTGCTCGGCCTCGCGGCGGTAGCCACCACCATGAACTCGATGCACCCGCCCTCGTTGTATGCCTATGTACTCGGACTGATGCTACCGCTCACCTTCCGCGTGATGGTGGAGCAGGACGAGACGCACCTCGCGCTGGGCGCCATGCTGTTGCTGTTCCTGCTGGTGATGCTGAGTTCCGGGCATTTCCTCGGCAAGTTCATCATGCTGTCGCTGCGCCAGCGTTTCGAGAACCTTTCCCTGGCGCACCAGCTCTCCGCGATGAACGACGACCTTGAACTCAAGGTACAGGAGCGCACCGCCCAGTTGCAGCACAAGACCGACGAGGTCTCGCAGATACGCGACGTGACCATCATGGCGATGGCATCGCTGGCGGAGACACGCGACAACGAGACCGGCAACCACCTCAAACGCACACAGAACTATATCCGTGCACTGGCCATAAAACTGCGCGACAACCCGCGTTTCAGCGATTTCCTCACCGACGACAATATCGAGTCGCTGTACAAGCTGGCCCCCCTGCATGACATCGGCAAGGTTGGCATCCCGGATGCCATCCTGCTCAAACAGGGCAAACTCACGCCGGAAGAGTTCGCCATCATGAAGTCGCATCCGATCCTGGGCGGCAACGCCATCGCTGCAGCGGAGAGCGGACTGCCGACACCGAACCGCTTCCTCCACATCGCGCGCGAGATCGCCAACAGCCACCACGAGAAGTGGGATGGCAGCGGCTATCCGCAGGGGCTCAAAGGGGATGAAATCCCCATCTCGGCACGCCTGATGGCGGTGGCCGATGTGTATGACGCGCTCATCAGCAAACGCATTTACAAGCAGCCGTTCCCGCATGAGGACGCTGTGGCACACATATTGCAAGGAAAAGGGAAGCATTTCGATCCCGACGTGGCGGATGCGTTCCAGAACATCCAGGAGGAATTCCGGCAGATCGCCGGAAAGTATCAAGACTGATGAACAAAAGACTGCTCAATCTGCTTAACGGCGACGAAGAACTCTACCCGACCATACTGGAAACGCGCTTCCCGCGTGTGTTCAACAAGCTGCTCGAACTTTGGCAAACGCCGCATATCGACGCCTATCTGCAAGACCTGATGGTCGACAAACGCGGTGGCGACCGCGACGGTTTCCCGCCCGAAGCGGCAATGGAGATCATCCACCTCAGCAATTTCCTGCACGAGTTGCACAATGCAGGCAAGGAAGTCCAGGCCTGGGAAGACATCCCCGAATACAAGCGCCACGAACTGGAGCGCTATGGCTACGACTTCACCTCCAAGGGCTTGATAAAGTCGGTCGAGGACAACCACCACAACGCGGTGCAGGTGTTCCTGTCCTGTGGCGTCGATCTGGAAGTGCGCGACGACCGCAACTGGACACCGCTGATGGTCGCAGCATTCAATGGCAATCTGCCATTCGTGCAATTGCTGCTCAAGTGCGGCGCACGCCTCACCACCCGCGACAAGAACGGCTATACACCAATGCACTGGGCCGCCTACAACGGCCATTCTGACGTGCTGAAGTTCCTAATCGAAAAAGGGGCCGAACCGGATGTCCCCAGCCAGATGGGCTGGACGGCTTTGATGCAGGCCGCAACACGCGGCCATCTGCTCGCCTGTGCCTACCTGATCTTCCGCGGCGCCGACGTCAACTCGGCAACCTCTGACGGCTGGACGTCATTGCACAAGGCAGCCAATAACGGACATATCGAGATCGTGAAGCTGTTGCTGGATAAAGGCGCGAATCGTTTTGCCCTGTATCAGGATGGCAACACACCCATCGACCTCGCCATCAAGGCGGGACATCTGGATATCGTCGACATGCTCAACAAGCATGTCGATATCAAGAAGCCTGACGGGTCCGGGCCTCTGTCGATCATCTAGACGTTCTAGGGTCTCAGGCGATCCTGACGCGCGCGTTCCCCGCAACCATCCTGCCGATCACACTCGCTGCCGCAAAGCCCTGCTCGTGGAAGGTCGCCAGCACCTTGTCCGCCTCATTCGCGGCACAAGCCACCAGCAGACCGCCGCTGGTCTGCGGGTCGCACAGCAACTTGCGCTGCCATTCCGGAAAGCCCTGCGGCAGATCGACCTCGGCACCGTAGCTGGTCCAGTTGCGGTCGGCCGCGCCGGTGCTGTAGCCCTGCTCTGCCAGTTGCAGGGCCACCGACAACACCGGCAATGATTTGAAATCCACTTCCGCGCCGAGTTTCGAGCCGCGGCAAGTCTCCAGCAGATGGCCCAACAGCGCGAAGCCGGTGACATCGGTCATCGCATGCACGCTGCTCATTCCTCCCAAAGTCGCTCCGACGCGGTTGAGTTGCGTGGTGGTATCCACCATCTGGCGATAGCCTTCCGCGCTCAGTTCACCCTTCTTCAGCGCCGCGCTCAACACGCCCACGCCCAGCGGCTTGCCGAGGATGAGCACATCGCCAGCCTGTGCACGGTCGTTGCGCTTGAGATTGTCGGGATGCACCACACCGACGCCGACCAGGCCGTAGATCGGTTCAGGCGCGTCGATGGAATGGCCGCCCGCCACCGGGATGCCCGCTTCCAGACACACTGATTCGCCACCCGCCAATATCTCGCGGATGGTGTCCAAAGGCAGCTTATTGATCGGCATGCCCACTACCGCCAGTGCCAGGATAGGCGTGCCGCCCATGGCATACACATCTGACAGCGCGTTGGTGGCGGCAATACGGCCGAAGTCGCGCGCATCGTCCACGATGGGCATGAAGAAGTCGGTAGTAACGACGATGGCCTGCGAATCGTTGAGTTTATAGACCGCCGCATCATCGCTGCTCTCGGTGCCGACCAGCAGGTTCGGGTAAGATGGCGGGCGTGGCAGCGCAGCGAGCATCTCGTGCAAAACAGCGGGCGCGATCTTACAGCCGCAGCCGCCGCCGTGTGAGTATTGGGTCAATTTGATAGCGTCGTTCATCACTAAAACATTCCATGCAAAATCCGAGGGTCGCCACCGTATCACAACTGTCCGATTTCGACGAAATCATCGACGTGCGTTCGCCCGCAGAATACGCGGAAGACCATGTCCCCGGCGCGATCAGCGCGCCTGTGCTGGACGACGAGCAGCGCGCCGAGGTTGGCACGCTGTATGTGCAGGACTCGCCCTTCCTGGCCAAGAAACGCGGCGCGGCACTCATCGCGCGCAATATCGCCCTGCATCTGGAGAACCTCTTCAAGGACAAGCCCAAGCAATGGAAGCCGCTGGTCTATTGCTGGCGCGGCGGCCAGCGCAGCGGCGCGATGGCGCATATCCTCGCCCAGGTCGGCTGGTCCACTAGCCGGCTGGAAGGCGGCTACAAGAACTACCGCCGCCAGGTGCTGGCCGATCTGGATACCCTGCCCGGGACTTTGCAATTCCGCGTAGTGTGCGGCCCCACCGGTTCAGGCAAGAGCCGTTTCCTGCATGCGCTGCATGAGCAGGGCGAACAGGTGCTCGACCTGGAAGCGCTGGCGCAACATCGCGGCTCCTTGCTTGGCAATTTGCCGGACGAACCGCAACCCTCGCAGAAGATGTTCGAGAGCCGCATCTGGGATGTGTTGCACCGCTGCGATAGCAAACGCCCGGTGTTCGTGGAAGCCGAAAGCAAGAAGATTGGCATGCTCGGCACGCCGGAAGCGCTGTTGACCAAGATGCGCGCATCGGACTGCCTGCTCATCGAGGCACCGGTCCACGCCCGCGTGCAACTGCTGATGGAAGACTATGCCCATTTCCTGAAAGACCCCGCCCTGCTCATCCGGCGCCTCACCCCGCTGCTGCCGCTGCACGGTCGCCAGGTGCTTGATCACTGGCAGCAACTGGCAGAACAGGGCCTCTGGACCGAGCTGGTGGAGAAGCTGCTGATCCAGCACTACGACCCCGCCTACCTGCGTTCCACCAGCAATAACTTCATCCACCTCGATACCGCAAGGGTCTTGAAACTCGGCAGTCTGGATGAAGAGGCGCTGCGCTCGGCGGTGCCGCTCGCACAATAGGGTGGGCGTCAGTCAGATTTATTGATGCACCAGCGCTTCGAATTGCTCCAGCGGTAAAGGCATGCTGAACAGATAGCCCTGGAAAGCGTGGCAGCCGTGCTTGTCGAGGAACTCACGCTGCGCTTCGGTTTCGACGCCTTCGGCGATGACATTCAAACCCAGCGCCACACTCATCGCGATGATGGTCTGCACGATGGCGGCATCGTTGGTGTCGCTGGTGATGTCGCGCACGAAGGACTGGTCGATCTTGATTTGATCAAGCGGCAGTTGCTTGAGATATTGCAGCGAGGAATAGCCGGTGCCGAAATCGTCCATCGAAAAACTCACGCCCAGCAACTTGAGTTCGCGCATCTTCGCAATGGTTTCCTCGATATTCTCCAGCACCACGCTTTCGGTGAGTTCCAGCTTCAGGTGGGAAGGCTTTGCACCACTCTCCTGCAGTGCTCGCGCTACCCGAGTAACAAAATCAGACTGCCGGAATTGCCGGGCGCTGACGTTGACCGCCAGCACCAGATCGCGCATCGGCCCGTTTTGCTGCCAGGAAGACAGTTGCTCACATGCACGTTCGAGGACCCATAGGCCGATAGGGACGATCAACCCGGTCTCCTCGGCCAGCGGGATGAACTCACCGGGCGATACCATGCCGCGCTTGGGATGCTGCCAGCGCAGCAGCGCCTCTACTCCCAGCGGCCGCCCCTGTCCGTCCACCTGCACCTGATAGTACAGTTGAAACTCGCGGTCCTCCAGCGCCCGCCTCAATTCCGATTCCAGATCGGCACGCGCCTGTATGGCCGATTGCATCTCCGGATCGTAGAATCGTATCGTGTTGCGCCCGGCATCCTTTGCCTGATACATCGCGATGTCGGCCGACTTGAGCAGTTCCTCCACACTGTATTGCGCCCCCTTGAAGATCGCAACGCCGATACTGGGGGTCGTGTGATATATGCTGTCATTGAGAACGCAGGGCTGAATCAGGGCCGTCCGGATATTCTCGGCGACCATTTCCACCTGGGCGGCTGTAGAGTCGGCTTTGGCGCTCAGTGTCTCCAGCAATACGACGAATTCGTCCCCGCCGAGGCGCACCACGGTATCGCCGGCACGCACACAACCGGCGATTCGTCGCGCCACTTCCATCAGCAGCTGGTCCCCGATCTCGTGCCCCTTGGTCTCGTTGATCGTCTTGAAGTTGTCCAGATCAAGCAACAATATGGCGCCATGGTAATGGGTGCGCTCGCTGAGCGTGAAAGCCTGAGCCAGGCGTTCGATCAGCAATCGGCGGTTGGGCAATTGCGTGAGCGGGTCGTAAAAGGCCAGCTGGTAAGCCTGATGTTCGGCCTGTTTGCGCCCGATCAGGGCCGAGCGAAAATCCAGCACAGCCGCTGCCATATCCCGAAACTCGCTGCCGGAGCCGTTATGCATCCGTTCGATCTTCGGCAGTTCGGGGGCAACATCGCGGGCATGGGATAGTTCCCACAGGGCGTCGGCCACCTCACCCATGTGTCGGCCGAGCTTGCGCGATGACAACACGGCAAGTAACACAGCGCCCGCCATTCCGGCCAGCCCCAGCAATAGCACCTGCATAAAGAAACTGGAGAAGGCGCGCTCGGCCACCGCATTGTGCTGCACCATACGGTTGGCGAGTCTGGCCGAGATGCGATGGGCATGTTCGGAGAACGCGATGAAGTGCTGCTGCGCATCGCCGATGTAGCGGACGGCGGTACTGGGATCGATAGCGGCGATATCGGTGGCCATGATCACGAAGTTGCCGTATAGCCTGGTGTGTTCCGGCAGTGCCAGCGCATCCTCCAGGCCGACCTCGCGCACCGCGGAAGATTCGGCCAGAACGAGCACACGCCTGTTCAACTGTGCCAGTTGGTCGACCACCTCGGAGTGGATCCGATAGAGCTGTGCCTCGCTCAGGCGCTTTCTGTCAGCCGCCTCCAGTGTGCTCGCCACCCGCCGTTGCACTGCGGCCAATTCCTCGCTCAACCGTGCAGCCTCGGTCAGCAGCGCAACTTCCTGACGCTCCTGGTTACTGGCCTGTTCATGCTGCGCGCGCAGGCTGTAAAGCGACCAATAGTTGATCAGCAGCGCAAACAATGCCGGCAGTAGCACCGGCATCATGAACAGTATCAGCAGGGAGTGCTTTATCCTCATCGTGGCGTAGTGCCGCTAATTCAACAACTCCTTCCACTGCTGCGGTGCGATGCTGCCAAGATATTCGAAACTGTCGCCCAGTGGACGGAAGATCACCAGAGTGCCTTCCGGCTTCGGAAAGTAACCCATCAGATCCATCAGGTTGGGAGCATGTGCGACCAGAACCCGGTTGCTGCCTGCGGCAACCGGGGCAGACAGCAGCGCGCGCGTCCGTGCAACCACCGGCTGCTTCTCATCGGTCGTCATGTTGGCGGTATACATCAGCAAATTGTCCACCGTGTATTTCTCTCCGAACGCTGCCATGGCCGATTCTTTGGCGCGGCACAGGGGACTGGAAAAGGTCTCGCCTACCGGTATCCTCGCCTTGCGGATCGCCTGACCAACGTCGACGGCCACTTGCCGGCCTTCCTTCGTCAGCGGTCGCTGGGTGGAACAGTCATTGAGGTCTACGCTGGGCACGCGGTCCGGGCGTGAGGTGTCGGTATTGCCATGGCGCATGTACAGAACATATCCGCCGCCGCGCAATTGCTTGAGCAGCGCAGGCGAAACCTGCTGCTCGACGAAAGCCGGCGCAGCCACCTCGGCTGCCAACAATGGGAATGTCGCCAGCGCGATGAACAGGGAGATTACGGTTTTCATGTTTCCTCCTTGATTGAGCTTGGCGAATCATAGCAGCCCGCACTTCCAATGCGTGTATTCGTTAAAATACGGATTGGACCGAGGGCAAAAATACTCTCCTAGAACAGAGAGATGCACCTTCTGGAGATTTGAGCTGATAGGAATGCTTATTGTTGTGCAATTAGGACGTTCCGCCGTGTCGGCCCAAATCCGGCCAGCCCTGGGCGCATTGACCCAGGCAGCAAACACAGCCATGGCATCGCCCGGATTCTAAAAATCACGGTGCAAGCCAAGGGCACAAACTCTTATAATCACTCCCTCATTTTGATTCGCACTTCGGAGCCGTCCATGTCCCACAATCTGTTCGATTCGCGCCAATCCTTCAAACTCGCTTCCGGCAAACAAGCCACGCTGTATTCCCTGCCCGCACTGGAAAAAGCAGGCGTCGGCAACATCTCGCGCCTGCCTGTTTCCATCCGCATCGTGCTGGAATCGGTGCTACGCAACTGCGACGGCAAGAAGGTGAGCGAACAGCATGTGCGCGAGCTGGCGAACTGGAAACCCAACGCACCGCGCACCGAAGAGATCCCCTTCGTGGTGGCGCGCATCGTGTTGCAGGACTTCACCGGCGTGCCGCTGCTGGCCGACCTGGCCGCCATGCGCGATGCCGCCGCCAAGGCAGGCAAGGACCCCAAGGTCATCGAGCCGCTGGTCCCCGTGAACCTGGTGGTGGACCACTCGGTGCAGATCGACAGTTATAACAACCCGAACGCGCTCAAGATCAACATGGAGATGGAGTTCGAGCGCAACACCGAGCGTTACCGCTTCATGAAGTGGGGCATGCAGGCATTCGACACCTTCAAGGTCGTGCCGCCCGGCATCGGCATCGTGCATCAAGTGAACCTGGAATATCTGGCACGCGGCGTGATCCAGAAAGACGGCGTGACTTATCCCGACACACTGGTCGGCACCGACAGCCACACCACCANNGGGCGTGGGCGGCATCGAGGCGGAAGCGGGCATGCTGGGCCAGCCCGTGTACTTCCTGACACCGGACGTGGTCGGCGTGCACCTCAAAGGCAAGCTGCGCGAAGGCGTCACCGCCACCGATCTGGTACTCACCGTCACCGAACTGATGCGCAAGCACAAGGTGGTCGGCAAGTTCGTCGAGTTCTTCGGCGAAGGCACATCTGCCCTCACCCTGCCCGACCGCGCCACGATTGCGAACATGGCACCGGAATACGGCGCGACCATGGGCTTCTTCCCGGTCGACGACGTGACCGTGCAGTTCATGAAGAACACCGGCCGCACCGCCGAGGAAGTGGATGCCTTCGAGTCCTACTTCAAGGCGCAGGGTCTGTTCGGCATCCCCAAAGCAGGCAGCATCGACTACAGCAGCGTGGTGGAACTCGACCTCGACAGCATCGTGCCCTCGCTGGCCGGTCCAAAGCGCCCGCAAGACCGCATCGCTTTGCCTGCGATGAAAGACACCTTCAACACCTTGTTCAGCAAGCCCATCGCCGAGAACGGTTTCAACCAGCCCGCCGACAAGCTGAACAAGCGTTACGCTACGGGCAAAGATGGTTTGGAGATCGGCAATGCCGATGTGCTGATCGCCGCGATCACCAGCTGCACCAACACCTCCAACCCCGGCGTGCTGCTGGCCGCAGGCCTGCTGGCGAAGAAGGCAGTGGCGAAAGGCTTGAAGGTTGCGCCGCACATCAAGACCACGCTGGCACCCGGCTCACGTGTGGTGACCGAGTATCTGACTAATGCGGGTCTGCTGGAACCGTTGACCACACTCGGTTTCGGCCTCGCCGCCTACGGCTGCACCACCTGCATCGGCAACGCCGGCCCGTTGCGCGAAGACATCGACAAGACCATCACCGACAACAACCTGATCTGCGCCGCAGTGCTTTCCGGCAACCGCAACTTCGAGGCACGCATCCACCCGAACCTGAAAGCCAACTTCCTCGCCTCGCCTCCGCTGGTGGTCGCCTACGCCATCGCGGGCAAGATGAACATCAACCTCGACACCGATCCGCTGGGCGTTGGTAAAGACGGCCAGCCGGTTTACCTGAAAGATATCTGGCCCAACAGCGCAGAGATTCAGACCGTGATGAAATTCGCCGCCGACCCGGCGGTGTACCAGAAACTGTACAGCGATCTGACCAAGGACCTGCCGCTGTGGAATGCCATCAAAGCCCCCACCGGCGACTTGTACCAGTGGGACGATTCCACTTACATCGCACGTCCGCCGTTCTTCGACGCGGCCGTACCCAAGGTCGGCGACATCAAGAATGCGAAGGCACTCGCGCTGTTCGGCGACTCAGTCACCACCGACCACATCAGCCCCGCAGGCAGCTTCAAGCCCGCCACTCCGGCGGGCAAATACCTGCAAGGTCACAATGTAGAAGTGAAGGACTTCAACAGCTACGGCTCACGCCGCGGCAACCACGAAGTGATGATGCGCGGCACTTTCGCCAACGTGCGCGTGAAGAACCTCATGCTGCCGCCCAACGCCGACGGCAGCCGCATCGAAGGCGGCTACACCCTGTACAAGGGCGAACAGATGGCCATCTACGACGCCGCGATGAAACATATCGCCGACCACACACCGACCGTGATCTTCGCCGGTGAAGAATACGGCACCGGCTCCAGCCGCGACTGGGCAGCCAAAGGCACGCAACTGCTGGGCGTAAAGGCCGTCATCGCCAAGAGCTACGAACGTATCCACCGCAGCAACCTGGTGGGCATGGGCGTGTTGCCGTTGCAGTTCAAGGGTAGCGACTCGCAGGCTTCGCTGAATCTGACTGGCGATGAGACTTTCGACCTGATCGGCATCAACGACAACCTCAAGCCGCAACAGGATGTGACGCTGACCATCACGCGCAAGGATGGCAGCAAGCAGAATGTTGCACTGCTGCTGCGCATCGACACGCCGATTGAGGTGGATTACTACAAGAACGGCGGGATTTTGCCGTTTGTGTTGAAGGAGCTGGTGGGTTAGGCGTAAGCGTTCAGCTCACGATGCAGGAAAAGAAGAAGCCCGCGAAAGCGGGCTTCTTCTTTTACATCAACAACCATTGTGTAGCACTGGCGCATTGCTTCGGAACGGAATCGTTGGAGCCGATAGGCGCTCGGCGTGGCGCATGACAGATGTATCGATTATGGCAATCAGTCGCCCTCAAGGTCGTCGCTGGAAGACGGGTGATAGAGCGAATAACGATTACGCCCGCCCAGCTTGGCCTGGTACATGGCTTGGTCGGCTTTTTTCAGCAGGCCGTTCGCATCCACCTCCTCGGAAGGATACAGGCTGATGCCGATGCTGACGCCGATGGTGATTTTCTTGCCGTCTATCATCCAGTCGGATTCCATTGTCTGCAATATCTTGCTGGCGACATCCTCTGCATCCGCTTCGCTCTGTATCTCTTTCAGCAGCACTGCGAATTCGTCGCCGCCGATACGGGCAAAGGTATCGCTGCGTCGCATCAATGCGGATACTCGTCTCGAGAATTCGACCAGCAACTTGTCACCGGCCTCGTGTCCCAGTTCATCATTCACACCTTTGAAACCGTCCAAATCGAGATACATCACGGCGATTGTATGTTTGGTGCGGCGTGCGTGGCTGATCTCATGCTCCAGCCTATCCAGGAACAGGACGCGATTGACTAGTTCGGTGAGCGGATCATAGAAGGCCAGACGCGTGATTTTGCTGTCAGTGATGTCTTTGCCGGTAGAGACATAGTGCGTGACCATGCCCTTCTCATCAAGCAAAGGGGAGATGGTCTTTTCCTCGTAATACAGCATGCCGTTCTTGCGGCGATTGACGAACAAGTCCTGAAAGTCCTCGCCTTGTTTGATGCGCCTCCACATGTCGGCATAGAACTCGCTCGAATGCTGGCCCGATTTCAGCAGGCTCGGATTCTCCCCAACAACTTCGCGCTGTTCATATCCTGTCGCGCGACAGAAGGCCGGATTCACATAGTCCATGCGTCCGTCTTTATCAGTGATCAGTACATGGTCTGTGGTCTGCTCGACGACTTTTGCCAGTTTGTGCGCTTGCTGCATGGCTGCGGCGGAAAGTATCTTGAGCCGTCCCCAGCCGCGCATCACGAACGCCCAAAGTGCCAACCCCAGAACGAGCAGCACGAGGCCAACCCGCAATCTTTCATAGGCTGGTGCCAATATCGTCGCAACATCCGTCTGTCCGCTCACCAGCCAGAACGGATCGGCACTACTGATTTGGGCGATTGACCAGCCGCCCAGACTGTCATTCGCGCCCAAATCAGTCGGCACCACACGTCTTGTAGCGCCGAAATTCGAACCGGATGACCACCTCACCAGGTTTTTACCCTGCCGCGTCGGCAGCATCGACCAGGCTTGCGGATCCGCCTGTTTGAACGTCCGCTCGTGTCCAAGCATGCCTCCCCAACGATCCTGCTCGGCACCGCCACCCAACCATGCACCCTGCGCGTTGAGCAACATCATGCGCAGACCGGAGGGATCTTCAGTATTGAAAAGTTTCGCCAGCACCGGGGCCACACCGTAGTTGATGACGATCACCCCCAAACATTTGCCGCGCTGGGAGTGAACCGGGACAGAGAAGCGCAGCATGGGATTGAGCGGTTGCTCGATCTTGCCATGCTCGATATTCAGATCGAGACGGGAGAGGCGCAGCGAATTGACCGGCAGGCTGACTGCTTCCTGGAAGTAGTCTCTTCCCGATTTATCCTGCAATTCACTCGCTGCCACGCGCCAGACTTTGCCGCCGATGGAATTGACGCGCACACGTTCCATGCCGGAGACGTCGATGAAGCGAACCTGCTGGTAATGGGGATGGAAGCTGGCCAATGACATGAAGCGTTCGGCCAGCATATCCATCGCTTGCGCGGACTGATGCTGCAACAAGCTGTCATCGGCAAGCAACATCGCATCCGTCGATGCCTCGCGAAAATCCGCCAACAACATGGCAGACGCTTCCTGCACTTTTGTTTCCATATGTTGTTGCCACTTATCCAGCGTCTTTGCGCGATCAGCCAGATGCAGACCGAACACGACCAGAATTGCCGGAATTGCGACTGCAAGGAAACGCCAAACAAACATTTGGTTGGTCATGATCTCTACGCTCCTGTGCGGCAGCTTTGTAGTGCGCACGAATTATTTTGTCCGGTCTTTTGATGCCGGGGGGGCGCATTATATGACCATATCCCGGCGATACAAATTAATGCCAGAGCATTGCGCTCAGGCATTACACATTAAAAACAATGCATTACCATTGATGCGCCGAATAAATCTGCGGTTTGTGGTGTGTGTTTTGACAGCACGAACGGGCTTGCAGAGCATCTTCCAGAACCAAAGGGATCCCCACCGCCCTGCTCATTTCACGCTAATTTCTCCGCCGATACGCCATCTTCATGTACACATCGCCCTTGGCCAGTTCTTCCAGCATCTGGTCAAGACGCTTCTGCTGCGTTTCGGGAAGTTTGGCGCGGGTGATCCAGCCGATGTAGTCGTTGCGCTGGTATGGCGGGCGGGCGTCGTAGGCGGCGGTGAGTCTCTTCGTGGCAAGGGACTCGCGGATGAAGTCGCGCATGGGATGGAGTTCGCGCTTGAGGCGGGAGGGTTTATCCATGCCGGTCTCTCCTGTGTCAGTCGCCGAGTACTTTCTTGCCGTGGCAGGCGGTGCAGTTCGAGCGCGTTTTGACCTCGGGAAGTTTCCATTCGCTCTCGGAGATGATGCGATGCTCGCGCACGAACCAAGGGGTTTCGCTGATGCGCAGGCTGGCGGAGGTGTACTTGGGGCCGCTGCCGGCGAAGCGCAGGAGGAAATCGCGGATCAGGCGCGTGTCCTTGGCCTCGAGTGCCGCATTGCTGTTGAAGTGCTTGTCCAGCTTCCCCATCAGTTCCCGCCAGTTTTCGCTGCTCAGCATGTGCGGCGGATAGGCGACGTGGCAACTGCTGCATTCTTTCTGCCACTTTTGATATCCGGCGGATCCGGCCGCATTATTCTCCGCAACGGCCTGCCCCACCCACAATACCGACAACAATATCAACAACCGCTTCATTTCCGAACTCCTTGAATTCTTCAGCCCTGCACCGTCTTCCAGCGAAGGGATTTCATCACGGCACGCATTGTAATTCAGCTTGGCGGGCAGTTTGTGCTTTAAAACTTAACATTCGCTTATGCCGGTTTCTGCGCGTCTTCAACGCCCACAATTTTGGTAAGGTAATGCTCCAGATTGCGCTCCGGATGGTGCGGGAAGTGCTCGGGCAGGCATTCGATATGCTGGATACGGTCGAAGCGGAAGTTGCGGTACTCGTCGCGCAGTTCGCACCAGGCCAGCAGGGTCCAGTGGTCGCCCCAGCCCACCATGCCCAGCGGCCACAACGTGCGCTCGCTCTCCTGCTCCTTCATGTCGCGATAAGCGATCTTCACCTTGAGCCGCAGTTCACAGGCCTTACGTAGCAGGCCGTGCGTCTCGCGCTCGGGATTCGAATAGATCGGTACACGATACGGCAGGCGCGAGATCTCGTTGAGCATGGCGGGTGTGAGCACGGCCAGTATCTTGGCCTCGGCACGTCTGGCGGCTTCGGCCAGTTCGGGATCGGTCCACGCCTGCACCATACGGTTGCCCGCCAGCAGCGCGGTGACTTCGTCCATCTCGAACATCAGCGGCGGCAGGTCGAAACCCTTGCGCAGGCGATAACCCACACCCGCCTCGCCATCAATCGGCACGCCGGAGAGGATGAGTGCCTGGATGTCGCGGTACACCGTGCGCACCGCCACCCCCAGCGCATCTGCCAGTGCCTGCCCGGTCATCACCGTGCGGCGACCTTGCAATAGGGTGACAAGCTGGAAGAGGCGTTCGGATTTGCGCATGGCTACGATTTGGGTTTCTTGGGCTTGGGTATCGGCAGTTCTTTCGCTGTTGCCCGCACCAGATCACACAGCCACTGACGGTCTTCCCACTGGTCAGCCGTAATCAGCAAGTGCGGCTTTGCGCCGGGATAGGGCGAACCCTCGACCACTTCATCGAGCTTGCCCTTCCCCGCTTCAGTCGGCTTGAGATAAAGCTGGTCGTCGCATACCAGACCGACCGGCTTGCCTGCAAGGTAGAGGCAGTATTCGCCGAACATCTTCTTCGCGGATACGTCGCCCGCAGCGGAGAGTTGGTCAAGCAGGAAGTCTATGGTGTTCTGGGCGGTTGCCACTTGTTCATCCGTTCATTGAAAGATCACGCTTTGGCAGCCGCTTTGCGCGCAAGAACCACGTAGTCGCGCACATGCTTGCCCTTGATGTCCGGCACGGCAGTCAGTTTGATGTGGCGGCGCAGCTTGCCATCGCCCTCCAGTACCTTGTGCTTGTCCGGCAACGACGCCCCGGCGCTGAACTCCAGCGAGACATGGTTGGTATACGAAAAGATACCGCAGAACGGCTTGCCCGCCGCGAACAGTATCCCGCCGTATTTGACCTCTTCGCTGACACCCTCCAGATCGAGGACCAGTTTTCTCAGCGACTGCACCAGTTTGAAACGGTCCTCACTCAGCAGGCGGATATCTTCAAGCAGTTTGGCGACGCGATCGGTGCTCATATTCAACTCCGGCAATGTAGTTCTGGACGATTTGCCCGCCAGATGCGGGCATTATCTCTTAACGGCTGATAGACACTTGGGCGTGTTTATCAGGAACGTCCGTCACTTTTCCTATTTTTGTTCCTCAAACATGGCATCGCACCGTTTTTGCATCTCGGGGAAAGTAACATCCTCGATATGCGTCAGGATATGCCACTTGTGTCCGAACGGGTCTGTCAGTGTGCCGCTGCGGTCGCCATAAAACTGGTCTTTGACCTGCTCGACCACAACCGCACCGGCAGCCAGCGCGCGGGTGAACACGGCATCGGCGTCGTTCACATACAGCGCGATACCGACAGGCGAACCGCCCAAAGAGGCCGGACTCTTGTTGCCCCAGGCCGGCATCTCTTCCGCCAACATGAATTTGGAATCGCCGATCTGCAATTCGGCATGGCCCACCGCACCGTCCGGCATGGAGATTTGTCCGACCAACTTCGCGCCGAAGGCGTGTTGGTAAAACTTGATGGCGGACACGGCATCTTTCACCGACAAATAGGGGGTGATGGAATGAAAGCCAGCGGGGATTTTGTTGACTGTGCTCATGGTTGGTCTCCTTGGGTAGGTGCTTCGATATTGCTTCCAACTTTACCCCCACCCTGCTGCCAGCGTGATGTCAGCAGTGATGTTCGTTCAGCGTCATGACTGCGCTACCGGAATGCCGGCCAGGGCGAGGGTAAACGAGACGAAAGGTACCGGAGTCGATTTCATTTCAGCTCCAAAAACAATTTCACTCCGGTTCCTTAAGTCTCCACCGCCGGGCTAGGCGTTATCATCAGCTTCAATTCCGGCCGCACGGGCAAATGCAGCAAAATCAAGTGCAGTGTTTTGGTCGTGCACGATTCTCCATTGGCCTTCCTGCAACTGAAAAACATAGGTCAGCCAAGTGCTGAAAGGAGCCGCATCCGCTTTTGGGCAATATTGATATTTGACCAGGGCCATGGCCATATCCTCGCCGACGACTTTATGAACAACTGT
This sequence comes from Gallionellaceae bacterium, assembly GCA_003445795.1. Taxonomy (GTDB): domain Bacteria; phylum Pseudomonadota; class Gammaproteobacteria; order Burkholderiales; family Gallionellaceae; genus Sideroxyarcus. The sequence goes on from DMCN01000106.1 coordinate 64,792, forward strand.
GCCCTCCCAAATCCAGTTCGGGTCTTGAAACCACTGCCTGTGAATTTCAATAATTTCGGCAGGCGTGGTGAAAGCGTGCCCATTTTGAATGACCGTATAGAGCGTTTCGCCACGCGTAAGGTGTGACTTGAACGCATCGATATCTCGATTGGAGATGGCGGCAAAATGCTGCTCTATCGCTTCATCAAAATCCGGTTTCATGGTTATGCCTCCAATACAAGCGGGGTGAGCTGTTCGTTCATTGTTTGCTCTCGCAGTTGAACATCCACTGCACGCCGAACTTGTCCTTGAGGCTGCCGAAATACGCGCCCCAGAACATGTCCTGCAGGGGCATCTCGACCTTGCCGCCCGCGGCCAGCGCATCGAACAGGCGTTTGGTCTCAGCGCGCGAGTCCGGTTGCAGGTTGATGTACATGTTGTTGCCCATGTTGACCTTGAAGCCCATGGATTCCGGTGCATCCGTTCCCATCAGCTCGAATCCGCCCAGGATGGGCAGGGCGACGTGCATCACCAGGTCGAGATCGGCAGCGGGTAACGCCGGTTGTTCCGGTTGCGGGGGCATATCCCTGAAACGCCCGATGGGCGTGGAAAATTCGGTGCCGAAGACCGACTTGTAGAAATTGAAGGCCGCTTCGGTGTTGCGCAGGAAATTGAGGTAGATGCTGACTTTGGCCATTTCGGGTTCCTCCGATGTGCATGAAGCGATGAATGAATCGAGGGGCTATTCGCAGAGCGTTTTCAATTTTGCCAATGCCTTGGGCCAGATCTCGGCCATGTCTGCTTCATTTTCGGTCGGTACCGCCGACAATTCGACGAGCAGCAACGTGCCACCGCCTTGGGGTGCGAAGGTGTAATTCTCGGACACTGCAGCCCATGCCTTGCTTTCCGCGCTCTCGGTGTCAAGCACGCCTTCCATGATCATCCCCAGATGTTTGATGGAGATGAATTGATAAGGGCGATTCTCGGCAATCATGGAGCTCATGCCTGACCCGTCCACGAGGAACAAAATCTTGCTGCCCTGCTCCCAACTGCCTTCGTAATACGACCCGGGCATGAACTCCGCCGCCCAGATGCGGTAGGTGTCCTGCCCCAGCATGGTGTGCCAGACCTTTTCGACGGACGCGTTGATGGTGATGGAAAAGTGCATGGGTTTCATGATGACCTCCTTGTCTGTTGAGCCGCCACACATGCGGCTGGTAGATACAGAAAGTGTCTCGCGCAAAATATCAAACTGGCAACGCCGTGAAATCCAGATTCAGAACGATCCAGTCCTCACCTCGCCGGCACGCCTGTAATTGGCAAAGATCACGCCGAGCGGCGACACCTTGCTGTCGGTCAATTCGAAAGCCGCCGGGCGCGCTCCATCGGCAAACAGGCGTTTCCCCGCCCCCAGGGTGACCGGAAATATCTTGAGCCAGAACTCGTCGACCAAGTCATGTTGCAACAGGGTCTGAACGAAATTGCCGCTGCCATAGATATGCAAATCGGGCCCGTCCTGTTCCTTGAGTTTCTGTATCTTTGTAACCACGTCATCCTTCAGGAGCACCGAATTGTTCCATTCGGGTTTGATCTCTTCATGCGCGACGACATATTTTCTGACTTCATTGATGCCGGGCCAATCGGCGCTGTGATGCGGCCAGTATGACGCGAAGATTTCATAGGTTTTCCTGCCCAGCAACAACTCGAAGGGCTTGCTCATCTGCGCTTCCATCTGCTTACCGGAGAAGTCGTCGAAGTACGGGACAGTCCAGCCGCCGTATTTGAAACCGCCGGACATATCCTCCCCAGGCCCGCCCGGCGCCTGTATCACGCCGTCGAGGCTCATGAATTCAAGAACGATGATCTTTCGCATGGCATTCTCCTTTATTCACGTTCACTGACACCTCGGGAGCATCACCCGGCTTGCCGCGCATAGCTCACGGTCAGCATCTCCCACTGATGCCCGTCCGGCTCATTCCAGTAGACATTGCCGTATTGCGGATCGACTTTCATATCAACAGGCCCGCGCACCTTGCTGCGATACTTGATTCCGGCCGCCTCGATGCGCTTGAGGATGGCATCGAAATCCCGGGGGCTGACGCGGAAGCAGAAGTGGTAGACGGGAAACTGTTCGTCGGTATCCTGGAAGTCCAGGGTCAGCCCGTCATTCACATAGACCGGAGTAAACGGCCCGGCCCCGGCTTCCGCCCAAGGCACCCCGAGCAGTTCCGCCAGCAGCTTTGCGGCCGCAGTCTGGTTGCGCGATGGCACGATGGTGTGATCTAGATGGATGGTCATGGTTCCTCCGGTTTCTCGAAGGTACTGCCGCCATTGCAAGTGTTTAGCCCGCGTAGGCCTTTTGCAACTCAGCGATGTCCAGTTTTTTCATGGTGAGCATCACTTCGATGACGCGCGCCAGCTTTTTCTTGTCCGTGGTCTTTTGCATCTCGTACATCATCGTCGGCACGATCTGCCAGGTCACGCCGAATTTATCCACCAGCCAGCCGCACTCTCCCGCATTGGAATCGGCCGAGAGCTGCTCCCAGTAATAATCGATTTCCTGCTGGGTGTCGCAATTCACCACAAACGAGATCGCCCCGTTGATCTTTTGAAAAGGCCCCGCACTCATCATTTGATATTGCTGGCCGAACAGCTTGATGGTGACGATCTCCACCGTCCCCGACGGGGTGTTTTCGATGAACGTGGTGTCGAGTATCTCGGCATCCTTGAACACGGACACATAAAACCGCGCTGCTTCGGCAGCCTGATTATCGAACCACAGAAATGGAATGATTTTTTGCATGATGCACCTCACTATCAGTTCGGAATGTCTGGTTCGACCAGCGTCGCCAGTTGGGCGAGCGACTCCTGCCAGCCGAGGTAGCACATTTCGGGCGGAATGACCGCGGGAATGTTCTCCTGCACGATGTTCAGCTCGGTGCCGCACATCACGGGCTTGAGTGTCACCGTCACCTGCATGTCGCCGGGCAGGTTGGGGTCGTCAAACCGATCCACGTAGCGGATGCGTTCGTCCGGCACGAGTTCAAGGTATTCCCCGCCGAAAGAATGACTGTGTCCTGTACCGAAATTCGTGAACGACATCCTGAACGTGCCGCCCACTTTGGCATCCATCTGATGCACCTTGCAGGTAAAACCGTAAGGCGGCAGCCATTTCGCCATCGCATCGGCGTCGAGGAAAGCACGATAGATCTTAGCGGGAGTGGTTTTGAGCACCCGATGCAACTGTATGGTATTGGTTTTCATGATTGTTCCTCCGGGTTGGTATTGCAGGTTCGGGGTTACCTGTTGCCGCGCCTGAGGTGCAGGGTTGGCTGTATTCATATTGTCCTCACTTCTCGGCGACGGTCTTCAGTTTCGCCAAGCCCACTTCGAAATCGCCGCCTATCATCTTGTCCAGATTGAGGAACAGGCTCATCACTTTCATGAAGTAGGTATGCTTGTCCTCCAGCGTCCAGGTAACCGTGGTGGCATCGCCCTTGGCATCGAGCGAAAAGACGACATGGTTGTGCCCCTCGAAAGGCTGGATCATGTGCAATGCCATAACGATCTCCCTGGGCGGCGTGGTATCCGTGATGGTGATCTCGCCCCGCCCGACCTCCTTGTTTCCCTCCCATGCGTACATCGCGCCCTTGCCGCTGGCGCTGCCGCTGAAGGTCTTCTTCATCGCGGGATCCTTGTTGTAGGGGGTCCACGCATCCCATTGTCTGAAATCGTTGATGAGGGGGAATAACTTTTCCGGCGTCGCCTTGATGTCGATGGTGCGCTCGACATGCAAGGTGTCGGGTTTGGTCGCGGCGTAGATCAGAACGATGGCGAGCAATACGACAACCACAAGTACGATGAGCTTCAGCATGACAGACTCCTTTCAGGACTTTTTCAGGACAACATGAGTGGCGAGTTGTGTCGGCACATGCTCGACGCATCGATAGCCGAGCGACCGCATGTCGATACCGGAAAGCAGGTTCTCCCCCGAGCCCAACAGGACAGGGGAGATGGCGAGATGCATCTCATCGATCAAGCCCGCACGCAAATATTGGCGGATCGTGTCCACCCCGCCACCAAGCCGAACATCCTGCCCCTTGGCCGCATCGAAAGCCTGCTCCAGTGCGGCGTGAATACCGTCGGTAACAAAGTGGAACGTCGTGCCGCCATCCATCTCAAGGGCTGCGCGGGGATGATGGGTCAATACGAAGACAGGGGTGTGATACGGCGGAGTATCACCCCACCATCCCTTCCATCTGTCATCTGGCCAGGGGCCGCGGATCGGACCGAACATGTTTCGCCCCAGTATCCACGCGCCGACATTGTTGAAGCCGCGCGCGGCGAAATCATCGTCGATCCCGGTCGTGCCGTCGCCGCTCCCGTGCATTCGCTGGAACGTCCTGGTCGGGAAGAACCATTGGGGCAGATCCAGACCGCCGACACCCAGCGGGTTATCGAGGCTCTGGTTCACACCCGCACCGAACCCGTCTATGGAAACAGTAAAACTTGCTACACGCAGTTTTGGCATGGCCTTCTCCTCGTTTTCCGGATTTCGCTTCCGTTAATGCAAATGATCTCCAAGTCTCTCCAGCGCCTGCCCCCAGCTGACGCTGTATCCCGCCCGGTTGGCCGCCTCTTTACGCGCGGTGTTTTCAAAGCGGGTATGCAGCGTGAGCGTGGTTCTGCCTCCCGACTCGGTGAAGGTGATCGTCACGCGCGAGCGCGGCGGCAAACCGGCTCCGCAGGGATGGCCTTCTTCGGCGGTGCTGTCGTAAACGATGCGCTCGGGCTCCACGATCTCGTGTAAGACGCCTTTGCACGGATAGCTGTTGCCGTCCGGCGCGCACATGTTCAGCATGAATGCACCTCCCACACGCAGATCGGATTCGCAGGCGGAATTGCTGAAGCCTTTTGGCCCCCACCATTGAATGATCTGTTTCGGATCGGTCCATGCCTGCCACACCAGCGCACGCGGCGCGTCAAAGGTGCGCGAGATGACGATCTCGCTGGTGTCGGGTTCAGACGGATTGTTTTTTCCCGCGACCATTCTTCTTCTCCTGTGCCTGTATTTGCTTCAGGTAGTCGTCCAGCCTGTCCAGACTTTGTTCCCAGTGTCGCCGATACTGTTCGATGAACGTCGCCGCTTCCTGCAACGGCGTCGCTTCCAGCTTGCATGGCCGCCACTGTGCCTGGCGACCGCGCGTGATCAGGCCCGCGTTCTCCAACACCTTGAGGTGTTTTGTAACCGCAGGCGCGCTGATATGGAATGGTTCGGCCAGTTCGCCGACAGATATCTCGCCAGAGGCAAGGCGCGCCAGAATGGCACGCCGGGTGGGATCGGCGAGCGCGGCGAAGGTGAGGCTCAATGAATCGGCGGGCATGATGCTCATCTTTCTATTTAACCATATGGTTAAATAGTGGCGATTCGACGGCGCGATGTCAAGCCTGATTGAAACAGGGGTATTTACGAAATGAGCCGGAACCGCAGGGTCAAACTGCGCCCTCTATCAACAGCTCCAGCCGTGCGCGTCCTTGCGGCGTCGCCATCACCATCAACACATTGCCGCCATGCAGGGGATGCTGAGAAGCCGGATTGAAGTGCCACTTCCCTTCTTGCTGTATCGCAATCACCAGGCAATCCTGGTTACCTTGATAAAGTTCACTCAGCGGTCTGGATGAAGTGTTGTCCGGGATGGAGACCTCCTCCATGCGCAGATCCCCATCCGCTTTCAGCATCTCGTCCATGAATCCGGCCACATTGGGCCGCACCATGGCGGACACCAGCCGTTGCCCGCCGGTGAAATCCGGCATCACGATCTCGTCCGCGCCCGCGCTGCGGATCTTGCCGGCGTTCTTCTGGTCATGGCAGCGCGCGATCACGCGCACTTGCCGGTTGAGTTGCTTGGCACTCAGGCTGATCACCAGATTCTGGTTGTCGTCATGCGCTACAGCGAAGACACCTTCCGAATGCATGATTCCGGCCGTCAGCAGAACTTCGTTGTCGGTGGCATCGCCCAGTACATAGAGTTGCGAAGGGTGCTGCTCGACATAGCGCTGCAGGTTGTCCTTATCCTTGTCCACCATCACGAAATGGCGTCCGGTGATCGCCAACTCGTGGGAGATATTGCTGCCGATTTGCCCCATGCCGCACACGATGTAGTGCCCCTTCAGTTGCGCGATCTTCTTTTCCATTTTCTTTCTCCGCCTGACTTCATTGAATTCACCCTCCAGCATGAATGCCGTCACCGTCGACAGCACATAACCCAGCACGCCGATGCCGGTGATGCCGATGAAGATGGTGAACAGTCTGCCGTATTCGTAATGCGTGACATCCACCGACTCGACATAGCCGATGGTGGTGACCGTGATGAAGGTCATGTAGAAGCAGTCCAGCCAGGAATATTGCGGACCGCCCAGCCAGCGATAGCCGAGGGTACCGATCACCATCACCACGATGGCCGCCAGCAGCGACCACAGCAGATTGCGCGAGGTACGTGAGAGATGCGCTTCGCTCATCACTCGTCCTGCACGGTCTCGCCGGGAAACAGCGCTTCGTTGAAGCCGAAATCCTTGAGGTCGCGGACGCGCATCGGGTAGAGGATGCCGTCGAGGTGGTCGCATTCATGCTGCACCACGCGCGCATGAAAGCCGCTCACGGTGCGGTCGATGAGCGCGCCGTACTCGTCGCGCCCCTGATAACGCAGATGGGTGAAACGCGGCACCAGGCCGCGCATGCCGGGAATGCTGAGACAACCCTCCCAGCCCTCTTCCATCGCGTCGGACAGCGGAGTGAGTACGGGGTTGATGAGTACGGTCTGCGGCACGGTCTCGGCATCCGGATAGCGCGGATTAGAACTCACCTCGAAGATGACCACACGCAGATTGACGCCGATCTGCGGCGCAGCAAGTCCGACACCGTCCAGCGAATGCATGGTGTCGCGCATGTCCTTGAGCAGTTCATTCAGTTCCGGCGAGTCGAACTTGCGCACCTCTTCGGCGTGGCGCAGCAGGCGCGCATCGCCCATGTGCAGGACTTCCCTAACGGGCATGGCTCAAGCCCCTTCTCTCACCGCAATAACCTCCAACCGGACGAGGGTGAAAATACAAAGAACCTCGGTCGTTAGCTGTCATCGCTGACCACCGCGAACTCGAGGATGTCCTTGACCTTCTCGATAGCCGGAGCCATCACCGCGCCTATTGCTTCGAGCGAGACACTGCTGCGGCTGTCACGACGTCCGGCTGCATGGTTCACCACCACGGCGATGGTGGCGTAGGCCAATCCCAATTCCTTGGCCAGCGATGCTTCCGGCATGCCGGTCATGCCCACCATGTCTGCGCCATCGCGCTCCAACCGGTCGATCTCGGCTGCCGTCTCCAGCCTGGGCCCTTGAGTGACAGCGTGCACCCCGCCATCCAGACATTTCACGCCGGCACGTTTTGCCGCCGCGAGTATCTGCTGGCGCAAAGCATCGTTATACGGCTGGGTGAAATCGATGTGGGTGACTGGCCTGTCCTTGCCGTCGAAATAGGTGAAATCGCGCCCATAGGTGTAATCGATGAGTTGATCCGGCACGACGACCGTCCCCGGGATCAGATCGTCGCGGATGCCACCGACCGAGGTGATTGAAATGATGCGTTTCGCGCCCTGGTCACGCAGTGCCCACAGATTGGAGCGGTAATTCACCATGTGCGGCGGGATGGTGTGGCCATAGCCATGGCGCGCGAGGAACATCACTTCGTGCTGGTTGATGGTGCCGAAGGTCACCGGACCGGACGGCTCGCCGTAAGGCGTGCGCATCACCTGCCGGTGGGTGATCTTGAGGTTCTCGAGTTGGGTCAGCCCGGTACCGCCGATGATTGCCAGCATTTCAGTTTCCTCTCACTGCATAGATTGCGGGCAGGTTGCGCCACGCACCGTGGATATCCATTCCGTAACCGAACACGAAACGGTTCGGCAGTTCCATACCGACGAAATCGGCCTGGATGGGTTTGCTCTTGCCGTTCGCCTTGTCGGCGAACACCGCGCTGTAGAACTGGCTTGCACCCAATTCCATCACGCGCTGCTTGATCGCGTGCAGCGTCTCGCCTTCGTCGAGGATGTCGTCCACCACCAGTACGACCTTGCCCTTCACGTTCTCGCGCGGCGCAACCTTCCAGTGCAACTCGCCCCCCTGCTTGTCATTGCCGTAACGCGAGACATGCAGGTAGTCAAAGTCCAGCGGAAAATCGAGCATGGGCAGCAACTGCCCGGTGAACACCACCGCGCCGCCCATCACCGACAGCACCAAAGGATGCTGGTCGGCAAGCGCGGCATTGATCGCATCCGCCACGCGGCGCACCGCAGCCTGCACCTCGTCCGCCGAGCGGATCAGCTCGGCTTCAGCCAGTGCGGTGCGGGCCTCACTGTTCGACAGCATCAGATGACCGTCTTCAGATAAGCGGCAAATTCCTCGCGCAGATCTTCATGCCTCAAGCCGTATGCAACCTGCGCCTGCAGATAGCCCAACTTGGAACCGCAGTCATAGCGGATGCCGTTGAAGCGGTAGGCCAGCAATCTTTCATCTCTCATCAAAGCATCGATACCGTCGGTAAGTTGTATCTCGCCGCCCGCGCCGGGTCTGACGTGTTCAAGATGATGGAAAATGCGCGGGGTCAGGATATAACGCCCGACAACCGCCAAGGTCGAGGGCGCGTCTTCCGGCGCCGGTTTTTCCACGATGCCGTGAACCTTCTCGATATCCGTGTCCAGATTGGTGCTGCTGACGATGCCGTATTGTTTGGTGTGCTCGCGCGGCACGTCCTGCACGCCGAGGATGGAGCACTGGTATTGCGCAAACACATCCACCATCTGCCTGACGATGGGCGGTTCGCCGTCGATCAGATCGTCTGCGAGGATCACCGCGAATGCCTCGTCCCCGATAACCGGCTTGGCACACAAAACTGCGTGCCCCAGACCCAAAGGCGCGGCCTGACGGATGTAGATGCAGTTCACGTTTTTCGGCACAACGGATTGCACCACGCGCAGCAACTCCTTCTTGCCCTGCTCTGCCAGCGTCGCTTCCAGTTCATAGGCTTTGTCGAAATGATCCTCGATGGCGCGTTTGTTGCGGCCGGTGATGAATATCATGTCGGTGATGCCCGCCGCTACCGCTTCCTCCACCGCGTACTGGATCAGCGGCTTGTCGACGACCGGGAGCATCTCCTTGGCCGTGGCCTTGGTTGCTGGCAGAAAGCGGCTACCGAGGCCGGCTACCGGGAATACGGCTTTGGTTATTCTTTTCCTCATGATCCATTCACCTGTTTTTCGAGTTCGTCCAACAACTGCTGCTCGTTCCAAACCGGCACATTCAGCTCGCGTGCCTTGTCCAGCTTGCTGCCCGCTTCAGCCCCGGCCACCACGCAGTCGGTTTTCTTCGATACCGAGCCAGCCACTTTGGCGCCCAGCGCTTCCAGACGCGATTTTGCCTCATCACGGCTCATGCTGGCGAGTGTTCCGGTCAAAACAAAGGTCTTGCCGGTCAAGGGCAAGACATGGTCGCCGACACCTTCATGCTCCTGCCAATGCACGCCCAGCTCGCGCAACTGCTGCACCACCTCACGGTTATGCGCCTCGGCAAAGAAATCCACGATGCTCTGCGCCACCACCGGACCGACATCGGGCACTTGCAGCAACTGCTCGACGCTCGCCTGCATGATGGCGTCCAGCTTGCCAAAATGGCGCGCCAGATCCTTTGCCGTTGTTTCTCCCACATGGCGGATACCAAGGGCGAACAGGAAGCGGTTAAGTTGGGCTTGCTTGCTCTTCTCCAGCGCAGCCACGATGTTCTGCGCGCTCTTTTCGGCCATGCGCGGAAGATCGGCCAGCGTCGCCACATCCAGACGATACAGGTCAGGCAGCGAACAGATGATGTTCTCATCCACCAGTTGATCGGCCAGCTTGTCCCCCAGACCTTCGATATCCATCATGCGGCGTCCGGCGAAATGCAGGATGGCCTGCTTGCGCTGCGCAGCGCAGAACAGGCCGCCGGTGCAGCGCGTAGCGGCCTCACCCTCCTCGCGCACCACATGGCTGCCGCACACTGGGCAGGTCGTCGGCATCACGAAAACTCTGGCACCCGCAGGCCTGCGCTCCGCCAATACCCCGACCACTTCGGGGATCACGTCGCCCGCACGGCGCACGATCACGGTGTCGCCAATATGCACGTCCTTGCGGCGTATCTCGTCTTCGTTGTGCAGCGTGGCATTGGAAACAGTCGTGCCGCCGACGAACACCGGCTCCAGCTTGGCGACCGGTGTGAGCTTGCCGGTGCGTCCGACCTGGATCTCGATATCGCGCAGCACAGTGAGCTGCTCTTCCGCCGGATACTTGTGCGCCACCGCCCAGCGCGGCTCGCGCGAGACGAATCCCAGTTCCTGCTGCAACGCCAGACTGTTGACCTTGTACACCACGCCGTCGATGTCGAACGGCAAGGCATCGCGCTTGGCGGCGATGCGCTGGTGGAAACCCGCCAAGGCTTGCGCGCCGCGCACAACGGCGCGATCCGCACATACCGGCAAACCGAAAGACTGCAGGGCCTCCAGGATGCCGCTGTGCGTGGCGGGCAATGTCCAGCCCTTTACCTCGCCCAAGCCATAGGCAAAGAACGACAGAGGACGTTTCGCGGCCAGTGCCGGATCGAGCTGGCGGATGCTACCTGCCGCTCCGTTGCGCGGGTTGACCAGCGTGGGCTGGTCCAGCTCGCGCTGCTTTTCGTTGTAGCGGTTGAAATCCTTGCGCGACATATAGACCTCGCCGCGCACTTCCAGCACCTCGGCGGTGCAACCGGTGAGATGCAGCGGGATGCAATGGATGGTGCGGATGTTCTGGGTGACATCTTCGCCGGTTTCGCCGTCGCCACGTGTGGCGGCCTGCACCAGCACGCCACGCTCATAGCGCAGGTTGATGGCAAGGCCGTCGAACTTGAGTTCGCAGGCATATTCGATCTCGACCTCCCTGCCCAGCGCGTTCTTCACGCGCGTATCGAAATTGGTCGCGCCGCTGGCTTCGGTGTCGGTCTCGGTGCGGATGGAAAGCATGGACACGGCATGCTTCACTGGAGCAAAGCCTGCCAGCACCTTTCCGCCAACGCGCTGCGTGGGCGAGTCGGGTGTCAGCAGTTCCGGGTGTTGTGCTTCAAGCGCTTGCAGTTCGCGGAACAGTTTGTCGTATTCCGCATCCGGAATGCTCGGCGCATCCAGCACGTAATAGGCATGGTTGTGCCGTTCCAGCTCGGCGCGCAGTTGCACGATACGTTGTGCTGCAGTCATCAGGAGAACAGTCTGAGCGCCTGTGCGCTGCCCGGTGTGATATGCCCGGCAAGCATCATCGCTTCGGTCGCGGCAACCTGGGCGCGAATCTGTGCAATCGCCCCGTCGCTCAGCGCCACGCGCTGGTCGTCCGCCATCGTCAGACGCAAGGCCTTCGCCAATTCCTGCGCCAGGGCGACCATCTCGTCAAAACGTCTGGCGGGATCGAGTACTCGCGGGATATCCAATAGCAGAGTCAGACTGTCGACGCGCGTCTGGTTGAGCGTGTGATGCTGAAAGGTCGAGCCGTCCGACGCTTCCAGACTGAGCAGGGTCGCGCCGGATCCTTCCAGCAGATGGAAGGCACCGTCGGGCTGCAGGCTCATGCCGAGCCGCTCTGCCGCGTTCGCCACTTCGGTGCCGAAGAGTTTGCGCTCGCCGTTGGTGAGCAGGTTGATGCCTATCATCTGGTCAACGTCGGCGCAGAAGCGGTCCAGCTCCTGTGCGCGCTGCACCGCTTCGCGCACCGGGGGCAGTTTCACTTCTATCTGCAATTGTGCGGCGATGTCTTCCAGCATGTCGTGGAATCCGGCCAGTCGCATCTCGCTGACGGAACCGCTACGGTCGACCAGCTGCAGGCCCATGCGGAAAGCGCGATAGGACTGCGGGCTCTCCGGGATCATGCGTTCCCACAGGCTGCTGCCGGTATTAAGACCGCAGACGTTGACGTTCTTGCCGAAGTCGAAACGGCGCTGCCAGAGCATTTCCAGCGCATCGGAGGATAATGGTGTCTTGAGCAACATGGTAGCGACATAATCGGTCGAGTCGTTGAGCAGACCGCAGACCTCGTCCGCCGTGTCGGTCACAGGGGGCGCGGTTATCAGAGGATCCTGGCGTTCAACGGCATGCACTTCGTGTTCGGAAGGAGTCGCCTGGATGCCCGAGTCGGGGAACTGGGTGCCGATGTTTCGGCGATAGCGCCATTGCTGCCACTGGCCGTAGAGGAAGATGCCCGCCACCACGATAAGGCCGATGGCCAGCAAACTGATCTGTAACTCGCTCATGTCTGAATACCGGGATGCGTGCCATGTATGGGAAATGCGCGTGAATTATCTCAAATCCTTGCTTAGAATGGCAGGTCTTAAAGGTTTATCCTATGCGGTCGCTAACCATACGACGGCCTTTTCACCCTCCGGACAGTTGACGAAGGACGCCGGGAGGGCTCTACTTACGCCGGATATAGCGAAAGTTTAGACGCAACAACCGCTTGCACTCCCCCGAGCCCCGCGCAAAGACGGGGCAAAATACACTGCATCCGTCTATTTAAGGAAAGTACATCATGCCATTCGAAATCATCGGACAGAACGAGATCAGCCCGGCTCATCCCAGTGTCGTGATCATTGATGACGAGTTCACCAGCCGCATCATCCTCGACAAGATCGTGCGCGGCCTGAAGAATGACCTCACTGTACAGGCATTCGCCTCGCCGCTTGGCGCAATCGACTGGCTGCGGCTCAACCATCCCGACCTGATCCTGGTCGACCACCTGATGGATGAGATGTCCGGGCTCGAAGTGGTCAGGACGATACGGCGCATCCCGCATCTGGAACATGTCCCGGTCATCATGATCACGGTCTCTGACGAAAGCGAAGTGCGCTACAAGGCGCTGGAAGCCGGCGTCACCGAGTTCATCTCCAAACCGTTCAATCACCTCGAATGTCAGATTCGCTGTAATAACCTGCTTTCCATCCATATGCACCACAAAGGCGTACTGCGTCGCTCCGAGGAACTGGAGAAAGCGGTTGATATCGCGACGAGCCGCATCCTTGAGCGCGAGCAGGAGACGCTATTCCGTCTGGCACGGGCGGGTGAATACCGCGATTCCGATACCGGCAATCACGTGCTGCGCATGGCAAAGTTCTCGCGCCTGATCGCCGAAGGCATGGGACTGGACGAGAACCGCTGCCGCCTGATCGAGATGGCCGCCCCCATGCACGACATCGGCAAGATCGGCATCCCCGACAACATCCTGCTCAAGCCGGGCAAGCTGAACCATGAGGAATTCTCGATCATGAAGACGCACAGCTCAATCGGCTACCATATCCTGAAGAACAGCCACTCCAAATACATCAGCCTGGGCGCCGAGATCGCGCTGTCTCACCACGAGCGTTTCGACGGCAGCGGCTATCCCAACGGTTTGCAAGGCAAGGCCATCCCGCTGGACGCGCGCATCGTTGCAGTGGCCGACGTCTACGACGCACTGACTTCTGAGCGCCCCTATAAGAAAGCCTGGTCCAACCATGAGGCACTGGATTACATCTTCAATAACAAGAACCAGCATTTCGACCCGGCTTGCGTCGAGTCCTTCATGATGCAGTTCAGCAAGATCAGCCTCATCCAACAGCAGCTGCAGGATGTGCCGCCATCACAGAATGTTCAGGTGCTCCAATGAAAGAAAAGCTGGAACATTTCATCGAGATGGTTCGCCAAAGAAATGGCGAACATGAACAACTGCTGCTCAGGATTGCGTTCACAACGCTGATTCTGGCCTACCTGCTCGTCGAGCTTCAACTGGGAAATCCACAGGGCGTATCGGACCCCCAAATCCTTTTCGCCGGCGAGTATTTGATCTTTTCCATACTAATGACTGCCTACGTCCTGTTCTGGCCGAATGCTTCGAAGCGTCGTGTATTCCTGACGATGATTTGCGATATCGGCGCAACAACATACGTCATGCTCATTTCGCATGATACGGGGCCGATATTCTTCGGTATCTATCTGTGGGTCATCGTCGGAAACGGGATACGGTTCGGCACTTGGTCTTTGATCACCTCTTACATCAGCAGCATCATCGGGTTCACATTGGTGGTTCTTGTAAATGATTACTGGATATCCAATCCCCGCTTATCCATCGGTCTGATGCTTACGCTCACCCTGATCCCGCCCTACATCCTGAAGCTGCGTAACCAACTGAACAGGGCGATTGAGGAAGCCAGACGCGCCAGCCAGGCAAAAAGTGATTTCCTGTCCAACATGAGCCACGAGATGCGCACGCCGCTGAATGGTGTCATCGGGGTTAGCGATCTGCTGATGGGAACCCGACTGGATGATGAGCAAAAACACCTCGTTTCCACCCAGAAAAAATCCGGTCAGATACTGCTCAAACTGATCGACAACATCCTCGACCTTTCCAAGATCGAAAGCGGGAAGCTGGTCTCGGAAAAGGTCGATTTCGATCTGCATAAGCTGGTCAACAATACGCTGGAGATGTTCCTGCCCCAAGTGGAGAAAAAAGGGATCGGACTTTCTGTCCGCTTCTCACCGGAAACCGGCTTCTTGCTGCAGGGTGACCCCCTGCATCTGCAGCAGGTCATCATCAATCTGGTCGGCAATGCGATCAAATTCACCAGCAAGGGCAGTGTCGAGCTCAGGGTCAACACCCGTCAACAGGATGAGCGCCACGCCCTGCTCCGCTTCGAGGTGATCGACACGGGCATTGGTATCTCGCCACAGGACCAGGCCAGAATATTCGAAAGTTTCACGCAGGCCGACCAGAACATCACCCGCACCTATGGCGGCACCGGACTGGGGACGACGATCTCCAAACAGCTGGTCGAATTGATGAAAGGCAAGATGGGCGTGCAGAGCGAGCCGGGAATCGGCAGCATCTTCTGGTTCGAGATCCCTTTCGACAAACAAGCATTGGCCGAGATCAAACAAAGCAAGCCGACACTGGAACAGCTCTATGTGCTGACCATCGGCCTGCCGCAGAGCGAACAGCTCGCTGTCTCCAGCTACACGAACAGCTGGGGCATACGATGCGAGCATGCCGCGTCGCTGACGCATTTCTTCACCCACCTGATCGACAAGGATACGACGCGGCCCGACAACATGGTGATCCTGTGCCTTCCCCAGAACATCGGCATGACCGCCAAGGATTTCGCCGCGAACATCCAGGAATTGCAAGGCCGGCAAAAGCTGTCGCCGATACTGATCAATCCCGATCTGCACAACCACAACGAGCAGGAATATTTCGATGCGGGATATTCCTGCCTGCTCCGCACCCCGCTCGACAAGACTCTGCTGTTCAATGCACTGCACGGCATCATGGCGCCGCGCCCCTCGGAGGGGGTCATTTCGTTCAAGGAGCATTACGAGCGCAATACGGCCAACAAACGCGGGGTCCGCATCCTTGTCGCCGAGGACAACGGCACCAACCGCCAGATCATCGAGAAGATACTGAAACACGGCAACCACAAGGTCGATCTGGTGGAGAACGGCGAGCAGGCCCTGGACAGGCTGGAGGAGAACACTTACGACCTGATGATATTGGACATGAATATGCCGCAAATGGGCGGACTGGAGGTCGTCAAGATCCATCGCGCCCTCTCCAGACAGCCACTGGACACTCCGGTGATCATCCTGACCGCGAACGCAACGCCGGAAGCAAGAAAGGAGTGCGAACGTTCACGCATCGATGCCTATCTGACCAAACCGGTCGATGCGCTGACATTGCTCGATACCGTCGCCCGCCTGACGCTGACTCCGCCAAAATCCGACAGCGCGGAACTGGCCCATGGGTTGCTACACTCTGACGAGCCGGACACGCGCGGATACATCAATGAAGAGACGCTGCGTCATCTTGCTATGCTGGGCGGGGACCAAGAGGATTTCCTGCATACCGTGATCTACGGTTTCCTTTCCGAAACGGACAAGATACTCGAAGCGATGCGTATCGCGCTGTCAAAGCGGGAATATGCCACTTTCAGGGAGCTCGCCCACATTTTGAAGGGGAGCAGTGGGAACGTCGGTGCGGAGGCTTTGTTTACGATATGCAGCCAGATACTTCTGTGCAATGAAACCGAGCTGAAGAACGGGGCCAACGGTCTGCTGGATGAGGCGCTGGCCAACTTCTTCCCCACCCGCGCAGCGCTGCTACGCTATCTGAACGGAGCCGAACAAGCCAGCTTGTAACGGTCAGGCTGCGTTGGCCGCGACAGCTTGTTCCTGCGGCTGCAGAAACAGCTTCTCCTGTGAACGGACGAAGCGATCCATCACCTTCAGGTCCTTCTCGTTCAGCTTGAGCGCGGCATCGACCCACACGGTCGTGATGTCCATCAGTTCTTGCTGAGTGACCGGATTGAAACGGTGCCGAGCTTTCTGAACGGCCAGGAAACCATTGGAGCGGCGCTCCTGCTTCTTGATGTAGTCGTTGACTGTCTCTACCCCCTTGCCGTCTTCAGCAAGGATATCGATCAGTCCAGCTTCATATAACTCTTCCGCACTGTACATCTTGCCGCCCAGGATCATCTTCTCGGCGAATTTCGGGCTGACTTTCCTGGCCACCAGACTATAAGCCCCCATACCAGGAAAAAGATTGAACAGTATTTCTGGAAAACCCATCTGGCTACGCCGTTCGGCAATGATGACATCGCTGGTTAGTGCCGCTTCAAATCCGCCACCCAAGGCATCACCTTGCAAAAGTGTGATGGTAGCCAGAGGAGAATCGAAGTGATGAACACGCTGATGGATGACATCGATGCATTTTGTCGCGTAGTGCAACAATGCATCTCTGTTCCCGCTACGAATGAGCTCCCGGAACAGTGCGAGTTGGCCCCCCAGATTGAATATGCCCGGAGTCAGCGATGACAATACGGAATATCGTACATCCTGCCCATGTCCATTGCCCGTCAAACGGTTACCATGTGCCTCGATTGCATCATGATGGACTCTTAGCTGCCCAAGCAGCTCGAGGCTAAAACAAGGGACATCTTTCGGATTGAGCTGAGTCCAGAGCACGCCGCGCTCCGAATCGAAGCGCACTGACAGTTGGGAATAATCTGTTTCCAAAGGATGCTGCATACGGGATACCTGTTGCATTCCTCTCTCCTCATACTCAAGCCAAGATGTCCCACATCATAATCCCTTGCACCAGATTCGAGAAGCCGCTTTCTCCTGTCGCCAGAGAAGGGCCCGCTCAAACCAGCGGCAGCTCGCCTTCGCGCATGCCGATGCTGGCTACTTCGTGCAACGCCTTGATGAAATCAGCATCTTCATGCAATTGCATCAGTGTCCGGGGATGGGGGCGGCCATGCATCTGGGCCAGCCTGGCTTTGCTCGGGGCAGCCATGCTCCATTTCAACCCGGCCAGCAATTCGTCGGCCGATTCCGGTTTGTTGCAGACCAGTACCATGTCACATCCCGCATTGAGCGCGGCTTCCGCGCGCTGCACGATGCCGCCTGCGACGGTCGCTCCTTCCATGCTCAGGTCATCGCTGAAGATGCAGCCCTCGAATCCGAGTTCCCCGCGCAGGATGTCTTTCAGCCAGACCTTTGAAAATCCGGCCGGGCGCGGATCAACCTTGGGGTAGATGACATGGGCGGGCATCACGGCAGTGAGACCAAAATCGACCATCTGGCGGAAGGGAATCAGGTCGCACAATTCGATGTCGGTATAACTGCGCTCGTCGACCGGGATCTCCAGATGCGAATCGGCGCAGACGAAGCCGTGGCCCGGAAAATGTTTGCCCACCGTCGGCATACCGCCCTGCTTTAATCCCAGCAACAGGCTATGCGCCAGTTCGGCGATCGCCTGCGGTTCGGTATGGAATGCGCGGTCGCCGATCACGCTGCTTGCACCGTAGTCGACATCAAGCACCGGTGTGAAGCTGAAATCCACCCCGCACGCGCGCAGTTCGGAGGCCAGCACGTGACCGACCTGTTGCGCCAGGTGCTTGGCGCGTTTGGGATGTTCGTCGTACACCTTACCAAGTTCGCGCATCGGCGGGATCCTGGTGAAGCCTTCGCGGAAGCGCTGTACCCGGCCGCCCTCGTGGTCCACCGCGATCAACAGGGGCGGCGTGCGCAAAGCGTGGATGCTGGCCGTCAGCTCGGCGAGCTGCGCTGGCGATTCATAGTTGCGTGCGAACAGGATGACGCCGCCGACCAGAGGATGGCGCAAGCGCGCCTCGTCTTCCGGCGTCAGTTTCATTCCCAGCACATCCAGCATCACCGGACCATTACCCATCAGGCTTCCCCTTCCAGAATCACGAATGCCACTGCGGTGTCGCGCTCGTCGCTGATGCTCAGATGATGATGAGCGATGCCCCGCTTTTGCAGATGGGTCCCCAGTTCCGCATCGAACAGGAACACCGGCTTGCCCAATTCGTCATGTCCGACCGTGATGTTGCGCAAACTCACCGGATGACGCAAGCCTTGTCCGGTGGCCTTGGCGAAGGCCTCCTTGGCGGCAAAACGCTTGCTCAGGAAGCGTGCCGGATGGGCTTGGGTGGCGTATTCGGCCAGTTCCGCTGCGCTCAGGATGCGCTCAGCGAAGGCCGCTCCATGTCTCACCATCGCCGCCTCGATGCGCGCCACGGTGACGATGTCGGTGCCGATCCCAACGATCATGGAACCAGCAATGCCTTCATGTTCTTGACCGCCTGCTCCAGACCAACGAACACCGCCTCGGCGACGATCGCATGACCGATGTTGAGTTCGGCGATGTGCGGGATGGCGACGATGGAACGCACGTTGTGGTAGTGGAGTCCGTGTCCGGCATTCACCTGCAGTCCCAGCGCATGCGCATGCAAAGCGGCAGCGTGGATGCGCGCCAGTTCTGCTTCGCGCGTTGGAACGCTGTCGGCATCAGCGTATTTGCCGGTGTGGATCTCGATCACCGGTGCACCGGCCTTCTTTGCCGCATCGAGTTGTCTTTCGTCCGCATCAATGAACAGCGAGACACGGATTCCCGCCTCGGTACAGCGTTGCGTGGCGCGCTGCACGGCATCGAAATGCCTGATCACGTCCAAGCCTCCTTCGGTGGTCAACTCTTCACGCTTCTCCGGCACCAGACAGATGTCATGCGGCTTTACGCGCAATGCGTTGGCGATCATCTCATCGGTGACGGCGCACTCGAGGTTCATGCGCGTCTGCAGCATGCCGCGCAGGACATCCACATCGGCATCCTGGATATGGCGGCGGTCTTCGCGCAGGTGGATGGTGATGGCATCCGCGCCTGCCTCTTCACAGATCAGCGCGGCGCGTACCAGATTCGGGTAGCGTGCACCGCGCGCCTGGCGCAGGGTGGCGACGTGGTCGATATTAAGTCCGAGTTTGATCATAGCTTCTGTAAATCCCTCATCAATTCGCGCGTATGCAAGGTCTTTCCGGCCAGATGGTGATCGAGCAGCATGCGCATCAATTGTTTGCTCTGACGCGCGCTGTTGGCATCACTGTAATCGTCGGCCGCCATGTCAAGCAAGGTCTTGCCGGCAACCGGCATGCCTTGAGACGAGTCTGCCGATTCGGCTATCGCGCCGCGCTCAAGTATATAGCGGTATGTCCCGTCCGGGGCTATGGGCTTGCCGCTGCCCGCCTCCGTTTCCAGAGACAGCGCGTAGCCGAGTTCCTGCAGCATATGCTTCTCGAAGCAACGCAGCGTGAAGGCATGATCGTCTTCCTGGGCCAGTCGCAGCAAGGTTTGCTGGTAATAATCAAACAGGCTTTCGTGCGGGTCGTCGCGCGCCATCAGGTTGAGCAGCAGTTCGTTCAGGTAGAACCCGCACAGCAGCGCCGTACCCTGCAACTGCGGTTGCCCGCCTTGCCATTCCGCGCTGTGCAGCGTGCGCAGTTCGTGCTTGCCGAACCAGGAAAGCTGCAGCGGCTGGAAACCCATCAGCAGGCCGCGCATCGCCGAGCGGGGCCGCCGCGCACCGCGCGCCACCAGGGGAACACGCCCGTGCTGACGGCTGAACACTTCCAATACCAGACTGGTCTCGCGGAACGGGTAGCTGTGCAGTACGAAGGCCGGTTCGTCCTGAATGCGATTTTTTGACGCTGCGTTACTCATACCCCAGCGATTTGAGCATCTGCGCGCTGTCCGCCCAACCGCTGCGGACTTTGACGAAAACTTCGAGGAACACCTTGCCGTCGAAAAGCTTCTCCATGTCGAGGCGCGCCTGAGTGGCGATCTCCTTGAGCTTTTCGCCCTTGCTGCCGATGAGCATGGCTTTGTGCGCGTCCTTGTCCACCAGGATGGCCGCATGGATGCGGCGCAGCTTGCCTTCCATCTTGAACTGCTCGATCACGACGCTCACCGAATATGGCAATTCCTCGCCGGTGAAGCGGAACACTTTCTCGCGCAACATTTCGGCAGCGAGGAAGCGTTCGTTGCGGTCGGTGATCTCGTCCTCGGCGTACAGGTGTTCGCCTTCCGGGATATAGGGACGAATGGCATCCAGCAGGGTATCCAATTGCTTGCCCTGGCGGGCGCTCACCGGAACGATGGCGGCGAAATGCCGCATCGGCGCGATCTTTTCGATGAAGGGCAACAGTTCGGCCTTGTCATCCAGCAAGTCGGCCTTGTTGATGACCAGGATCACGGGGCGGTCTTGCGGCAGCAGTTCCAACACTTGCTGGTCGCGCTCATCGAAGTGACGCGCTTCGATCACGAACAGCACCACATTCACTTCGCGCAGGCTGCTTGTCACGACACGGTTCATGCCGCGGTTCAAAGCATTGGTGTGCTGCGTCTGGAAACCGGGCGTATCGACGAAGACGAACTGGGTCTTGTCTTCGGTCAGGATGCCGGTGATACGGGGGCGCGTGGTCTGCGCCTTGCGCGAAGTGATGCTGATCTTCTGCCCGCTGAGGTGATTGAGCAGCGTCGATTTGCCCACGTTGGGGCGGCCGACGATGGCGATGAAGCCGCTGTGGAATTGCTGGGATTCGGTCATATGCTTTCAATCTGTTGGTAAGCCTTTTCGGCGGCGATTTGTTCGGCGATACGGCGGCTGGCGCCCTCACCCTGGGTCATCAGACCAAGTTGCGGTATCTCGCAGGAAACGACAAAGGTCTGCGCATGGGCCTCGCCTTTGATCTCAAGAACATTGTATTGCGGCAATGCCTTTTTGCGCCCCTGCAACAGTTCCTGCAGCAGGGTCTTCGCATCCTTGCCCAATGACTGCAGATCGGTCTGTGCGATGAACGGCACATACAGACCAAGGATCACCTTCTCGGCCGCAGCAAAATCCGCATCCAGCATCACGGCGCCGAACAGGGCTTCCAGCGCATCCGCGAGGATGGAAGGTCTGCGGAATCCGGCGCTCTTGCGTTCGCCTTCGCCCAGCAGGAGTTGCTCTCCCAGATTCAGTTGCTGCGCCAATATCGCCAGGGTCTGCTGGTTCACCAGATTAGATCGCAACCGGGACAGATCCCCTTCTGGCAGTTCCGGGAAAGTGTCGTAAAGATATTTGGCGATGGTGCAGTTCAGCACACTATCGCCCAGGAACTCGAGTCGTTCGTTATGGGCTGCGCTGTAGCTGCGATGAGTCAACGCTCTCTGCAGCAATTGCGGCTGAATGAACTGATAGCCAAGCTGCTTGCACAGCACTGCATGCTTCATAGGCTGAGTTACTGGCTGGACGGATTAAATTCCAGCAGCAAAGTCATGTTTCCTGCAACGGGAATCTTGACTGCGTAATTGGCACTTAAGATTAGTTGCCCGTTACTCTTTTCGATATCAAGATCCTCAGCTGTAATATCAGTGATGTAATTAATGCTTGCACGTTTGCTGTACGACTCTTTGATATCATGGACTGTTGCCGTTCTCATGTCAGGATCTTGCGCGATCGCTTTTAATATCTGCGAAATCTGCTCGCTATGCATGTAGGCAGGTATGAGTTTCATGCTTGCAACTGCAACAAAAACCAAACCTATCGCAATCCAGATAAACCCAGAAAAACTGAGTCCCCGCTGCTTATCGGCAAATGCTTTCATGTTTTTCCTTTCCTGATGTCACTTACTATTTGATCGAAGAGCCGATACGCCCAAATTCGCTGAAATTCATCCAGATAAAAAAGGCCTTTCCCACCACCATCTCGTCTGGCACAAACCCCCAATAACGGCTGTCTTTGCTGTTATCGCGGTTATCTCCCATCATAAAATAGTGGCCAGCCGGCACATTGCACCTGATTTCCTGCTCACTATAACTGCATTGTTCATACTGCGGAAAGTTCTCCACATTACTCAAATGCACCTGCGGCATCTCGGGATTCAACAGCACCGGATGCGTGCGCCCACCAAGGCTTTCGTTATATCGCTCTGTATGCATGAACCTTAACTCGCTTTCGACATAGTTAAAGTCGCCGTCGCGCTGTAAAACCTGCTCAACCCCATTGATCGACAGCCTTTTGTTCCGATATACCAGCACATCGCCGGGCACACCAACCAAGCGCTTAATATAATCCACCGAGGGATCTTCGGGAAAGTGGAACACGATCACATCGCCACGTTGCGGCTCATTGATCTCGACGAATTTCTTGTTGACGATAGGCAAGCGCAAACCATACGTATAGCGGTTAACCAGAATGAAATCTCCCACATGCAATGTGGGAATCATTGATCCGGACGGGATCTTGAACGGCTCGATAAGGAATGAGCGCAATACGAATACGATCAGAATCACCGGAAAGAAACTCTTGGCGTACTCCACCCACCATGGTTCGTTAACTCCTGCGGCTCGCTTGGCTCGCAGCAGGAAGCGGTCCAGCAGCCAGATCACTCCGGTCAGCACCAGCAAAGAAAACAGGATCAAGGCGAAGGTCATCTGAATTCCAATCCGGTTATTTGTCGTCTACGCGCAGGATAGCCAGGAATGCTTCCTGCGGAATCTCCACGCTGCCCACTTGCTTCATGCGTTTCTTTCCCGCCTTCTGTTTCTCCAGCAGCTTCTTCTTGCGCGAGATGTCGCCGCCATAGCACTTGGCCAGCACGTTCTTGCGCAGGGCCTTTACGTTCTCGCGCGAGATGATGTTGGCACCGATGGCCGCCTGGATCGCCACATCGTACATTTGACGCGGAATCAACTCGCGCATTTTGGCCGCCACTTCGCGCCCGCGATACTGGCTATTGCTGCGATGCACAATAATGGACAGCGCATCCACCTTTTCGCTGTTGATCAACATATCCACCTTGACCACATCCGCCGAACGATATTCCTTGAACTCGTAATCCATGGAAGCGTAGCCGCGCGACACCGACTTCAGCTTGTCGAAGAAATCCAGCACGATCTCGCCCATCGGCATCTCGTATTTCAGCAGAACCTGCTTGCCGTGATAATTCATATCGATCTGTACGCCACGTTTCTGCGTGCACAGCGTGATGACTGCGCCCACATATTCCTGCGGCATATACAGGTTGACGTTGACGATGGGCTCGCGAATCTCCTCGACCTTGGACAGGTCCGGCAATTTGGACGGATTGTCCACCATGATCACCGTGCCATCGCGCAGCACAACTTCGTAGATCACCGTGGGCGCGGTGGTGATCAGATCCATGTCGAACTCGCGCTCCAACCGTTCCTGCACGATCTCCATGTGCAGCAGACCAAGGAAGCCGCAGCGGAAGCCAAAGCCCAGAGCCTGCGACACTTCCGGTTCGTATTGCAGCGCGGCATCGTTGAGTTTCAGCTTTTCAAGCGAATCGCGCAGCGCCTCGTACTGGTTGGATTCCACTGGGAACAATCCGGCGAACACCTGCGGCTGGATCTCCTTGAAGCCTGGCAAAGCCGCAGCGGCAGGCTTGGACACCAAGGTGACGGTATCGCCAACCTTGGCATCCTTCAACTCCTTGATGCCGGCGATCACGAACCCCACCTGCCCGGCGCTCAACGACTCCCGGTCCTGTGATTTCGGCGTGAACACCCCGACATGCTCGGTGAGATGCTGCGCGCCGGTCGCCATGAACAATATCTTGTCTTTGGGCTTGAGCGTACCGTTGACGATGCGCACCAGCATCACCACACCGACATAGTTATCGAACCAAGAGTCGATGATCAGCGCCTGCAGGGGGGCAGTGACGTCGCCTTTGGGCGCCGGCACTTTGACGATCAGCGCTTCCAGCACGTCTTCCACGCCCAGCCCCGTCTTGGCCGAGCAGTGGACGGCATCCTGCGCGCCGATACCGATTACATCTTCGATCTCGAGGATGGCATTTTCCGGATTGGCGGAAGGCAGGTCGATCTTGTTCAGTACCGGCACGACCTCTACGCCCAGATCGAGCGCGGTGTAACAATTGGCCACAGTCTGCGCTTCCACGCCCTGCGAGGCGTCCACCACCAGCAAGGCACCCTCGCAGGCAGACAGCGAACGCGAGACTTCGTAGGAAAAGTCCACATGCCCTGGGGTATCAATCAGATTAAGGTTATAGATCTGGCCGTCACGTGCCTTGTAGCTTAGGGCCGCGGTCTGCGCCTTGATGGTGATGCCGCGCTCNNGATTTGCCGTGGTCGATATGGGCAATGATGGAAAAATTACGGATATGCTGCATGAGGCTCAAAATGGAAAATCCCGTCAAAATCGATAGTTACGCGAAGCGCGGATTCTAGCCGATTTTGACGGGATACGCTGAGCAACAGAAAGGGGTTACTTCTCGTCCAGTTTGATCGGAACGTAGACCGTACCCTCGCTGCGGCGCACCAGCAAGGCGATATTGCGTCCTTTGGGCACTTTCTTGAGCACCTCGTTGAACTGCTCGAAGTTGTGTATCTCAATATTCTGTACCGCCAGGATCACATCACCACGCTGCAACTGGCTGCGGGCGGCCGGACCTTTCATGTCCTCGACAATCAAGCCCCCTCCCACACCCAATTCAGCTTTCTGTTGCTCGTTCAGCTCGCTTACAACCAAGCCAAGCCGGGTCTCGCTCTCCGAAGCCCCCTCCGCATTGCTGCGGCTTCCGCGCTGGGCAAGTTCTCCGCCATCTTCGCGGATCTCGGCGACCACCAGCGACACATCCATGGCATTGCCCTTGCGCCACAGTTGCACGCTGACCTTGTTGCCAGGCTTGGTAGCCGCGACGATGCGCGGCAGATCCGATGACGAATTCACTGTCTTGCCATCGAACTTCAGGATCACATCGCTCGGGCGCACACCCGCCTTGTCTGCCGGGCCACCTTTTTCAACCGCGGAGATCAGCGCTCCGGCAATCTTGGGCAGACCGAAGGAATCCGCCAGTTCGCGCGTCACCTCCTGGATACTCACACCGATGCGGCCGCGCGTGACCTTGCCGGTGGTTCGCAACTGGTTCACCACATCCATTGCGACATCGATGGGAATAGAGAACGACAGCCCCATGTAGCCGCCGGAACGGCTGTAGATCTGTGAGTTGATGCCGACCACTTCACCCTTCATGTTGAACAACGGGCCGCCTGAATTGCCTGGATTGATCGCCACATCGGTCTGAATGAAAGGAACAAAGTTCTCTTGCGGCAAAGAGCGCCCTTTGGCACTGACGATTCCCGCTGTCACGCTGCTGTCGAAGCCGAACGGAGAGCCGATGGCCAAAACCCATTCGCCCACCTTGAGCAGACCGGGTTCACCAAGAGTGACCTTGGGCAAGCCGCTCGCATCGATCTTGAGCAATGCCACATCGGTGCGTTTGTCCGCACCGATCACTTTGGCTTTGTACTCACGTTTGTCGTTCAGGCGCACGGTGATCTTCTCGGCGCGATCCACCACATGCGCGTTGGTCAGGATATAACCGTCGGCGCTGATGATGAAGCCGGAGCCCAGCGATTGCGATTCCTGTTCGCGCGGCATCTGCGGCGCGAAACGGCGGAAGAACTCGTAGAACGGATCGTTCTCCGGCAAATTCGGTGCGCCCTGGAACATCTGCGGTGCACGGTTGATCTGCGTGGTGCTGACGTTCACGACGGCTGCACCCTGTTTTTCGACGAGTTCGGTGAAGTCGGGCAGGTCTTTGGCAACTGCCTGCAAGGATAACAATCCGAACAATGCGAGGAAAAATATTCTCTTCAGCATGATGCGCTTAGCCTCCTGATGAAACGATGATTAAGAACCGGAATGCGATGTGACGATGGACGAGGCGACCGCTTGGCCGACTCTGAAAGACGAAAATCTTGCCAGGATGAAACCCAGCAACAAACCGCCGAGCGCGCCGGCGGCGGCATATGCATCGTGCGAGACAGTTTCGCCGGCCAAGCCGACACCAAGGCCCCCTCCGACCAGCAGCAACGCCAGCGGCAACAAATACATCTTCACTGCACCGCGAAGCAGGACTCCATCCGGCAAAGACACATGGACTTCGTCGCCCACTTTGGCGCCTGCTTCGTTGCGAACGGTGAAATGCCGCGGCTTGCTGCTGCAGAACATCTTTGACAGTGTTCCGCTGCCGCAACCGCCCTCGCTGTCGCAATGGCCGCAACCGCCAGTCCCCAAAGGCTGCACCGAGGCTTCCTCGCCGTGCACCTTGATGATTATTGCACGCATCTCCAGCATGTCATTGCCCCGCGTAGCGCACGGAATCGGCGACCTGGATCACGGTTCTGGCCGGCACTTCACCGACCACCGTAACCAAAGCATCGCCGATGACGCGACTATACACATGCACCGCCCCCTGGCCTGCCAGTCCAGAAAGGCGACGCTCAGATTCATCCAGCTTGGCGATGAAGACGGATATCCCGGCCAAACCATCGGAAAACACCATATGGATGACAGGCTCGGTGCTTTGGTGGAAAGTCCTGCGCATCTCCAGTATTTTCTTGAACCCAAAAGGCAGTTCATCGACCTGCCAGCCGCTGGCTTCCGCAAGCGCCGTATCGGCGATGGTCAGATGGGAGGGTTGGACTTGCTGTGCAGTATCCATCGGGGTGGATTTGACCCGGGATATCCATTTGCGGTCGATGTTGCCGCCAATGTTCAATTCCATGAAAGCATACTGCTCAATGATGTAACCGCGATCATCCATGACCGCCGCTTTGAGCAACAAGCCTGAATCGTAGTGTGCCCACATCTTGCGGGAATAGCGCAGATTATCCTTGGGTTGGAAGGTGACGGTATGCACGTGGTATCCGGCAACTTCACCCTCTTCTTCGCGCCTGATCAGGTAATTTTCTTTCAGTATCGATATCTGCTCGGGCAACAGAGCGGGGAAAGCCCGCTTGAGCTGGCGCTTTTCGGACTTGATCTTGCGCCCTTCGGAAATCTGCCATATCTGATCGTTGTTGCGGATGATCTCGCGCCTTGTGCCGCCCAGACTTTCCAGGCGCTCATGTTCGCCGTTCTCGTCGGAAACATGGGTGATGCGCGACATCTCGACACGACCGCCGGACTGGTAGACGAAGACCCCGCTGTAATCGGTCTGGTGCGCTGCATAAACCATGGTCTTGAGCCAATCAGCTTCATTACCCTGCAAGGGGTCAGCCCACGCTGAAGCAGCACCCAGTTGCGCCAGCATGAAGAAAAGATACCCGGTTCGTTTCATTGCGACTCGCACTATTTTCCCGCCACCGCGTGAATATAAGAGGCCGCGCCATGAACTTCGGCGCTGGGGGAGAACTCCTGATGTGCCATCAGATAATCATCGTTTTGCGCGGATGCCGGACGGACTGCCGCAACGTTCTCCTGCGGTATCGCGGCAATCTGCGGGGTAGGCTCGCTCCCGACTTGCAGCGACAGCCATGCGACCAGCGCCAAGGCCATCACCGAAGCGACGGCAGAAAGGGCAAAATTGCGGACACGCTGGGAAGTGCGGTTGTGGGGTGCAAAAACAGTGGGTTCGGCTTGCAGGCGTTCATGGAAGGATTGGCCGAAGTTCTTGCAAAGATGGTCGGGTTGTCGCAGGGCATCGCCGATCAGATGATAAGTGGTCCAATCCTGATGCGTATCCGGATGGCGTTTGAGCTTGTCGAAGAAGATGTCCGCCTGGTCCTCATACATCTCGCCGTCCATCAAAGCCGAAATTTCCTGTTTCATATTCACCACCTTGTGCCTTCGCTAGTACCCAATAACGGGCGCAGATTGGCGGCGATCGCCTCTCGTGCCCTGAAAATCCTTGATCTGACCGTTCCGATCGGGCAGTCCATCACTGCCGCAATCTCCTCGTAACTCAGGCCCTCGATCTCGCGCAAAGTCAGCGCGGTACGCAGATCGTCTGGCAATTCCTGCAGCGAAGAGTTCACCACCTCCACCACTTGCTTGCTCATCAGTTCGTTTTCCGGCGTCGACACTTCGTGCAGCAGTGTCGCATCTTCAAAATCCTCAGCCTCTTCCGCATCGAAAGGAGTGCTGGTCGGCGCCCTGCGTCCCTGTGCCACCAGATGGTTCTTCGCCGTATTGATGCCGATCCGGTACAACCAGGTATAGAACGCGCTATCGCCACGAAACGCGGGCAACGCACGGTATGCCTTGATAAAGGCATCCTGGGTGACATCCTCGGCCTCGGCGGCATTGCGCACGAAACGCGAGATCAGTCTGCCCAAGCGACGCTGGTATTTGGACACCAACAACTCGAACGCATGCTTGTCGCCGCGTTGCGCACGTTCTACCAGCTGTTGATCGACCTCCCTGTCACCCATTCCGTTTCCCGGTTTATTGATTTTGAACCGCCTGCAAGCGGTTCGGCAGTATAACCGGACGGATACACCTGCGTCAGCATTGCCTGTAACGAGCGGATGGACAGTGGATGCAAAAAATAGTTCATTCCGGCTCAAATGCCCGTTCCAGTTTGATATAGTTCGCCGGTCGATAACCGGATCTGGACTAGCAGCGTGTTGCGCTTCGATACTCTCATCATCGGCAGCGGCCTGGCCGGGCTGTCGCTGGCTCTGAAGCTGGCGGACAATCAAAAAGTCGCCGTCATCACCAAAAAATCCCTGCTGGACGGCGCCAGTGCCTGGGCGCAAGGAGGGATTGCCGCCGTTCTATCGCAAAACGACTCGCTGGATGAGCATATCCATGACACCCAGGTAGCCGGCGCCGGACTGTGCGACCAAGATACCACCCGCTTTGTCATTGAACATGGCGCCGCCGCCATCGACTGGTTGATCGCCCAGGGCGTCCCCTTCACCCGCGACCCCACTTCGGATAGCGGCTACCATCTGACCCGCGAAGGCGGCCACAGCCATCGCCGCATCATCCATGCCGCCGATGCCACCGGGCTGGCGGTTCAGGAGACCATTGCCGCCAAGGTGCGCGCCCATCCCAATATCACTTTGTTGGAACGGCACATCGCCATTGATCTCATCACCGGAAAGAAGTTGCGGCGCGACGACAACCGCTGCTACGGGGCCTATGCGCTGAACAGCGCGAACGGTGAGACCCTCACGATCGCGGCGCAAAATACCGTGCTCGCCACCGGCGGCGCCGGCAAGGTCTATCTGTATACGACCAACCCGGATACCGCCACCGGCGACGGCATCGCCATGGGCTGGCGCGCGGGCTGCCGTGTCGCCAATATGGAATTCATCCAGTTCCACCCGACCTGCCTCTACCACCCGCATGCCAAATCCTTCCTGATCAGCGAAGCGGTGCGCGGCGAGGGCGGCAACCTGAAACTCCCGGACGGCGCCAAGTTCATGCCCTGGCACGACGAGCGTGCCGACCTGGCCCCGCGCGACGTGGTCGCCCGCGCCATCGACTTCGAGATGAAGAAGCGCGGTCTGGATTGTGTCTATCTGGATATTTCGCACCAGCCTGTCGAATTCCTGCAGGAACACTTCCCCAACATCTATTCGCGCTGCATGGCGCTGGGCATCGATATTTCCAAACAGCCGATCCCGGTCGTTCCCGCAGTGCATTTCACCTGCGGGGGGGTGATGACCGATCTGCACGGACGTACCGATGTGAACGGGCTTTACGCGATCGGCGAGACCGCCAGCACCGGCCTGCACGGCGCCAACCGGCTGGCCAGCAATTCACTACTGGAATGCCTGGTCTTCGCCGAAGCCGCGGCCGGGGATATTCTTGGCAAGCCGCAGGGACAGATTCCCGAACTTCCGCAATGGGACGAAAGCCAAGTGACCGATGCGGACGAGACCGTGGTGATCTCGCACAACTGGGACGAGTTGCGTCGCTTCATGTGGGACTACGTCGGTATCGTGCGCACCACCAAGCGCTTGCAGCGCGCGCAGCACCGTATCCAGCTGCTGCACGAGGAGATCAACGAGTATTACCGCAACTTCCACGTCAGCGCCGACCTGCTGGAACTGCGCAATCTGGTGCTGACGGCCGACCTCATCGTGCAAAGCGCACTTTCAAGACATGAGAGCCGCGGTCTGCACTTCAGCAAGGATTATCCGCAGATGCTGCCGGAAGCCGTTCCGACCGTGCTGATTCCGCCCGGTTACCGGGCTGCCTGATCCGGCCTGTCGCCCCACTTGAGCGCGACCCGCAGACGGCGGAATCTCTCCACGCCCATTGAATCCGGCAATATCAACAGACTGCGGCCGCTGCGCTGTTCGTTCAGGGCGACATTCAGAATGACCAGATAGGGAGTTACCAGACTGTCCGCGGACAGTCTGCACGGCAAATGTCTACCATTGCGCAAAACCAGTACGACCTCCCCTTCTCCCTCCAGCCGGAAAGCCACACAAGAGTGCTGCAGGCGCAAACGCGCATCGAGCGACAGGTGATAGCCTGCCCACGCGAGTGCCGCAACACTCAGCAGGAACAGCACGAACGGGTGCAACGGCAGCGTCCAGATGGCCGCAAGCGTTGCGGCACAGAGGCACAAGAGCGTCAGGGCAAGCAGGCGGGAGGGGCGTAAAGTGTAGTAGCGCTGTTGGCCGCTCACGGCTACGGCCGGTTAGAAAAGGATAGCGGAGATCAGCCCGATCAGAATCAGGGCGATGATGGCCATCAGCACCAGCCCGCCCCCTTTGCCTGATCTGGACTCGGTCGCCGGACGAACAGACGGCGACGGCTTGGCAAATACCTGCGGTTGCTGCGGGGCGGCACGATTGATCTCTTCGATGCTGGGTCGCGCCATCTTGAAGGTCCTGGACAACTCTTCCACTTCCTCCTGGCTGGCCGTCAACGCCGCAAGGCGCATGGTCGCACCGACTGAATCGAACGATGGCGAAAGTCGCATGGTCGCGCCGGCATCAGCCTCATCACCCATGTCGGCGATCTCCTGTGACGTATCCTGCTGCTGCGGCAGAGCGACCGGCTTATTGGAATATTCGACCGGCGCTGCGTTGCGCGGCATGCTGTCGCGGCAGGCGCGCAGATCGTTCGCCATATCCTTTGCGTTCTGGTAACGATGCTCGACATCTTTCGCCAGCGCTTTGGCTACGATGAAATTGAGCATATCCGGCACTGCCGGATTCAGAGAACCCGGCGGTTGCGGGATTGAATTCAGGGTCTGATACATGATGGCATTGACGTTCTCGCCCACGAATGGCGCCTGACCGGTCAGCATCTCGTACAGCATCACGCCCAGAGAGAAGATGTCCGAGCGCTGATCGGCCAGCTTGCCCATCACTTGTTCGGGAGACATGTATTTCGGCGAACCGAGCACCATGCCGGTCTGGGTGCGAACCGAGGCGGATGCCATACGCGCGATGCCGAAATCGGTGATCTTCACATGACCATCGCGCCCAACCATGATGTTCGACGGCTTGACGTCGCGGTGGATGATGCCATGCTCATGTGCGTAGGCCAGCCCTTGCGCGACCTGCGCCACGATATCAGCCACCTGATCGACCGGAAGCAAGTTTTCATCGTTAAGGATGTCGCGCAATTCCCGTCCCTGCAGGAACTCCATCGCGATATAGGCGATGTCGCCGCTGCGGCCGACATCGAATATGGTCACGATATTGGGGTGGCTGAGACGTCCGGCGGCCTTGGCTTCCTGGTAGAAACGCCCCTCATACTCTTCGCGCTCTTCCTGGGCGAGACTGAGGGTGATGGTCTTGATCGCAACGATACGGTCGATCAGCGGATCGGTCGCCTTGTACACGACGCCCATCGCGCCCTGACCGAGCTCTCCGACAACCTCGTAACGTCCCAGATGCGTGATCATGATTTCGCCGAGGAAGGTTTACTTGCCAGTCTTGGCTTTGGCATTGCGGAACACAGGCCCCCAGACTGGATGCCCAGCTTCGGCAGGTGTCAGCTCGAAATCCGGCTTCAACGCCAATGCCTTGCGGAATGCATCGAAGCACAGCTTCTCTCTTCCCGAGACAC
Source organism: Gallionellaceae bacterium (assembly GCA_003445795.1). Lineage (GTDB taxonomy): Bacteria > Pseudomonadota > Gammaproteobacteria > Burkholderiales > Gallionellaceae > Sideroxyarcus. The sequence continues at coordinate 97,047 of DMCN01000106.1, forward strand.
AGTGTATGAAAGCCAGATACTTGTATGCACTCACCTTGTCGTCCTTGTCGGCCAGTTTAGTCAGCAACACGTCTTTTAAAGCAGCCATCGAGGCGATGTAATTGCCCTCGGCGTAGCTCTCCACGCCTTTGTCCAGCTTTTCGCTCGGAGCAGTCCTGTTGTACCACCAGCACTCATCGCAGGTATTCAGGTACTGACAACCGCTCAGTAGCCAAACCATCAACACGCCAATAAAAATATTACGGCGACCCAACATCAAACACTCCTATTCCTTACACTTGCCACAGATCGCTAATTGGCGAATGTATGCTTGATTTTTATCTTCTCTCCCGATTTCACCTTGATCACCTGGGTGTAAGCCGGGAATGTCGTATTGCGTATCTTGATCTCATGCTTGCCTGCCACGACTTGCAGTTCCAGCAAGGGCGGGCTTACGCCCTGCATTCTACCATCCAGATAGACCTCGCCCCATGGCAGCACCACCAGACTCACCACAGCCGGAGCGCCTGTCGTCTCGGCCAGTGTTCGCACACGAGAACTTTGCTTGACGCCCTGTACTTTTTTCTCTGCCGGCGCTGTCTGCTTGCCGCTCTCCTCGGTGTTGGCTTTTTGTGTAGTCGCCGCTGCGGCAACCTGTGTCTTGCCAGTCTTGGCAGACGCTTCCTGCGCTGACTTCGCGTCAGGACGTCCCGCGAGCATGACCATCACAGTAACCAGCAACACCAGCACCAGTGTGCCGACACCGATGATCGCCGCACGCTGCTGACGGGAGGCATTGCGGTAAGTATCCACCGCGATGCGCTCCCACCGCGCCATGGTATCGGCAAAGGAATCCCACAGGTTCTCCAGCTTGTACAGCACGACATCAAAACCCGTTGCGCCGACCTGCCTGGACTGCTTCGACAGACTGCGCTGCGTGGAGGTGAAATCGCCGGGGTAACCGATGGCGTACACCTCGTGCTCGCGCACATGTTTATCGGTACGCGAGCCCTGAAAGTGGAACATGCCCGCATATTCCTGCGACAGGCGCGAGACCGCATCGTAATAGGAGCGCGAAACCAGTATCTGTCCCGGGTCGGCAAAGCCCATCACGCGCTGTGAGACATTGATGCCGTCTCCCACGATGTTTGGCTGGCCGTTGATGTCCTTGACCAGACGCACCGGACCGAGATTGATGCCCATGCGCACCAGCAAGGGCGGCTCCATGCGCACCCCTTCGTTCAGCAGGCTGCTGCGCATACTCAGCGCGGCGTGCAGGGCATCGCTGATGTCACCGAGAAAACTGATGGCTGCACCGTCGCCGGTGTCGAGGATGATACGGTCGTTAACCGGCACATCGCGGATAGCGATGGACAGAAAGGCGTTGAAACGCTCTTTCAGCGAAATCTGCCCTGAAACGGATTTTTTCGAATATTCGACGATATCCAGAAAAAACACGCTACAGATGATGGTCTTGTTGCCCCGTTCTTCCATTTATTTCCGCTCGTTCCCCAAGCTCACTTTGTCGTTATCGTTTAAGAAGCACACTTAACCTCGCGGATTTTAACGATAGTCCACCAATCTCGCCAGTTTTAATTTTTCCGTGGCCGCGCGCGTTGCAACTTGTTGCGCCGCCCGTCGTCGACCACCTGTCTGGCCACTCCGCCTGGCAGGCCCACCCACTCGAGTATCGCCCTCACTTCAGTCTCCCCCAACTCGGCCATCATGCCGCGTTTGATGCGTGAGGGCAGATTGATGATGCCGAAACGTACCCGCATCAGGCGGCTCACCGGCAAGCCCAATGCCTCGAAGGTACGGCGCACCACGCGGTTACGCCCTTCCTTCAGAACGAGACGATACCAGTGGTTATAGCCTTCGCCGCCCTCGTCGCTCAGTTTCTCGAAACGTACGATGCCGTCATCCAGCTCGACACCTTCCTTGATCATCTGGTGCATCTGATCCTTCGTCATCTCGCCCTGGACACGCACCGCGTACTCGCGCTCGACCTCGAAACGCGGGTGCATCAGGCGGTTCGCCAGCTCGCCCGAAGTGGTGAAGATGAGCAGTCCGCTGGTGTTGAAATCCAGCCGTCCGATAGCGATCCATTTTTGTCCGCGCAACTTCGGCAGCGCGTCGAACACGTTGGCACGTCCATCCGGATCGTCGCGGCTGACGATCTCGCCTTCCTGCTTGTGATACAGCAGCACCCGCGGCAAGGCCGGTTCGGCCTCCAGTTCCAAACGCACATTGCGCCCGTCGATCTGCACCCGGTCGCCTTCGGAGACGCGCACACCCAGTGTCGCCACCGTACCGTTCACCGTCACGCGCCCGTTGCCTATCCACTCTTCCATCTCGCGGCGCGAGCCGATACCGGCCTGTGCCAGCACCTTTTGCAAGCGCTCGCCCTGCTGTTTGTTGCCGGTTTCTTCCGTCATTCTGTCACCGCTCGTCTTTCCAGCACCGCCTGCGCCAAGGTCCCACTATCCACATGCTCCAGTTCGCCCCCGACCGGCAGGCCGCGCGCGATACGCGACACCTTGATTCCCTGCGAACGCAACAAAGTGGCGATGTAATGCGCGGTCGCTTCGCCTTCGACCGTGAAGTTGGTCGCCAGAATGACTTCGCAAGCCAATTCCTGAGCGCGCTTGACCAGCCGTTCCAGCGGGAGTTCCCGAGCCCCCAGCCCGTCGAGCGGNNTCCGGGCCGATGCCGTCGAGCGGCGACAGCCGCCCCATGAGCACGAAATACATTCCCGGAAAAGCCAGCGTCTGTTCCATCATCAGCAGATCGGCGGGCATCTCCACCACACAGAGCATGTCCGTCTCGCGCCGCGACGAACTGCACAACGGGCATATTTCTTCCTCGGAGAAGTTGTTGCACTTGCTGCAATGCTTGACGCTGGACACTGCATGATCGAGCGAGCGCGCCAGATGCAGCGCCCCCTGCCGGTCGCGCTGCAACAGGTGATAGGCCATGCGTTGTGCGGATTTCGGGCCCACGCCCGGCAGACAGCGCAAAGCACTGATCAGCTCTTCCAGACTGGAAGGTGTGTTCATCTAGAACGGCAGACTCATGCCCGGCGGCAGATTCATCCCGGCGGAGAAGCCGCTCATGCGTTTCTTCGATGTCTCATCGGCCTTCTTGTTGGCATCGTTCAGGGCCGCCACGATTAGGTCTTCCAGCATTTCTTTATCGTCCAGCACGCTCTGATCCAGATGCACGCGGCGCACCTCGTGCGCGCAGGTCATGATCACTTTGACCATGCCGGAACCGGACTGTCCTTCCACCTCGACGGTGGCAAGTTCGTCCTGCGCCTTCTTCATGTTCGCCTGCATCTGTTGCGCCTGCTTCATCAGCCCGGCCAATCCGCCCTTCATCATCTTCACTTCCTCCGGTTAAACGGGTCTGATGGACCCTTCGATCAACTGTGCACCAAAATGCGCCTGTGCCTCGCGCACGAAAGCATCCTGTTTGATAGCCTCTTCCGCCTGCTGCTGCCGCGTCTGCTTCTCATGCTGCTCCACTGCGGCGGGGGTTGCGACATCCTTGGTCGCCCCCAGTTCCACTGCCAGCCGGATCGGCTTGACGAAATACTCGCTCAAGGCGGCTTGCAACTTGTCCTGCGCGATCTTGTTGCTTTGCAGATGCTTGTGCTGCGGCGCCAGACTCAGCACCACGCGCCCTTCGGCAAAACTCACCAGCACGCTGTTCTTCGCCAGCTCGCGCGCCATGCCTTGCAGATTGAGTTGCGACAGCAGGGCATTCCAATCCAGATCGGTTCCGCTTGCCGCCGTCTGCACGGGGGCCGAATGCGCCGCAGGTGCTGGCTCGGCGGCCACATGCTTGGCCGCAGTTGGCGCCGCCTTGGCCGCTGCTGCCGGTGCCGGTTTCGGCGCCACCTGACCGGCACTCGCCCCCGCACCTTGCGGCGCAAAGGCCAGCATGCGCAGCAATGTCATGGTGAAACCGGCATATTCGTCCGGCGCCAAATCGATCTCGTTGCGGCCATGGATGACGATCTGGTAATTCAGTTGAATCTCTTCCGGTGTGAACTGCTGCGCCAGCTCCAACAAACGCACACGCTCCGGCTCGTCGTCAGGAATGGCATTGGGAATGGTCTGTGCCAGCGCTATGCGGTGCAGCAACGTCGCCAGATCCTGCAACGCGGCCTCGAACGCCAGACTGCGGATGGCCATATCGTCGGCGATGCGCAACAGTCCGGCGCCATCACCGGCACGCAGCGTTTGCAACAAGTCGAACAGATAACCCTGATCAATCGCCCCCAGCATGGTACGCACCAGCGCCTCGTCCACTTTGCCCGAAGAATAGGCAATGGCCTGGTCGAGCAGGCTCAGTGCATCGCGCATGCTGCCCTGTGCGGCGCGCGCCACCAGATTCAGCGCACCGTTCTCGAACGGGATGTTCTCCTGCCCCAGTACATATTGCAGATGGGTATGGATCAACGCGGGCGGCAACTGCTTGAGGTTGAACTGCAGACAGCGCGACAGCACGGTGACCGGAATCTTCTGTGGATCGGTGGTGGCAAGGATGAACTTCACATGCGACGGCGGCTCTTCCAGCGTCTTCAGCATGGCGTTGAAGGCCGACTTCGACAGCATGTGCACTTCGTCGATGATGTAGACCTTGAAACGCCCGCTGGTCGGCGCATACAGCGCGCTTTCCAGCAGCTCGCGCATGTTGTCGACCTGGGTGTTCGAGGCGGCATCAAGCTCGATCAGATCGACGAAACGACCGCTATCGATCTCGGTGCAGGCACCGCATGTGCCGCACGGCTCGGCAGTGATGCCGGATTCACAATTCAGGGATTTTGCGAAGATGCGCGCGATGGTGGTCTTGCCCACGCCGCGCGTGCCGGTGAAGAGATAGGCATGGTGCAGGCGGTTTTGCGTGAGCGCGTTGGTCAGCGCCTGCACGACATGTTCCTGCCCCGCCAGTTGAGCAAAGTTCCGGGGCCGCCATTTGCGTGCTAATACTGAAGTCGCTGACATATCGCCTCTCGCCCAACCGTTGACCCATCGAGTGTGACGCCCTCGAACATAAGGAGGCGAGCCTTACCCCCGGCACTTGCACCGCTTGGCTGTGGCTGCTTCCTTCCGGACCTGACCAGGTTCACCAAAGTGCAATGCGGGGAGACCCGCCAAACCATTGAAACTTTGCTCAACTGTTCTGCAAAGCTTCGAAAACCATACAAACTAAATCTGTTTGACCGGAATCATCCCGATCCGCTTCTTCCACTCCGCCGGACCAATCTCGTGCACCGAGCGCCCTTGCGTATCCACGGCTACGGTCACCGGCATGTCCAGCACCTCGAATTCGTAGATGGCCTCCATGCCCAGATCGGCAAAAGCCACCACTTTGGCGCTCTTGATCGCCTGCGCCACGAGATAGGCCGCACCGCCGACCGCCATCAGATAGACCGCTGCGTGTTTTTTGATCGCTTCCAGACCGACCTTGCCGCGCTCAGCCTTGCCGATCATGCCGATCAACCCGGTCTGCGCCAGCATGGTCTCGGTGAACTTGTCCATGCGTGTCGCCGTCGTCGGTCCGGCGGGCCCGACCACCTCGTCGCGCACCGGATCGACCGGGCCGACATAGTAAATGAATCGACCGTTAAAATCCACGCCGGGCGGCAGTTTTTCGCCCTTTGCCAGCATTTCCACGATGCGTTTGTGGGCCGCATCGCGCCCGGTCAACAGCTTGCCGGATAGCAGCAGGGTCTCGCCCGGCTGCCATTTCAGGATATCGTCGCGCGTCACCGTATCGAGGTTCACGCGCCGCGCATCCTCGGCCGGATGCCAATGCACGTCAGGATAGTCCTCGATCTTCGGCGGCGTGAAGGTCGCCACGCCACTGCCATCCAGCTCGAAATGCACATGCCGCGTCGCGGCACAGTTCGGAATGATGGCGATGGGTTTGGAAGCCGCGTGCGTTGGATAGTCGAGTATCTTCACATCCAGCACAGTGGTCAGCCCGCCCAGCCCCTGCGCGCCTATGCCCAGTGCGTTCACCTTGTCGAAAATCTCGATGCGCAATTCCTCAATGCGGTTTTTCGCCCCGCGCGCCTTGAGTTCGGTCATGTCGATGTCTTCCATCAACGCTTCTTTTGCCAGCAGCAAGGCCTTCTCTGCCGTGCCGCCGATGCCGATGCCGAGTTGCCCGGGAGGACACCAGCCCGCCCCCATCCCCGGTAGCTGGCTGACAACCCACTCCACCACATCGTCGCCGGGATTGAGCATGGCAAAACGCGACTTGTTCTCGGACCCGCCACCCTTGGCGGCGATACGCACGTCCACCCTATCGCCCGGCACAATCTCGAAATGCACCACTGCCGGCGTGTTATCGCCCGTGTTCTTGCGCCTTCCCGCCGGCTCGCTGACGATCGATGCACGCAACACATTGTCGGGCAGCATGTAGGCTTTGCGCACACCGGCATTCACCATCTCGGTGATACCCATGGAAGCATCCGCCCAGCGCACATCCATCCCCACGCGCACGAAAGCCACCACGATGCCGGTATCCTGGCAGATCGGGCGCTTGCCCAACGCGCACATGCGCGAATTGGTCAGTATCTGTGCCATCGCATCCTTGGCGGCGGGAGATTCCTCGCGCCGATAGGCCGCGGCAAGGGCTTGCACATAGTCCTGCGGATGGTAGTAGGAGATGAACTGCAGCGCGTCGGCGATGCTGTCGATGAAATCCTGCTGGCGGATTGTGGTCATGTTAAAACTCCCGATACGGACGCAAGGATTATGGGAGGACAGGCTACCCGCGTCAATTAACGGTTAGAATGCGCGCCTGTTTTCAAGGGCTTTAGCAAATGGCGATTCAATGGTTCCCCGGCCACATGACCTCGGCGAAGAAGAAGGCGACCGAGACCATGGAGCGCATCGATGTCGTCATCGAGGTGCTGGATGCGCGCGTGCCGGAAGCGGGCAGCAACCCGATGATCCGCGAGATGCGCGAACACCGCCAGCGCCCCTGCCTCAAGGTGCTGAACAAGGCCGACCTCGCCGATCCTGCGGCAACCAAGGCCTGGCTGGATCACTTCAACAGCCAGAAAAACGTGAAAGCAATCGCCATCTCGTGCAAGAAGCCGGGCGAGGCCGCAAAGATACCGAAGCTGTGCCTGCCGCTCGCGCCGCACCGCGGCTCGGTGCTCAAGCCACTGCGCATGATGGTGATGGGCATCCCAAACGTCGGCAAATCGACCTTCATCAACGCACTCCTGAAGAAGCGCACCGCTGCTGTGGGCGACGAGCCGGCTATCACCAAGAACCTGCAACATTTCGAACTCAGCGACACCATGCAGCTCATCGACACGCCCGGCATGATGTGGCCAAAGATCGCCTATGAGAGTGACGGTTACCTGCTCGCTGCCAGCAACCTGATCGGCCGCAACGCCTATCATGAAAGTGAAGTTGCCGCCTTCCTCGGCGATCTGCTCATGGAGCGCTATCCGGCACTGGTCAAGCAGCGTTACAAATCAGCAAACGAAGAAATGGACGGCGTTGCCCTGATCGAAGCCATCGCCCAACAACGCGGTTTCCGCATCAGGGGTAAAGAATTCGATCTGGAAAAGGCGGCGATGACCTTGTTACAGGACTTCCGCACCGGCACGCTCGGTCGCATCAGCCTGGAGACCCCGGCAACGCGCGCCGAGATGATGAAGAGCTCGACGCCACAAGCGGACGCCGAGCAGGACGAGGATCAATCCGGCTCGGACTGATTCCTCATGAAATCGGCCACCTTGATGAAGGCCACCCTCAGTTCGTTGCGCAAGTTCTCATCCTCCACCACGTCCGTCAGCGCCTGATCCATGCACATCAGCCACTGGTTGCGCTCGGTCTTGCCAATCGAGAACGGCATGTGACGCTGGCGCAGGTGCGGATGGCCGAATTTCTCCACGAACAGTTGCGGCCCGCCCATCCAGCCGGAGAGGAACATGAACAGCTTCTCTTCCGAGCCTTTCAGGCTTTCGGCGTGCATCTTGCGCACGCCGTGCACCTCGGGCAATTCGTCCATCACCTGGTAAAAACGCTGCACCAGTTGGCGCACCTTGGCTTCGCCGCCGATGCGCTCGTAGTGGTTGTTTTTCGATTCACTGATCTGCATCGTCCTGCTCCGTAAAGAATCTGTCTTTCATCTCTTCCAGCCCCACACTGTGGAGCACCTCGTTCAACCGTTCCGCCGTCCGCTTGCGCGGCAGGTCCTTGTAACTGGCCACGATGAGCTCGTTCTTCATCGAATGTTCCCATCCTACCAGTTCGGTCACCGTCACCTGATAACCATGCGCCTCCAGCAGCAGGCAGCGCAACACGTTGGTGAGATGGCTGCCGAATTCGCGCGTATGGATGGGATGCCGCCACAGCTCGACCAGTGCGTCCTTGGCCAGTTGTTTGCCCTTGTTCTTGCGCAGCACCGCAGCCACCTCGGCCTGGCAGCACGGCACCAGCACGATATGCTTCGCCTGTTTCTTCAGCGCGAAGTTGATCGCATCATCGGTCGCCGTGTTGCAGGCATGCAACGCCGTCACCACATCCACCTGGGCGGGCAACTTGTCCGAAACGATGGATTCCGCCACCGACAGATTCAGGAACGACATGCCGCCAAATCCAAGCTGCTGCGCCAGTTCGTGCGAATGCGTGACCAATTCCTCGCGCGTCTCGATGCCGTAGATATGCGAGACATCGTGCAAAGCCTTGAAGAACAGGTCGTACAGAATGAACCCCAGATAGGATTTTCCCGCACCGTGATCTACCAGCGTCAATGCGCCGCGTTCCCCGCGCACCTCTTCCAGCAAGGGCTCGATGAACTGGTACAGGTGATACACCTGCTTCAGCTTGCGGCGCGAATCCTGGTTCATCTTGCCGTCGCGCGTCAGGATATGCAACGCCTTCAGCAGTTCGATGGATTGGCCGGGACGGATTTCGGGGTATTCGGGGGGCGGTGATTTCTTCATGTCGCGCATTGTCCCTTATTTCTCACTCTTGGCAACGGCGCCAGCGCATTGCCTTGCAGGAACACATGGCGCGCTCTTCCAGTCCGGAATCGGAGGAAAAGCACACATCGCCAAAGCGATCCGAATAGGGGTGTACGTCTTTCCAGTTGAGCATGATCTCAAAATGATTCCGGCGGGACAGGCCCGCCGGAACATATCACATCAGCCCGATTAGATTACTTGGCCGCTTGCGCGTCCGCCTGGCATTTCTTCAGAAAGCTGTTCTTGGCCGCACCGGCCAATTTTTTCTCCGCAGCTCTCATATCGCATGCCGCGACCGCAGAGTCTTTCTCACATTTCTTCATAAAGCTGCCCTTGGCTGCGCCGGCCAGCTTCTTTTCAGCCGCTTTGGCTTCGCAAGCAGCATCGACAGCAAAAGCGGTATTAGCAACAAACAAGGATGCAACAGCAAAAATGATTAGATTACGCATATTCCCCTACTCTCCAGTTGTTTTGTCATTGAGTAACCGACAGCGGCCAAACCCGCTATCTGCCTCGATTATACCGTTGCGCCCCCTTTTCTTTCAGCACAGGGTATAGACATGTATCTATATCTTTCGGGTTACTTGGCTAGGCCGTTTGGCATATTGTCCCCCACAAACAACATGGGTACCCTCCATTCCGACAGTTGCATCTACCATTGAACGGAGACGGAAATGGAAGAATATCAAGGTAATCCGCGTTACCCGACCAATTGGGGAGTTCGCTTCTTGTGCGACTGCAAGAAGGAGAACAAGGAGATCAACATCCACAAGGGGGTCGCTCACGACATTTCTATCCGTAGCATACATATCCTCAGTGATCACCATATCTGCCAGCAAAAAAAGATCGCCATGCAGTTGCTGATACCTTCATTGCAGGATGGCATCCCGCAAAAGATCGTCAAGATCATCGGCCACAGCCTGGATACGATCATGAAGGAAGGCCGCTTCCTGACCGAGGTCGAATTCAGGCACTTCGAGGAAGATGGGCAAAAAATATTGGAAAAGAACCTGCGCCAACGCTTTGATACCCATCCCTACGTTCAGACCGCTCAGCGTGCATAACACAGCCCCCCAAAGACTATTCGCATAAGGAGATCATCATGAGTACTGCAATGTTCGTCATATTGTATGGTTTTGGAATGCTATTTCTGTTCGGCGTTGGCGTTTTTGCGATGTGCCTGCATGCCGGTGAAAGCATCATTTCGGCAGCAGCCGAAGCATCCGGCTGGTGGGCGGCCTTCTCGGTCTCATACTTCTTCGGTCACATGGCCATCGTGTTCAGCTGAAGTCGGGGCAAACTCTCCATCAATCAAGCAACGCCCTGACGGATACGTCAGGGCGTTGTTCGTTACAGACCGCCCGAACTATCTGGCTGCCGCCAACCTCCACCACTGTTCGCCCCAGCGGTGGACGCACAAGCCTAAGACGATGCTCGCCGTGCCCAACCACACCTGCGGCAACACCGCCTCATTGTTCAAGCCATGCCCCAGCAACAGGGCCATCACCGGCGTGATCAGGGTGATGAGCGCGACCCGCCCGGCATCCAAGTGCTTGATGAGGTAATAATACAAAGCGAATCCCAGCACCGAGCCGAACGTACCCAGATACAACGTCGCAGCGGCAGAACGCTCGGAGACATCCTCCGGCACATGACCGTCGATAACCCACCATGAGACGAAGAACAAGGGGAGCGAGACGATCAGGATGCCCAATGTCGTTGCCAGCGGGGGACTGTCGTCATTGATCCGTTTCAGCCACACCAGCCCCAGCGATTGCGATACCACCGCCAGGAACAGCGCTGCCAACCCTATCGTCGCCCCTTCGTGCCAATCCAGACCGCCACGGAAGACCAGCAACAGGCCAAGTACCCCGAGCATCATCCCGGCCAATTTGCTGGGCGAGAGGGATTCCTCCTTCAGCCACAGCGCCGCCCCCAGACTGGTGATGAGCGGCGACAGGCCGAACAGCACGGCGATCATGCCGGAGCTGACGAACTGCGACGACCAGTAGGTCAGCGCCATCGCGGCGAACATGCTCAGTCCGCCCGCCAGATAGGCGAGCAAAGCTTTGCGGTGCAGCGGTACGCGCACGCGGAACAGCGCCAGCAACACCGCGCACAGCATCACTCCGATGGCCATACGCGAGAACACCGCGAAGCTGAAGCCGATACCCACCGAGCTCCATTTGATGGCGAGCGGCGTGGTGGACCAGATCAGAATGACCGAAACGAATGCTGCCGGAAGCGACATGTTTTTCTCCTTGGCTCGAATCATGAGGCTCCGTTCGCCCTGAGCCAAGGGGAACGGCTAAAAACAAAAAGGCCACAGAGATCGTCTGTGGCCTTTTGAAAGAAACGAATACTGTAAGTGCTTAGTACTGACTCTCCAGGCCACTCTGCGCGCGATGCCATACCTTGCGCAGGATCGCGCAGGGGGCGGCTCGGAAATGGCGAATGGAATGCATGGAGTTCATGCTCCGGATTATGCGTGCGAGTTTGAAGCGCCGTCAACGTTAATTTGCAGCCACCACTCCAGCAGCGCCAGATGCCACAGCTTGCTGCCCTGGATGCGCGTGAGATGAGCCTCTGGATCGGCCAACAGCTTCTCCACATACTCGCGGCGGTACAGGCCTCGCTTGCGGCAGGCATCCGAAACAAGCAACTCGCGCATCTTTTCCAGGAACTCGCCGCGCACGTATTTCAACGCGGGCACGGGAAAATAACCTTTGGGGCGGTCGATCACCGCATCGGGGATGATGCCGCGCGCCACCGCCTTGAGCGGGAACTTGCCGCCTTCCTTGAGCTTCAACGACGGCGGCATGCGCGCCGCCAGTTCCACCAGTTCGTGGTCGAGGAAAGGCACGCGCGCCTCCAGCCCCCAGGCCATTGTCATGTTGTCCACGCGCTTCACCGGGTCGTCCACCATCAGCGCGGTCACATCGAGACGTAACACCTCGTCGAGGAACTCATCCGCCTGCGGCTGCGAGAGTTCGCCACTCACCCATTGCGAAGTCACGTCCGGCACGGCATAGGCATCACTCATCATCGCCAGGTATTCGCTATGGTCGCGGTCGAAGTAATGCTGCGAGAAGCGTGCCAGCGGTGAGCCCTGTGCCGCATCCATGCGCGGATACCAGAAGTAGCCGCCGAACACCTCGTCCGCCCCCTGCCCGGCCAGCACTACCTTCACTTCTTCAGCCACTTTCTCACCCAGCAGATAGAAGGCGGTCACGTCGTAACTCGGCATCGGCTCGCTCATCTGTGCGATGGCTTCGGGCAGCGTCTCCAGCACCGCACTGTTGGGCAAGGCGAACTTGTGATGGCGGGTGTTGAAGTGCTTGGCGACCAGATCGGAGTACTCGAACTCGTGCCCCGGCTCGCCCGCCACTTCCTCGAAGCCGATCGAGAAGGTGTTGAGATTCTCCACATGGTCAGCCAGCAACCCGACCAGCAGGCTGGAATCCAGTCCACCGGAGAGCAAAATGCCAACCGGCACATCGGAAGCGAGGCGATGCCGCTCCACCGCGCGAGTCAGCACGGCGCGCGTCGCGGCGAGCCACTCCTGTTCAGACAGTTCGTGTTGGGGACGCGTCGCGTCCAGTGACCAGTAACGTTGCAGTTTCACCTCGCCGGCAGCAGTAAACGTCATGGTGTGCGCGGGCGGCAACTTCTTCACCCCGCTCAGGAGAGTGCGCGGCGCAGGCACGACGCTGTGCAGGGTGAAGTGGTGATGCAGGGCGACCGGATCGAGCGAGGTATCCACCCCGCCCGCCGCCAACAAGGCTTGCAGTGTCGAAGCGAAACGCAGATGTATGCCGTCCAGCGCGTAATACAGCGGCTTGATGCCGAGGCGGTCGCGCGCGAGGAACAGCGACTTGTCGCGCATGTCCCAGACGGCGAAGGCGAACATGCCATAGAAACGCTGCACGCACTTTTCACCCCAGGCGTGATACGCCTTGAGGATGACTTCAGTGTCGCCCTCGGAGAAGAAGTCGTAGCCCATCTCCAGCAGTTCGGCGCGTAGTTCCTTGTAGTTGTAGATGGTGCCGTTGAACACCAGTGCCAGCTTGAGGCCGTCGTCCACCATGGGTTGGTCGGAATGCTCGGAGAGGTCGATGATGGACAAGCGCCGGTGGCCGAACGCCAGCACGCCGCCGTTGAAGAAACCTTCGTGATCCGGCCCGCGCCGCGCCAGTTTCGCCGTCATGCGTTTCATCGCCTCCATATCGGGCGCAGACTTGTCGAAACGCAACTCACCACAGATGCCGCACATGCAGGACTCCAATGTTTTCAGATGGCGGATTATCGCCCAGCCTCGAAGGAATTGGGCGAACCCTGTTAAAATCGCAACGATGCAGACCTCACTCACCCCGCAACGCGAAAAGTATTTCCTGCTCACCCTTGCGGGTATCCAGTTCAGCCACATCCTCGACTTCATGATCATGATGCCGCTGGGCCCAATCCTGATGGCCGAGTTCGGCATCGGCACACACGAGTT